>CAYVFO010000083.1:0-11937 GCA_964450975.1 uncultured Elusimicrobia bacterium | reverse complement strand
CCGACCTCCTTATGGAGGAAGTCGTTGTCGATGACGGTCTTCGGGAGGGCCCAGCCCATCCCGAGGATGTTGAAAGGCTGGCTCATCGCTTAGGCGAGCCCCGAGACGGCCTCGCCGCCGTCGACGCGCAGGATGGAGCCGTTCGCCCAGCGCAAGGTCGGGCCGCAGAGTCCCAGGATCGTCTCGGCGACGTCCTCGGGAGTCGTCAGGCGGTGGAACGGGTTGCGGATGCGCGCCTGCGCCTTCATGAGGTCGAAGTTCGGGATCGCGTTGCCGGCGGGCGTGTCGGTGATGCCGGCCTGCACGATGTAGGAGGAGACGCCGTAGGGCGCGAGCTCGACGGACATCGCGCGGCAGGACGCCTCGAGCGCGGTCTTCGCCGCGGAGACGGCCGCGTAGCCCTTCCACGCGACCTCGTTGCCCTCGGACGTCATGGCGACGACGCGCGCGTCCTTCGTGAAGAGGCCTTCCTTGCAGAGCTCGCGGCTCCAGAGGAGGTAGTCGTAGCCCATCATGAAGATGGTCTTGGCGAGGTCGTCCTGCGTCAGGAGCTCGTCGCGGTACGGGATGCGCGAGTCGGCGAGCGTATGGAGCGCGTCGCAGCCCTTGTCGTGGAACGCCGTATTGACGGCCGCCTTGACCTTCTCGACGGGCATGCCGAGCGCGTCGGCGAGGCCCTTGATCGCCTGGCCGCGGAAGTCGGGGGTCTTGTCCTCGATCATGAGGCGGCAGGAGCCGGCCGCGATCGACTGCATGAAGAGGTGGACCTTGCCGGCGCCGGCGTTGGCCATGATGGACTCGAAGACCTCGCCGCGGCCCTCGTCGTCGAAGAGGTTGACGTTGTGCGTGACCAGCTTGACGCCCTGCGCGCGGATCTCGTCGAAATGGGGCTTGATCACCGTCTCGACGGTGCCTTCCTTGTCCTTGTGGCCGATCAGGATGTTGAAGCCGGCGCGTGCCAGTCTTTTAGCCGTCGCGAGGCCGAATCCGGAGGAGCCTCCGAGGACGACCGCCCACAGCCCCTGACCGCGAAAATCCAACGGGTTTTTCTGATCCATTGAGAGATTATACCAAACGGCCGCGAGAGGCGGTCATTGATCGCCGTCAACCCGGCGGTGCCAGGCTTTAAGGCGTCGAGGGGGCGGGGAACAGCTCGGCTTTGAGACGGGGGAACTCGTCGGCGGGAACCTCGCGGGAGGAGATCAAGGACCCGTCGTCGCCGTAGACGGGCTCGGAGCAGCCGCCCTCGCCGGTGTCGTACTTGCGCTCGCACATGACGATCGGCCGCGCGCCGCCGGACTCGAAGGAGTAGAGGCCGATGTCGGCGTCGGGGCCCTCGCACAGCGCGGGGACGCGCTCGCGCAGCTTGTCGTCGCAGGGCTTGTAGTGGTACTCGAGCGCCGCCAGGCAGCGGCCGGCCTTCTCGTCCCAACGGTCTTCGACGATGCTCTCGTAGACGCGCGGGTTCTTTCCGCGGACGGTCTTGTCGAGCGCCTTCGCGAGCGCGCGGCACTCCGCCTTGCGCTGGACGAGCTTGTTGGCGGCGTGGCGGCGATAAGCGAACGCGCCCGAGACGGCCAAGGCGAGCAGAACGCCCGCGATCAGGGGGAGCGGCGGCCGGTTGTCCACGGCGCTCATTCTAACAAAGAAAGGGTTACGGCGCGTAAATGGCGGCGCCTGGGCGGCGCGACTATGATGGCGTCAGATGCGACGAACGCGCCCCGTCGCCGCCCTCCGGCTTTTGTCCGCCCTGCTCGCGGCGGCGCTGGCGCGCGCGCCGGCGCGCGCCGACGCGCTCGGCGGAACGAGCTTCCTCGACATCCCCGTCGGCGGCCGCGCTGCCGCGCTCGGCGGCGCCTACACGGCGCTCGCCGACGACGCGTTCGCCCCGGTCTGGAACCCGGCTGGCCTCGCGTTCGTCCCGTCGCTCGAGCTCGCGGCCATGCACCTCGAGTACGCGGCCGCGATCGGCTACGAGCAGGCGGGCTTCGCGGCGCCGCTCGGCGACGGCGGCGTCGGCGGAGCCGTCCAGTTCCTCCATCCGAAGGACGCGCCGTCCTACGACGCGGCGGGCAACCGCGCCGGGAATTTCTCGTCCTACTACGGCGCGTACACGCTCGCCTACGGCCGGCCCGTGAGCGAGCGCGTCAGCGCCGGCGTCTCGGGCAAGCTCATCTCCGCGCGGATCGCCGACGCGACGGCGACCGCCGCCGCGATCGACCTCGGTTTGCGCGTCGAGGCGAGCGACCGCCTGCTCCTCGGCGCCGCGGCGTCGAACCTCGGCACGCGTCTCAAGTTCCTCGACGAGGGCGAGGAGCTCCCGCGCTCGCTGCGGCTCGGCGCGGCGTGGAAGGCCGCGCGCGCCTGGATGCTCGCCCTCGAGGCCGTCGCGGACCGGGCCGACCTCCTGTCCGGCCGCGCGGGCGTCGAGTGGGTGCCCGGCGAGCTCGTCGCGCTGCGCGCCGGCTACAGGACGGACTCGCCGCGCGAGACCTCCGCGCTCGCGGGCCTCACCGCCGGCTTCGGCGTGAAGTTCGGCCCGGCGCGCTTCGACTACGCGTGGGTGCCGATGGGCCCGCTCGGAGACACGCACGGCTTCTCGGTGGCTCTCGCTTTCCCCGCGGGGAGGAAGGCGTGATCCTCGCGGCGCTCGCCCTGCTGCTCGCGCTCCCCGCGGGGGCCGCGACCGTCGTGAGCCTCCATTTCGACGACGTCACCGCCGACCAGATGACCGCCGTCTCGCTCCTGAACGCGCGCGGGCTCAAGGCGTCCTTCTACGTGAACTCCGAGCGGATCGGCACGAGCTCGTTCTACATGAGCCGCGCGAACCTCGACGCGATCGCGGGCGCGGGCCACGAGATCGCGGGGCACTCGCTGAGGCACTCGCAGCTGACGGGGATGGGGGAGGCCGAACTGCGCGAACACGTCTGCTCCGACCGGGGCCGCCTCGTCTCGTGGGGCTTTTCTCCCGTCTCCTTCGCGTATCCGTACGGCTCGTACAACGCGCCGGTCAAGGCGATGGCGGCGGAGTGCGGCTACTCGAACGCCCGTTCCGTCGGCGGGATCGGCTGCGCCGGCTGCCCCGACGCCGAGCCTCTGCCACCGCCGGACCGCTACGCGCTGCGCACGGTCAAGCTCGTGCAGTCGAACGCCTCGCTCGGCGAGCTCCAGGCCTTCGTGACCGAGGCCGAGGCCTCGGGCGGGGGGCTCGTCTCGTTCATCATGCACCGCGTCTGCGACGGCTGCGGGATCGACTCGATGACCGAGGCGACCTTGCGCGGCTTCCTCGACTGGCTCGTCCCGCGCGCGGCGCTCGGCACCGTCGTCCGGACGAACGCGCAGGCGCTCGCGGGCGGCGCGCCGCCGCCCGCTCCGCCGCCCGCTCCGCCGCCGGCTCCTCCGCCCGCTCCGCCGCCGCCGCCCGCTCCGGGCATTCCGGCCCTCGCGACGGATCTGAGCGCGATGCGCGCGTTCCCGAACCCGTGGCGCGCCGACCGCCACGCCGCGCTGAGCCTCACGATCGACCGCGTCCCGCCGGGCAGCGAGATCCGCGTCTTCGACCTCTCGGGGCGCCCCGTGCGGACCTTGTCGGCGTCGCCCGCGGGGGCGGCCGCCTGGGACGTCTCGGACGCGGGCGGCGTCCGGGTCCCGTCGGGCATCTATCTCTACGTGATCTCGTGCCCCGCCGGCCACCGGGCGCGGGGCACGCTCGCGGTCATCCGCTAAGAGAGGTTCGGCGCCTCGAGGCGGGAGAGCGCGCCGGTCATCGTCTCGCGATCCACGAGGACCACGGGCGCCGGCGGCGGCGCGGCGGGAACCGCTCCCCAGCGCCACGAGCGGATCTCGGGCAGGTCCTCGCCGTATTCCTCGACGTGGCGGCGGTGCTCGGCGCGCTTGTCGCGCAGCTCCTGGCGGAGCAGCGCGCGCCGCGCGGGCGCCGCGTCCGCGGCCTCGACGGCCGCGAGCGCCAGGCTCCACCGGTCCATGTCGTTGCGCACGAGCGTGTCGAACGGCGTCGATCACGAGCCCTCCTCCTTGAACCCGCGGACCTCGAAGCGGCTCGAGTTTCCGCGCGAGCGGATCAGGCGGTGGATGAGCCCCGCGTAGCCGTGGAAGGCGAAGACGACGGGCTTGCCGCCTCCGAAGAGATCGGAGAACTCGCCCTCGGGCAGCCCGTGCGGGTGCTCGTGCGGCGCGGGGAGCTTCATGAGATCCATGACGTTGACGACGCGCACGGAGAGCTCGGGCACGCGCGCGCGCAGCAGCTCGGCGGCGGCGAGGATCTCCTGAGTGGGAACGTCTCCGCAGCAGGCGAGGACGACGTCCGGGCCCGTGGCGCCTTCGCTCCCGGCCCACTCCCAGACGCCGATCCCGGCGTCGGCGTGCAGCGCGGCCTGCGCCGGCGTGAGCCATTGCGGCGCCATGTGCTTGCCGCCGACGACGACGTTGACGAGCCCGCGGGTGCGCAGCACCGCGTCGGTCACCTGCAGCAAAGTGTTCGCGTCCGGCGGCAGGTAGACGCGGATCGTCTCGGGCTTGAGGTTGATCACGTGGTCGAGAAAGCCCGGCGCCTGGTGGCTGAAGCCGTTGTGGTCCTGGCGCCAGACGTGGCTGCTCAAGAGATAGTTGAGCGACGCGATCGGCGCGCGCCACGGCACCTTGCGCGCCATGTCGAGCCACTTCGCGTGCTGCGTCGCCATCGACGCGACGATCTGGACGAACGCCTCGTAGCAGTTGAAGAAGCCGTGGCGTCCCGTGAGCAGGTAGCCCTCGAGCCAGCCCTCGCAGAGGTGCTCGCTGAGCACCTCCATCACGCGGCCGTCGCGCGAGACGTTCGCCGCTCCCGGCAGCGGCTCGTCCATGAAGCAGTTCGCCTCGGCCTCGTAGACGGCGGTCCAGCCGTTGGACGAGTTCTCGTCCGGGCTGAACGCGCGGAAGCGGCCGCGGTTGTCGCGGATGATGTCGCGCATCAATCTTCCCTGCACCCGCGTGGACTCCGCGTCGACGGAGCCGGGGCGCGGCACGGCGAGACCGTACGGCGCCAGGTCCGGCAGCTTGAGCTCGCGCACGAGCCGCCCGGCGTTCGCGCGCGGGCTGGCGCTCATGCGGCGCTCGCCCTTGGGCGAAAGCGCCGCGATCTCCGGCCGCGGCGCGCCGGCCTCGTCGAAGAGCTCCTCGGGGCGGTACGACTTGAGCCAGCCCTCGAGCAGCTCGACGCGGCCCTCGCGCTCCATGTCGTTCATGCGGAACTGGTGCGAGCGGAAAGTTCCCTCGATCGGGGCGCCGTCGATCGTCTTCGGCCCGGTCCAGCCCTTCGGCGTGCGCAGGACGATCATCGGCCACTTCGGGCGAGCGGTCTCGCCCCGGTCGCGCGCCGCGGCGCGGATGGAAGTGATCGCGTCGGCGCAAGAGTCCATCGCGGCCGCCATCGCCTGATGGACGGCGGCGGGCTCGTCGCCCGTGACGAATCTAGGCTCCCAGCCGCTGCCGCGCAGGTACGACGCGAGCTCCTCCTCCGGTATGCGCGAGAGGATCGTCGGGTTGGCGATCTTCCAGCCGTTCAAGTGCAGCACGGGCAGCACGGCGCCGTCGCGCGCGGGATTGAGGAACTTGTTCGACTGCCAGCTCGCGGCGAGCGGGCCGGTCTCGGCCTCGCCGTCACCGACGACGCAGATCGCGACGAGGTCGGGATCGTCGAATACCGCGCCGAACGCGTGCGCGAGCGAGTAGCCGAGCTCTCCGCCCTCGTGGATCGAGCCGGGCGTCTCGGGCGGCGCGTGGCTGCCCGTGCCGCCGGGCCAGGCGAAGCGCTTGAAGAGCTTCGCCATGCCCGCCTCGTCCTGCCCGGCGTCGGGGTAATGCTCGGACCACGTCCCCTCGAGCCAGGAGTTCGCGACGACCGCCGGCCCGCCGTGCCCGGGGCCCGCGACGAACAGCGCCGCCATGTCGCGCTCGCGGATCAGGCGGTTGGCGTGCGCGTACACGAGGTTCAAGCCCGGCGCGGTGCCCCAATGGCCGAGCATGCGCGGCTTGACGTGCGCGCGCTCGAGCGGACGGCGCAGCAGCGGGTTGTCCTTGAGGAAGATCGCGCCGACGGCGAGGTAGTTCGCGGCGCGCCAGTAGGCGTCGATGCCCCGCAGCTCGGCGGGGGACAACGGGCGGGCGGTATCTGTCATCGGGTTCCCCAGTGGTTGCGGCGGACCGTCATCAGCGCGTAGTACGTCTGCGGGCCCATGATCACGAGCGAGCTCGCGCACCAGAGCATGCCGAGCGACCAGTTGGAGCTCGGCCTCTTGTACAGGAAGTACAGCGACTGGAGCAATGCGATGAGAACGAGCCCGGTCATGTAGAAGGCGAGGACCGGGTCGGTTCCCTTTCCTTCGAGATAGAGCACGCGAAGGAGCATCAAGGGCGAGAGGAGGGAAAAGAACGAGGACGCGTAGAAGGAGATCACCGCGACGGGGTGCTTCCTCCACATGAAGCCGCTCGCGATCCACGTCTCGCGCAGCCAGGACTTCTTCCACCGCAGCTGCTGGCGCATGTAGTGTCCCCACGTCTCGGGCACGAGCGTGGACGCCACCGCGTTGTCGTTGTAGATCACGCGGTACTTCCGCAGGATGTAGTTCGTGAGGCTGCGGTCGTCCCCGAACGTCGCCGGCAGGCCGAGGAACTTCTGGTTGAGCCACTCGTCCAGGATCTCGAGGAGGTAGACGCGCCGGTAGGCCGACAGGCAGCCCGGGCAGCACGTCACGCAGCCGAAGATGCTCTCCGAGGACTTGAGCAGGCGGTTCGAGACGTAGTAGCGCACCTCCTGCATGCCCGTCAGCGCGTTGAGCTCGGAGTTCTCGACGCCGGTGTAGCCGGCCGAGGCGCCGAGCGTCGGGTCCTCGAAGCCGCAGACGATCTGGCGCAGCGCGTCGGGCGTCAGGAACGTGTCGGAATCCACGAACACCACGATCTCGCCCTTGGCGCGCCGGATGCCCTCGGCCATCGCGAAGCGCTTGCCGCTCGGCGGAATGCCGTGCGTCTTGAGCGCGGGATACCGGTTCTGGAGCTCCCGGAGGACGCGGGCCGTCCCGTCGATGGAGCCGTCGTCGATGACGATGACCTCACGCAGCTCGTCGGGGTACTCCGCGGCGAAGCACGTCTCGACCGTCTTGCCGATCGCCTTCTCCTCGTTGCGCACGGAGATCACGACGCTCAAGGACGGAACGTAGGACGTCATCTTCGGGGTTTTGTGATACCAGGAGATGATGAAGCGCGAGAGGAGGAAGCCCGCGAGCGCCATGCTGTAGATGAAGGTCGCCGGCGAGTACCAGAAGTAGTCGAGCGTCTTCCACTTCATGAGCAGGATCATGACGAAGAGCGCGCCGACGGCGAAGCCGATGCGGCGCTGGTGCGAGAGCACGACGCCGTTGAGGAGCTGCGGCAGCGGCTTGTCCCAGCGCAGGATGAGGTCGTGCTGCGCGCGCCCGTCGGTCTTGGCGGGCCGCACCGCGGCGACGCGGGCGGGGAACTCGGCCTTCATGCCGCGGAAAAACTCGGTCAGGGAGCGGGGAAGCCTGAGCTTGACGTTGATCGCGGCGCCGACGGGCAACGACTTGGGGGCGCGCAGGCAGGCGCCGTCCTGATCGTAGTCGCGCACGACGCCGCTCACGGCGCCTTTGAAGCGCGAATCGGCGGACTCGAGAGTCGCCGAGAAGATGTCGGTCACCCGGGGGTGCCGTCTCCGGTCGGCTTTGGTCGCCGCGGGGGTCTGGACCGGTGTCATGGGCCAGAGTATAGGCATCGAAGCGCCCGCGGAACATGGAGGGGCCGTGAATTGTTCCCGACGGTTTTGTTGCGCGCCTAGCGGCGGCCGAAGACGAGGCGCTCGACCTCGCGGCGCGAGAGCGCGCCGCGCAGGAGGTCGGAGACATACTCAGGCGAGTAGAACGCGTCGAGCGGCACCGTTTTCGGCCCGCTCTTGATGCGCACGCGCGCCGATCCCGTGCCGAGGCCGAGCGTGCCGCGCGCCTGCCGCCAGTCCGTGAGACCGGCCTCCGCGAGCTGCTGGACGTACGCCTTGTGCCAGTTCGCGGCGGCCGCGTGGCCCTTCGGCGCGATCGTCTGCGGATCGAGCCCGAGGCCGACGAGCGAGTTCGACTTCGCCGCGATGCCGTACGGGCACGAGCCGTTCGCGCACTCCTTCACCTTCGCGCAGCCGAGCCCCATGCCCATCCACAATCTGGCGCCGGAGATCATGTCCGCGCCGAGCGCGAGCTTCTCGATGCCCTCGGTGGGCAGCATGAGGTCGCCGGTCGCCTCGATCAGGACGCGGTCGCGGATGCCGAGCTTCTTGAGGACCGCGTCCATGACGATGATCGCTTCGTTGCCAGGCAGGCTCGTGTTCGCGCCGGGCGGCGCGTTGCCCGAGCCGGGGGAGAAGTCGTCGCCGCGCCCGTCGAGCTGGACGTGATCGGGAAGAGCCCCGGCGCCCTTCAAGAACGTGAAGAGGTCCAGAAGGTCCTTCGCGTCTCCCACTCCGAACTTGAGGGACACGGGCTTGCCGGTGACGATCTTCGTCGCTTTGACGAGCGCCGCGACGGACTCGTAGCTGTCGAGGTCGGGCGCGAGCTCGGGCGACTTGAACGGCTTGCCGCGCGGGATCTCGCGCCAGGCGGCGACGGCGTCGTCGACCTTCTTCGGGTCGACTTTCGCGCCGCGCTTGGCGGCCTGCTTGAGCTTGAACTGCGTCATGCGCACGAACGGCGACTCGGCGATCTTGCGCAGCTTGTCGAAGTCCACGCGCAGGTCCGCGGCGTTTCGGATGCCGTTGAGCGCGGAGCCGAACTGCGCGACGACCTGCGCCTTGGCGATATCGGACGCCGTGAACTCCGCGAAGAGGGCGTCGCGTTTCTTCATCAGTCCGTCGACGAGCACGACGAGCTCGGCCTCGGCCTGGCCGCCCGGCTTCATGCCGTTGTTGGCGATGTTCCACGCGATGAGCTCGCGCTTCACTTTGTCGGCGTTTCCTTCGAGCACCGCCAAAGCGAAGCCGGGCCCGCCTTCGCCGGTGTTGTAGAGCCCGCGCGCGCCCTGCTCTTTGGCGAGCTTCAGGTGGATGTAGATCAGTGAGAGATGCGACTGCGCGGAGAGCTGCGGGAAGCTCATGCCGGAGATCGAGGCCATCGGCGAGATCTCGAGGCCGCCGAGAACGTGCTTCGCGGTCCGAATCTTCTCGAGCGCCGGCTCCTCGAAGATGACGGGCGAGGCGATCTCGGGCGCGCCGTCGTAGACGGGATGCCCGAAGGAGCCGCGGAAGTCGCCCTCTTTGAAGAGCCCTTCGACGACGGACCAGCGCCAGTCGTGCTTGCCCATCGGCTGGCCGGTCATGTACTTGCGCCAGATCTCGCCCGCGTGCGTCATCGTCCAGCGGAACGCGTTGAGCGCGGGGCGGAAGAGGACTTTCGCGACGGCCAGCTTCACGCCGAGCTTCGCCTTGATGCCCAGCACCTTCAGTCTAAAAGCCGGTCCCGTGGGAATGGCGGGCAGGGGGACTTCTTTATTCTTCGCGGCCGCGGCGCGCAGGCGGTTCGTGCCCGGCGTCATGAGGCGCGAATGCGGATTCTCGGTCTTCGCGGCCATCGCCTCGACGGGCGTGTACGCGAGCGAGGCCGGCTTGACCAAGGAGAGCTTGGCGTCGGCCATGAGCCGCGCGATCTCCAGGCGCTTCTCGTCGTGCAGCTTTAGGGCGGCGCGCTCCCACGCCTCGGCGATCTCGGCGTGCCGCTCCGCGGGCACGAATCCCGCCGCCGGCCCCGCGAGCCACGCGAGCCGCGCCGCGAACAGCGGATACTCGGCCGAGTCCGGGGAAATCTTCTTCTCGTCCGCGAGGACCTTCTCCGCCTCCATCATGCCCTCGACCTCGAGGGCGCGGACCGCCTCGGCGACCGCGACCGCGCGGCCGGAGACGGGCGTGGCCATGTACTGCTGCGGCGTGAGAGTGGATTCGAGCTGGCGGAGGACGGGGGAGAGCGAGGTGCCCGGCATGCGCGACGAGAGCGCGTTGAGGGTCGGATCGAGAGAGGTCGACCAATCGTTCGCCGGAGTGGCGAGAATCGACATCGGCAGCCGCGGCCCGATTACTACGATCGGAGACACGACCGCGGCGCGCGCGGAGAGCGCGCTGAAGAGGACGACGGCCGCCGCAAGGCTCCGCATCGACCCTATTATAGGAGGGGGGCGGGGCGTGGACCTGGACCGAAGGGGCCTGCGGCCTTCCCGTATTCGGCCCCCGGCCTTTCGGGCCTTACGGCCTAATCGCCTAACCGCAGGCTGAGCCGTATTAAGCTGACAACCAGCAGTGTTTGCCCGTTTTAATATTCATCCACAACCCTGGATAATTCCTGATCTAAGCTTCATAATTCGGGATAGGCCGGCCACCCCGTCGAATTAAGCCGACCAGCCTAATCACAAGTTAGACCGCCAAGAGAAAAATGAAACTCGGCCTTAGCATCGAAGTTGTCGATCCGGACCCCGACTACAATGGAATTGCAGTCGAGGCGGCGAATGCGCGATATGCAGGCTCAGCATTCATTTTCGCAGGCCTAAGTCGGCTCAGTGAGTTTGCAACAGCAATCAAAGGATTCCCGGAAAATCCCAAGGATACGCGCGAATTTGTTTTTGGGCGGAGAGAGCCTGGATTCGTCACTGGATATTTGGCAGTACGTCTGTATTGCACAGATGGATCGGGACACGCTGTCCTAGATCTTGAGATTGACGACGATAACGGCAGGTATGGCCCGTGGAAGGCGAAGCTGAGTTTTAATGTAGTAGCAGCAGACATAGATGAATTCACGGATGCACTCCGAAGAATTGAATCAGCGCGAGAAGGCAAAGCGACGTTGCCTGCGCGGTAAACGATGAACTGGGAAAAGAGGCGGTCTAACCATTGGGTAGAGCGGCCGGCCGCCTCGTTTGGGTGGACAGTTGAAGCGGCCGCCGCTCACCCCCTGCGTTAGACTGCCAATTTACGAGTGGAACGAATGGACGACTTTAAGTCAGACGAAGAACGGACCAAGTCCAAAGCCCTGCAGATTCTGGATGGGTACGAATTGGCCGTGGCGTTGGCTCTCGCGGAAGATGTCTTGAAGCATGAGAGCGAGTTCCAGGACAAGGAGACGCCATTGAGCGGTCTCGCACCGGCGCTCCTCCAAAAATATTATTCGGTTCTATATTCGCTCGATACTTGTAAGGGTGCCCTGAAGAAGAAGTGCGATTGAGATTGTGAAATCACTCAAAGAAATCGAAGTTCAGCACCGGAAGCTGCGCGCTGCGATTCAAATAATGCGCTCGTACAGAAGCGCCACTCGAATAGCGCTAAAGAATGAGATATTGGAAAAGAAAGACTCCTTCGCTGAAGCGAAGATCCCGTTTTCGGCTGCAAAGGCAGTTCTCACGAAATATCGGAAGTTCATCACGCAAGTAAATTGGGCCGGCTACACTCTCGATGAAAGCACCGCACGACTTGAGAAGGAGATGCTTATCCAGGCGGGTCCTGGGGCATTCTGCTGCGCTAAATGTGGGGCGCTCATAAAAAAAGACCAGACCGCATGCCCAGAGTGCATGGGAATCTATCAGGTTGTATGTTCGCACTGCCATTCAACCGCAAGGGTCGGAACTGAGAAATGTGGGAATTGTGGGCAAAGGCTAGATGAGGCAGTCTAACCATTCGCTGGTCCCGACCGCGGCCTCGTTTGGTTGGACTGTTGAAGCCGCCGCCGCACAGCCTCAGCGTTATCCACAGACGCGCTTCTGCGACTGTTGTCGACAACAGTCGCGCGATCATCTTCTGGGGATAACGCGGACTTCGCGGCCAATAATGAGACGGGCGCCGGGGGATTCGCTCCGCGGGGTTAGGAGCGAAGGGATCCGGCGCCCGTCTAAATTTTAGGA
>CAYVFO010000082.1:416-11955 GCA_964450975.1 uncultured Elusimicrobia bacterium | reverse complement strand
GGGCGCGACTGTCCTCGGAGCACGCCGGCCCGCGCGCCGAGCGCCTGCGCGTGTCGGTGACCGACACGGGCATCGGCATCGACGCCTCGGTGCAGGCGAAGCTGTTCAGCCCGTTCACGCAGGCCGACGCGTCCACGACCCGCCGCTACGGCGGCACCGGCCTCGGCCTGGCGATCTGCCGGCGCTTGATCGAGATGATGGACGGCGACATCGGAGTCGAGAGCGCGCCCGGTAAAGGGTCGACGTTCTGGTTCGAGCTCACCGTGCCGCTGGCCTACCCGGCCTCCACGCGCCCCGCCGCTCCGGCGAAGGCGCCCGACCTTGCGGGGCGCAGCATCCTCGTCGTCGAGGACAACCCCGTCAACCGCCGGATCGCCCTCGAGATGCTCGAGGTGCTCGGCGCCGCGGCCGATTACGCCGAGGACGGCGCGCAGGCGCTCGCAGCGCTCGACGCGAAGCGGTACGACCTCGTGCTCATGGACTGCTCGATGCCGGTCATGGACGGCTACACGGCGACCTCCGAGCTCCGGCGCCGCGAAGGCGCGGGCGCGCGCACGCCCATCGTCGCGATGACCGCGCACGCCTCGCCCTCCGACCGCGAGAAGTGCCTCGCCTCGGGCATGGACGACTATCTCGCCAAGCCGGTCTCGATCGACTCGCTCGCGGCGACGCTCGCCCGCTGGGCCGGTCCGGTCGATCCGGCGGCGTTCGCGAAGGCCGCCGCGCTCGCGGAGCGGGCCGCGCCGCGCTGGAAGGAGGAGTTTCTCGCCGACGCGAAGCGTCTGCTCGGCGAGATGCGGTCCGCCGCCGAAGGCGGCCGCTCCGACGACCTGCGGCGCGCGGCGCACACGCTCAAAGGCGCGAGCGGCTCGCTCGGCGCCCGCCGTCTCGCGACCATATGCGCGCGCATCGAGCAGGAGGGCGCCGCCTCCCCCTCGGCGCTCGACGAGGCCGCGCGCGAGCTCGAGCGCGTCGCGAAGGCGTTCGCCTCGTCCTAGTTTTTCTATAATCCGGCCATGCCCGCCCCCCTCAAGATCGCCGTCTGCGGCGCCTCCGGGCGCACCGGCTCTCGCGTCGCGGCGCTCGCCGCGACCGACACCCGCTTCCACCTGCTCGCGCGCGTCGGCCGCGCGCAGGCCTCCGCGTTCGAAGACGAGGTCGGCGGCTGCGGCGCCGTCATCGACTTCACCGTGCCCGAAGCGACCGTGCGCTTCGCCGCCGCGTGCGGCCGCGCGAAGGTGCCGCTCGTCGTCGGCACGACGGGCCTCACCGACGTCCAGCGCGCGCAGGTCGCCGCCGCCGCGCGCAAGACCGCGGTCTTCATGGCTCCGAATTTCTCGCGCGGCGTGACCTTGCTGCTGCGCCTGGCGGAGGAGGCCGCTCGCCGCCTCCCCGACTACGACGCCGCGATCGTGGAAGCTCACCACAAAGGCAAGAAGGACGCCCCGTCGGGCACCGCGCTGCGCCTCGCGCAGTCCGTCTCCGAGGGCCGCCGCTCCTCCGAGCCGGTTCCCACTTCGTCTATCCGCGCGGGCGGCATCGTCGGAGACCACACGCTGACGCTCGCCGGCCCGTTCGACTCGCTCGTGCTCTCGCACTCCGCGCAGTCGCGCGACGCGTTCGCTCTCGGCGCGCTCGAGGCCGCGCTCTGGACCGCCAAAAAGAAGCCCGGCCTCTACGACATGCTCGACCTCATGGGGCTGCGGTGAAGGCTCTCGAGGCGGCCTGGCGCGCCTGGGCCGGCCTCTTCGAGGAGGAGGGCTCCGACGAGCCCCGCTTCGACCCGATCCATATCGCGACCGTCCTCGTCGCCTGCCTCGCGGCCGTCGGCGCGCTGTATTGGCTGCTCTGGACGTTCATGGTCTACGAGGGCGGCTACATGAGAGGCGAGGGCCGGCTCGGCAACGCGCTCGCGCTCGCGGGCATCGTCGCCGTCGTCGAGGCGCTCCGGCGCGCCGACAAGAAGAAGTGAAGAGGAGAGCCCTCCTACTGCTGGGCGCCAACCTCGGCGACCGCGCGCGGACGATCGAGACCGCGATCAAGGAGCTCGGCCGGCTCGACCGCACTCGGCTCGTGAAGGCCTCTCGCCTCTACGAGACCGCGCCCGTCGGCCCGAGCGAGAAGCCCTACTTCAACGCCGCCGTCGCCCTCGACACGGAGCTCTCGGCGATGGGCCTGCTGATCGAAGCCAAGCGCCTCGAGGCCGCCGCGGGCCGCCGCCCCGGCATCCGGTGGGGAGCGCGCGTGCTCGACGTCGACGTGATCGCGCTCGGCCGCGAGCGCCGCTCCTGCGCGTGGCTGACCGTGCCGCATCCTCTCGCGGCGAAGCGCGCGTTCGCGCTGGGTCCGCTGCGCGAGGTCGCCGGGTCCTGGAAGCCCGACGGACGGCGGACCGCGGCCGCCCTCTACGCGGCCATGAATCCCCCTCCCGGAATTTGTAAAATAGCGCATGGCCGATAAGACGAAGGCCCCCGCCTCCTACGCCGCCGACACGTCCAAGCCCGTGACCGTCTCCACCTTGCTCGACATGAAGCGCAAGGGGCTCAAGGTCGCGATGCTCACCGCCTACGACTACCCGACGGCGCGCATCGCCGAGCAGTCCGGCGTCGACGTGATCCTCGTCGGCGACTCGGTCGCCATGACGAAGCTCGGCTACGAGAGCACGCTGCCCGTCACCGTCGACGAGATGATGCACCACGTCAAGGCCGTCAAGCGCGGAAGCTCGCGCGCGCTGATCGTCGCCGACATGCCCTACCTCAGCTACGAGATCGACCCGAAGGACGCGCTGCGCGCGGCCGGCCGCTTCCTCAAGGAAGGCGGCGCCCACGCGGTCAAGCTCGAGGGCGGCATGGAGGTCGCGAACACGGTCAAGGAGCTCGTCAAGGTCAACGTCCCCGTTTTCGGCCACTTGGGCCTCACGCCGCAGGCGGTCAACCGCCTCGGCGGCTACAAGGTCCAGGGCCGCCGTCCCGAGGACGCCGAGCGAATCCTCACCGAGGCTCGCGTCTTGGAAGGCGCGGGATGCACCGCGATCGTGCTCGAGTGCGTCCCCGCCGAGCTCGCGAAGGAGATCACCAAGCGCCTGCAGATCCCGACGATCGGCATCGGCGCGGGCCCGCACTGCGACGGCCAGGTGCTCGTCAGCGACGACATGCTCGGCCTCACCGAAGGCGGGCCCACGAAGTTCGTCAAGCGCTACGCCGACCTGCGCGGCCAGGCGCTCAAGGCCGTCGGCGACTACTGCCGCGAGGTGCGCGACGGCTCGTTCCCGGGCCCCGAGCACTCCTTCACCGCCAAGCAATGATCTGGGCCGTCGCCGCGCTGCTCATCGCCGCGGCGGTCTACGGCATCTGCTATTGGGGCGCCGGGGTCATCCTCCATCCGCCGGCGATGTCGCCGATGTGGATCTTCCCCGAGCAGTTCGGCCTGCGCTACGAGAAGATCGCCTTCAAGACGCGCGACGGGCTCGAGCTCAAGGGCTGGTTCCTCCCCTCGCCCTCGGGGGACAAGCGCACGATCCTCATGTGCCACGGCTGGGGCGACAACAAGGGCGAGCTGCTCAAGCAGACCTACTTCCTCAACGAAAACGGCGGCTTCAACCTCGTCTACTTCGATTTCCGCTCCCACGGCGAGAGCGAGGGCGAGGTCACGACGATCGGCGGCCTCGAGACGATCGACTTCGACGCGGCCGTCGCGTGGATCCGCGAGGCCAAGCCGGAGCTCGCGGACTCGATCGGCGTGTTCGGCCTCTCGATGGGCGCGGCCGTGACCGTCCAGTCCCTGCCGCGCCACCCCGACCTGCGCTGCGCCGTCGTCGAGAGCCCGTTCTCCGACTACCGCACGGTCATCAAGCGCTGGGCGTGGAACAACATGAAGGTGCCGTACTATCCGCTCGTCGCGATCACGCTCGCGATCCTGCGCTCGCGCGTGAAGGACCCCGAGATCGACCGCTTCAACCCGGTCGAGGCCGCGCCGAACATCGCCCCGCGCCCGCTGTTCGTCATCGGCGGCGAGTACGACCGGCTCATGACCCCCGAGGACGTCCGCAAGGTGCACGGCGCCGCCCGCGAGCCGAAGCAGCTCTGGATGGTGCCCGAAGCCTGGCACGCGAAGTGCCGCGAGGCCGCGGGCATGGAGTACGACACGCGCGTCGTCGGCTTCTTCTCCCGCAACCTCTGATGAGCGCCCCTCTCGTCCGCACGAAGAAGGACTTGGCGGCGGCGGTCTCGGCGTGGCGCCGCGACGGCCTGACCGTCGGCTTCGTCCCGACGATGGGCGCGCTGCACGCGGGCCACGCCGCCCTCGTCAAGCGCGCCGCCTCCGAGAACGACCGCGTCGTCGTCTCGGTGTTCGTCAACCCGAAGCAGTTCGGACCGAACGAGGACTACGGCCGCTACCCGCGCGCGCTCACCGCCGACCGCAGGCTCGTGGCCTCCGCGGGCGCCGACCTCGTCTACGCGCCTTCGGTCGACGAGATGTACCCGGCCGGCTTCTCGACCGCCGTCGAGGTCGAAGGCCTCTCCGACCGCTTCTGCGGCAAGTTCAGGCCCGGCCACTTCAAGGGCGTGGCGACCGTCGTGCTCAAGCTCTTCAACCAGGTCCGCGCCGACCGCGCCTACTTCGGCGAGAAGGACTATCAGCAGGTCCGCGTGCTCGAGACGATGATCCGCGACCTCGACGTGCGTGTCGAGCTCGTGCGCGTTCCGACCGTGCGCGAGAAGGACGGGCTCGCGCTGTCCTCGCGCAACGCCTATCTCTCCGCGGCCGAGCGCCGCGCGGCGCCCGCCTTGCGCAAGGCGCTCGAGGCGGGCCGCAAGGAAGCCAAGCGCCGCGGCTCGCGTCCGGAGACGATCGCGATGGCGGTCCGGCGCGCGCTCGCCAAGACGGGCCTCAAGGTCCAGTACGCCGCGGTGCTCGAGAACCGGCTGCTCGCCGCGGCCTACCTCGGAAAGACCCGCCTCATCGACAACATTTCCCTATAGGCGCCGGACTGAAGTCCGGCACCGCCGCTTCTAGAGGAAGCCGTTGCGCTTGAGGACGCAGAAGTCCATGAGCAGCGCGACGCCGCCGTGGACGGCGAGTCCGGGAACGATCGACCCCGAGCGCAGGCTCATCGCCCCGAGCACGAGCCCCGCCGCGATCGAGCCGGCGGCCTCGGGCAGCGGCTTGCCGAAGTGGATCATCACGTAGGGCAGCAGCGAGACGAGGATCGCGTTCCAGCCGAGCTTGTCCTTGAGCCCGTGGATGAGGAACCCGCGGAAGAAGAACTCGAGCGCGAGGAAGTGCGCGAGGTAGACCGCCTCCCACGCGAGGATGAGCTTGAGCTCGAGCCCGTCGTAGAGAGGGTACGTGGTCCGGAAGCCGGGCAGGGCCGAGGCGAGCAAAGCGACGGGCGCCATGACGGCGAAGGCCGCCCCGGCGAAGCGCCAGTCCGCTCGCGAAGCGCCCAAGTTGAGCCCGTGGCGCGACAGCGGCTCGCGCAGCCCGAGGCGGACGAACAGCGCGGGCAGGACGAGGTAGCAGGCGATCAGCCCGCCGATCCACCAGCCGAGCCCTCCGAAAGCGCCGTCCCGCGACCCGCGTCCGAGGTAGCGCGCGGCGATCAGGCACAGGGCGGCGGCGGCGCAGATCGCGGCGGAGCGGCCGTCGATCTCCCTTCGCGCCTGCTCCAGGAGGCTCTTAAGGTAGGGAAGCACGGGCGACAGGTTAGCAAGAATTGACAACCATTCGCTCGAAAGTTACGATACTCCGCGATGACTCAGAAGGGCCACGGACACGACAAAGCGCACCCGGCGCCGCCGCAGAAGCCTCCCTATAAGAGGCAGCAGTACTGGGTCGACGCCCCCCTCCAGCTGCAGATGGTGGGCTTCGTGCTCCTGCTGATCTCCGCCTCCCTGCTCTTGACGGCCTTCTCGGTCTACCGCGGCGTCCAGGAGGCCTCGGTCTCCTCGCGGCAGATCTTCCACTCCCTCGAGTGGATCAAAGGCTCCCTCCGCGCCCCCCTGCTGCTCGCCTCCGCGATCTCGCTCTTGGCCGGCGGCCTCGTCACTTTGTTCTGGTCTCACCGCTTCGCGGGCCCGCTCCGCGTGATCTCGGCGGGCATCGCGCGCGTGCGCCACGGCAACTTCGCCGTGCCCGTGCGCGTGCGCACGACCGACGCGCACCAGGAGTTCGCGCGCGAGTTCCAGCTCATGCAGGACGAGCTCCGCAAGATGCTCGCCGAGGACCGCGCCCGCGTGGCCGCCGCCGTCGAGCGGCTCGAGGACGCGGAGAAGGCTCTTCCCGCCGGCCAGCCCAAGGACGATGTCGCGCGCGCCCTCGACGAGCTGCGCCGGGCCTGCGCGAAATACCACTTATGATCGCCAGGGCCGCTCTCGCGGTCCTTCTGGCCGTCCCGGCCTCCGCGCAGGACGCCGCCTCGATCCTCAAGGATTCGTTCGGCGACGCCGGCCTCGAGACGCTCGGCAAGGCCGGCATCGTCGTCCTCCACGGAAGCAAGACGGCGAGAACCGCCGCCGCGATCCACTGGAAGGCGCTCGACGCTCTCTCGAAGGCTTCGTCCTCGTGCCTCGCGCTCGCCGCCGCCGCCGACGCGCTCGGCAACGAGCCGCCGCCCACGGGCCCCGATCTCGGAGTCGCCGCCTGCCGCGCGCTGCCGCCCGAGGGCCTCGTCACGCCGTCGCTCCACGCTCTCGCCGCCGCGCTCGAGGCGCGCCACGAGGAGCGCTGGGCGCTCTCGCAGGCCGGCGCCGCGCCCGCGCACGACGCGTCGCGCCTGAACGCGCTCGACACCGGCTGGGGCCGCGAGCTCGTCGCGCGCCGCCGCGCCGACATGGTCGAGAACGCCTCGCCGCTCGTCAAGCCGCTGTTCGACGACGTGATCGCGGGCCCGCGCCCCGACAAGGCCGCGACCGACCTGCTCGTCGCCGAGGCCAAGGCCCGCGGCGCCGCGGCGCCCGACGTCCTCGTCTCCCGCGACGCCTCCCAAGGCGCCCTCTCCGAGGAGCTCCGCGCGCAGGTGCGCCGCACGCTCGCCGACGAGCGCCGCCGCTGGGCCGCCGAGAAGGCGAGAACCGCCGCCGCCGCCCTCCTCGCGAAGTCCTCCGTGAAGAAGGAGCTCGAGGACCTGCGGGCGGTCGCCAAGGCGCTGAGCGCCCGCGCGAACCTCCCCTCGGCGCTCGAGGCCGCCTCCGCGCGCGCCTCGGCTCCCGCGTCCCCGCGCCTGCGCTCCGCGGGCCTGCACCTGACCGCGCCCGTTCGCTTGGGCCAGCACGAGCTCGGCGACGACGCGCTCGTCTCGGGCGCGTACTGGGTCGACGGCCTCGCCGAGGGCGCCTCGATCGACGTCGAGGAGACGATCGTCGGCGACACGGAGCGCGGCTTCCTCGCTCCCGAGACCCGCTCCTTCCGCCGCAAGAACGGCGGCCCCTACGTCCTCTCGCGGACCCTCAAGATCGGGGAGACGCGCCCCTACGCGGTCCGCTCGATCGTGACCTCCGGCGGCGCGGCGCTCGCCGAGCGCGTCGAGGTCGCCGTCGCGAAGGACTTCGAGCTCGCGCTGCTCAAGGAGGCCGACGCGGCCGCGCTGCGCGGGTCGTGCCGCCTCAAGGACGCCGAGGCCGCCTACGCCGCTCTCGAGACTCTCGTCGCCGACGCCGCGAAGGTCAAGCCGCAGTACAAGGCGCTCGCCGACCGCGCGCGCAAGGGCAAGGACGCGTCGAAGGCCGACGCCGAGAATCTGACGAAGCTCGAGGAGGCGCTCGCCGACGCCCGCGCCGACTCCTCTCCGCAGCGCTGCAAGTACGAGACGGGCCGCGTCGACGCGGCGATCTCGCTCGCCAAGCGCCTGCCCGCCGGCTGCGACCGCGATCTCCCCGAGCTCCACGCGCTGCGCGCGACGATCAAGAAGCGCGCCGCCGACCAGGCGTGGTTCCTGCGCGCCTCCTCCGACGCGCGCTCCAAGCGCCGCTCGTGCGACCTCGACGGCGCCCGCGCGCGCTGGTCCGAGGCCCTCGCCGCGCTCGAGGCCGATCCCGGCGCGCGCTGCGGCAAGGCCGCCGAAGAGGAAGCCAAGGCCAAGGCCGAGTTCGCCGAGGCCGCGCGCGAGCTCGCCTGGCGCGAGCAGATCACGCGCGACCTCGTGAAGGCGGAGAGCGAGACCTCGCCCGCGCGCCGCCTCGAGCTCGTGCGCCCCGTGACGTCGCGCCTCGGCGCGCTCGACGCCGCGTGCCTCAAGTCCGAGCAGCGCCGCGCGACCGCCCTCGCGGCCGCCGCGTCGAAGAATTTGACGGCTCCGCCCGACTCCGAGCTCGCCTCGCGCTTGCCGGCCGACGCCACCCTCTCCGTCGCCGCCGCCGAGATCCGCGCCGACCGCGCGCGCCGCCTCGAGGCCGCGACGTCCGTCGAGCGCGCCCTCGAGCCGCCTGTCGCCAAGCCCGAAGCGGCGAAAGCCGCTCCGGCGCCCGCGAAGAAAGCGGCCGTCAGGCCGAAGCGCAAGTCCGCGGAGGCCTCGCGATGAAGGTCCTTCTCGCCCTCGTCCTCGCGCTGCCCTCCGGCGCCGCGACCGTCCGCCAGGGCGCCAAGCGCCCCGTCCGCAAGGCGGCGCCCGCGAAGGCCGCTCCGGCCGCCTCGCGCGCGGTTCCGACGGGTCTGCAGTCCGCGGCCGAACCCGCCAAGGCCGAGTCGCTCGACGAGATCCCGCTGTTCGGCTTCGGCGCCGCGCTGGCGCCGGAGCCCGGCGGCCTCGTCGTCGCCGCGGTCCTCCCCGGTTCGCGCGCCGAGCGCGCCGGCCTGCAGCCCGGCGACCGCCTGCTCCGCGCGAACGGCCCCTCGAGCTCGCGCGCGGAGACCGCGGCGGCCCTGCGCGGCTGGACGCCCGGAACGCGCCTGCCGGTCGTCGTACGCCGCGGCCTCGAGATCCGCTCGCTCGAGACCGAGACCGCCGCCCCGGCCCGCGACTACACGCGCGGCGACAAGGATATTTCGGAGCACGAGCGCGCGCTCGCCGCCGACCGCGCCAAGCGCGCGGAGGGCGACGCCCGCACGATCGTGAAGGCCGTGGGCCCGCTGACCGTCTCCGTGCGCGCCGATCAGGGCCTCTGGCTGCGCTTCCCGAAGGGTCTTCCCGCCGGCCTCAAGAAGGGCGACGAGGTCGTCGCCGAGGCCGCGACCGGCCTGACGACCGACTCCGCGCTCGACTTCCTCGCGGTGCCGCCCGGCTCGAAGCTCCGCGCGCGCGTCATCGAGGCGCAGGACGACGGCGAGGCCCGCACGGCGCGGCTCGCCTTCTACGCGATCGATCTGGCCGGCGGCGGCACGTATCCCGCGATCGGCGCGGCGACCGCCGTCTCCGGCGACCAGCGCCTCGCGCGCGTCAGCGGCGGCGGCACGCTCGTCGCCGCGGCGCCGCTGCCCGACGCCAAGCGCCGCACCCTCGAGCCCGTGCTCGACGCCGACGCGCGCCTGCGCGTGCGTCTCTTGGAACCTCTCGTCGTCGACGAGCCGCCGTCCTTCTGGCGCGCGGGCCCCGGCCTGTGGGTGAAGACCGTCAAGGACTCCGGCCGGCGGCTCTTCGAGATCACGCACGCGATCGACGACCGCTCCGCCGAGAACGCGGGCCTCAAGGCCGGCGACCGCCTCGACTCCATCGGCGGCAAGTCCACCGGCAACATGGACTTCGCCGAAGCGATCGACCGCCTCTACGGCGCGCCCGGCTCCGACGCCGAGGTCTCCGTCCTGCGCGCGGGCAAGAGCCAGACGCTCAAGCTCAAGCGCGGCATGCGCTGGTCCAACGGCAAGTCCTCGCCGCTGGCTCCGCCCTTCGGGCGCTAGCTACTTCTTCTCGAGCGCTTCGAGGAGCTTCTTCGCGTCCCGGAGATTGTCCGGGTATTCCGCGGGATCGGCCGGATCCTTCACGGCCTCCACCTGCTTGAGCACGCGGATCGCGTCGTCCTTGCGCTTGAAGTGCAGGTAGGCCTCGGCGAGCGGCTGGTGGTTCGCCGTGTAGCGCGGCGAGAGGCGCAGCGCGGTCTCGAACTCCTCGAGCGCCCTCTTCTTGTCGCCGCCCGCGAAGCCGGGCAGCTGCCAGAGGATCTCGCCGAGGACGTTGTGCGCGCCGCCGTGCGACGGGTCGAGCGCGAGCGTCGCGGCCATCGAGGCCTTGATCGGCTTGATCGCGAACAGCGCCTTCATCATGCCCTTCGTCTCGGCCCAGCGGCCGAGGGAGACGCCGTGCCAGAAGAACGCGTCGGCCGTCCCCGTCGACAGCGCCAGCGACTTCTCGCAGTCCTTCTTGGCGGAGTCGTACTCCGCGAGCTTGGCCGCCTTCTTCTCGAGCGTCTCGCCGCGGCGGATCTTCGCGCGGCACAGCCGCCAGAGATAGCCGGCCTTCCACTCCTCGTGCCCGCCGACGCCCTCGGTCTTGAGGACCGACTCGAGCGCTTCGATGTTCTTCTGCAGGTTGCCGTCGTTGTAGCGGTCGAGATACTGCGCGTCGAAAGACTCGGGCGCCATGATCTTCGTCGCGCCGGCGGCCGTGGCCAAAACGACCAATACCGCGACGAGCGGGAGGCCTGACACGGCGATCCTCGCGGCTTTGGCGGCCCACTTGGCGGCGTTCTTCATGGCGTCGGCCTCGTTTTTCGCTCCGGCATCGAAGAAGGAGACCATTTTGCGGAAAGGCAGGCGAACGCCCTTCTGTATCCGTCCCGCGACGGCGACGCACCGCTTCGAGCGCCGCGCGAGCTCGACGGGGGCCTTGCCGAACAGGCTCGTGCGGTCGAGGCGGCCCTCGCCGGTCACGACGAGGCCCGCCGAGCGCGCCGCCTTCGCCGCGCCGGTCTTTTCCATCACGTAGGAGGCGCCGGGGACGATCCGGGCGCGCGCGAAGGCGAGGAGGCCCGACCCGAGCCCGCCCGCCGCGCCGGCGCCGGGAACGGCCGCGACGGAGACGCCGAGATCGCGCTTCAGTATCCTCGCCCAGACGCCGAGCGCCTTCTCGAGCGTCCTCACCTGCGCGGCCGTGGCGCCCTTCTGGGGGCCGAACACGCGCGCGGAGCCCTTCGGCCCGAGCAGCGGATTCGTCACGTCCGAGAGCGCGACGAGCGTCACGCCGGAGAGGACCGCGCGGACCGCGCGCGCGTCGGCCTTCTCCAGGCGCAGCAGCGCCTCCGCGCCGTCGGGCAGCTCGCGGCCCCTCGCGTCGAGCAGCCGCGCTCCGAGCGCTCGCGCCATGCCCGCGCCGCCGTCGTTGGAGGCGGAGCCTCCCATGCCGACCAGGATCGTCCGCGCGCCCCGGCGGGCGGCGTCTCGGATGAGGTCGCCGGTTCCGCGCGTCGTCGAATCCATGACGCGGCGGCGCTTCGGCGGGACGAGCGCCAGGCCGGAGGCGCGGGCCATCTCGATGACCGCGGTCCTCTTCGCCGCGATCCAGAGGTAGGAGGCGCGGCGGCGCTCGCCGAGAGGACCCCGGACGGAGGCGGTGACGAGGCTGCCGCCGAGCGATTCGCGAAGCGAATCGATCAGGCCGTCGCCGCCGTCG
>CAYVFO010000082.1:0-406 GCA_964450975.1 uncultured Elusimicrobia bacterium | reverse complement strand
GGCCCGAGCGGCGTCCGCGCACGACAGCGAACCCTTGAAGGCGTTCGGAGCGACGAGAACCTTCACCCTAGGGGAACATGCCGCGAATGGTCGCGGCCTTGCCCAGCCTGCGCAGGCCGACCATGAAAGCGCCCATGCGCATGTCGACCTTCTCCTTCTTGGAGAGGTCGTACACCTCGGTGAACGCGCCGACGATGATGTCCTGCAGGCGCGCGTTGATGTCCTTCTCGCTCCAGAAGTAGGCCTGGATGTCCTGCACCCACTCGAAGTAGGAGACCGTGACGCCGCCGGCGTTGGCCAGGATGTCGGGCACCACGACGATGCCGCGCTGCTCGAGGATGCGGTCGGCCTCGTTCGAGGTCGGGCCGTTGGCGCCCTCGATCACGTATTTGGCCTTGATCTTGTG
>CAYVFO010000081.1:0-12186 GCA_964450975.1 uncultured Elusimicrobia bacterium | reverse complement strand
GTCCGCGCGCCGCGCAAGCTCGCGTTCGACAAGGGCCGCGGCCCGGGCGTCTTCAACGAGACCGTCCCAGCGCCCGCCGAGAAGGAGCACATGTACGACCGCTACGCGCGCCTGGCGGAGGCGCTCGGCGCGCCGTACTCGCCCGAGCTCGAGCTGCGGCTGCCGCCGGCCGATCTCGACGAGGGAGACCGCCTCCTCGCCTCGCTCGGCCCTCAGCCCGGCGGCGCGTTCCGCGTCCTGATCCACCCGGGCAACTTCGACCGCTTCTCGTTCCGCTGGCCGGAGGACAAGTTCGCCGAGCTCGGAAACCGCCTGCTCGACGATCCGCGCCTCAAGCTGTTCTTCATGGGCGGACCCGGCGAGCGGGAGAAGGTGGCGGAGATCACGGCGAAGCTCAAGCGTCCCGTCGCGATCCTTCCCGCCGCGCGCCTCGGCGTCACGGGCGCGATGATCAAGCGCATGAACCTCTTCGTCTGCAACATCACCGGCACGACGCATCTCGCGACCGCGCTCGGCGCGCCGACGTTCGGCTTCTACGCGGGATACACGCAGGCCGTCTGGCGGCCGCGAGGCGCGCGCCACGGAGGCACGGTCTGCCCGGAGTGGGAGTCCTGCCGCGAGACGGGCGTCGACGAGGCGCACGCGGCGCTGCGCGACCACATCGAGCGCCTGCACCCCTTCTAGGCGCGCGGGTCGGGGCGGGACAGGAGCGACGACAGGGAGGACCACGCCTCGTCGACGGTCGGGTGGCGCCCCGGGGTCTCGAGGATCAGCTGCCCCGGCCGGTGCGCGTAGCCGAAGCGCCAGGGCTCGGTGTGGGAGAAGAGCTCGACGGCCGGCACCCCGAGCGCGACCGCGAGGTGCATCGGGCCGGTGTCCGCGGTGAGGACCGCGCGCGCGTTGACGAGCGCGGCCGCGAACGGGCGCAGGCTCATCTGAGGAGCGAGAACGACGCCCGCGGGGATCGTCAGGCCCTCGAGCAGTTTGCGCTCGGCGGGCCCGCCCATGAGCACGGCCTTGCGGCCGGAGCGGACGAGGCGCTCCGCGATCTCGAGGAACCAGGACGGGTCGAGGCGCTTCTCGGCGCGCGCGCCGAGGAACAGCGCGACGCTCCCGCCGTCGAGCCCCATCGCGCGCCAGGCGGCGGCTCCGGCTTCCTTCTCGCCGGGTCCGAAATGGAACTCGGTCGGCGGCGTCCCTTCCGGCAGGCCCGGCGCCGCGCGCCGGACGAGGGCGGCGAGGTTCTCCGTCTCGTGGCTTCGCCCGGCGGGAACCGGCACGACGTCGTCGAGGAACTTCGCCGCGTCGCCGCGGTCGAAGCCGATCTTGCGCGGGGCCCACGACAGCGCCGTCCAGACCGCGCTCGACATGGAAAACGCGTGCTGAGGAGAGAAGTCGATCGCGAGATCGTAGCCCCGCCCGGGGAGGCTGGCGAGCATGTGCGCGGTCAGGACGCCGTCGACGCAGGGGTTGAACGCGAGCGCCTCCGCGTAGGCGTCCGCGAGCAGGACGTCGACCGCGGCGAGCGGGAACGCCGCCGCGAGCAGGCGCAGCGCCGGCGTCAGCAGCATCAGGTTGCCCAGGCGGGCGTCCTGGCGGACCGCGAGAATCCGGCGCACCTTGCCGGGATCGAGAGGGCCCGACGGCGGCCGCGTCGCCGGCAGCAGGCGCACGAGCGTCGCCCGCAGGAGGTCCTTGCCGCCGGACTCGAGCTTCTTGCCCAGGTCGCCGAGCGGGCTACTCATAGCGCAGGGCCTCGATGGGGGAGAGCAAGGACGCCTTGCGCGCGGGCCAGAAGCCGAAGATGACGCCGGTGCCCGCGGAGAACACGAAGGCGAGCAGCACCGACTGCGGCGTGACGATCGCCGCCCAGCCCGCGAACGCGGACAGGGCGAACGCGATCGACATGCCGAGGACGATTCCCGCGACGCCGCCGCACGTCGACATGGCGAAGGCCTCGATGAGGAACTGGATCAGGACCGCGCGGCGCGTCGCGCCGATCGCCTTGCGCAGGCCGATCTCGCGCGTGCGCTCCGAGACGGACACGAGCATGATGTTCATGATGCCGATGCCGCCGACGATCAAAGAGATCGCCGCGACGATGCCGAGCAGCAGGCCGAAGATCTTCGAGGTGCCGGTCAGCGCGGCCTGGATCTCCGCCATGTTCCGGAGCATGAAGTCGTCGTCTTTGTAGTCGGGCAGGCGGTGGCGCTTGCGCATGAGCTCGCGCACGGCCTTGATGACCTCGTCGGTCTGCTCCGGCCCGGTCGTCTCGATCGAGATCTGGCTCAGCCATTGCCGGCCGAGCACGCGCTTCATCGCCGTCTTGAGGGGGAGGATGATGCGGTCGTCCTGGTCCTGGAAGCCGCCGGAGCCCTTGCGGACGAGCACGCCGACCACCTTGAACTTGACCGAGTTCACGTTGATGACGCGGCCGACGGGGTCGTCCTCGCCGAAAAGATTCGTCGCGACGGTCGGGCCGATGACGGCGACGCGCTCCATCGTCTCGTTCTCCTCGTCGGTGAAGAAGCGGCCGTAGAAGGCGGGGGAGTTGCGCATCACGGCGTAGATCGACTCGGCGCCGACGACGCTCGTGTTGGCGTTCTTGTCCCTGTAGACGACCTGCGCGCTGCCCTGCACCTCGCCGGCCGCGCGCAGGATGCCCGCGTGCGCCCGGGAGATCGCCGCGGCGTCCTCGGTCGTGAGCCGCGAGAACGAGCCGGAGGCGCCGCGCGCGCCGCCCTGCCCGCGCGGCGACATCGGCCAGAGCATCACGAGATTCGAGCCGAGGCCGGAAAGCTGGTTTTCGACGGACTTCTGCGCGCCCTTTCCGACCGCGAGCATCGCGATGACGGCCGTGACGCCGATGAGAATGCCGAGCATCGAGAGCGCGCTCCGGAGCTTGTTCGCCCGGATCGCCGAAAGGGCGGACTTGAGGTGCTCGTAGAGCTCGTCGACGGCGAGCTCGCGCGGCTTCGGCAGGGACTCGAGCGAGACGGCCGCCGGCGCGGAGCGCTTCGGCGCCCCGCCGCGCGCGGGGTTGGCTTCGTCGGCGACGATGAGGCCGTCCTTGATGCGGATCAGGCGCTTCGCGTGCGCCGCGATGTCGGGCTCGTGCGTGACCATGACGATCGTGATCCCGGACTCGTTCATCGCGACGAGGCGGCCCAAGATCTCCTCGGCCTGGTCGGAGGCGAGGTTGCCGGTCGGCTCGTCGGCGAAGATCAGGCGGGGCTTGTTGACGAGCGCGCGCGCGATCGCGACGCGCTGCTGCTGTCCGCCCGAGAGCTGATTCGGCGCGTGGTCGAGGCGGTCGCCGAGCCCGACCTCGCGCAGCACCTCGGCGGCGCGCTCGGCGCGGCCGGGCTCGCCGGTGTAGAGCATCGGGAGGCCGACGTTGTCCTGCGCCGTCGTGCGCGCGAGGAGGTTGAACATCTGGAAGACGAAGCCGATCGTGCGCGAGCGCAGCGCCGCGCCTTCGTCGTCCGCGAGCTCCGAGACCTCGTGGCCGAGGAACTTGTACGAGCCGGACGTCGGCCGGTCGAGCAGGCCGAGGATCTGGGTGAGCGTGGACTTGCCCGAGCCGGACGGTCCCATGATCGCCACGAACTCGCCCTCGTCGATGCGGAGGTCGATGCCCTTGAGGACGTCGAGCTTCCCGCCTCCCACGAGGTAGGTTTTCGTGACGCCCTTGAGCTCGATGAGCGGGGGCATCGAGTTCCTAGCGCGTCGCCGCCGGCGCGGCGCCGCCCGACGCGCCGCCGCTGCGGCGCGGGCGCGGCGCGGCGCCTTCCGTCGCGCCGCCGCGGCCGATGCCGCGGCCGCCGCCGAACGAGAGCGGGCTCGACTGCGGCGCGGCCTGCGCGGCGTAGCCGCCGCCTCCGCCGAGGACCTTGTCGCCCTCGGCGACGCCCTCGAGGATCTCGACCTGATCGTCGGTCTCGAGTCCGACCTTGACCTCGCGCTGCTCGGGCTTGGCGCCCTTCTCGGCCGGGGGGAGGCGCACGAAGCGCTTGCCGTTCTCGCCCTTCACCGCGTCGGCGGGAAGGAGGACGGCCTTCTCCTTGCGCTCGACGACGAAGCTCACGTTCGCGGTCATCTGCGAGCGGAAGAACGCGGGGACTTTCTCCGGCGCGACCTTCACCCCGTACGTGATGACGTTGGAATCCTTCTTGCCCTCGTAGAGGATGTCGACGACCTTGCCCTCGACCGGCTGGTCCGGGTAGGAGTCGAGGCGGATGCGCGCGCGCATCCCCTGCTTGACCTTGCCGATGTCGGCCTCGTCCACCTGCGCCGTGACGATCAAGGTGTCCGCCACCGCGAACAGCACGCTCGAGGTGCCGACGGCCTCGCCGACGACCACGTTTCGAAGGATGACCTCGCCCGGCAGCGACGCGACGATCGGCGTGGGCTTATAGGCGTCCTGCCACTTGGCGAACTGCTCGGCGCCCTGCGCGAGCGCGGCGTCGAGGATCGCGGTGCGGTCGGTCGAGCTCAGCCAAGCCACGATCTGGCCTGACTTCACGCGGTCGCCCTCGTCGACGAGGAGCTTCTCGATGCGGCCGCCGACGGGAGGCTTGATCTCGACGCGGTTGCGCGGCGCGACGGAGCCGGTGGCGTCCACGACGCGCTCGATCGGGCCGACGGTCGCGACGACGGGCTTGCCGGCGCCCTCGGGGCGGCGGCGCTTCTTCTTCTTATAGGCCCACCAGCCGCCGCCCGCGAGGGCGACGATTACGGCCGCGGCGATCAAGCGCTTCATATCATTCTCCGAGCGCCCGTCCGAGGGCGCGGTCCCAGGCGGTCTCGGCGTCCATCGCGGCGCGCCGCGCCGCGACGGCCTGCCGCTCGGTGGTGACGCGGTCCGACACGATGAGCTCCCAGTCGTCGAAGCTCACGAGGCCCGACGAGTACCGGACGTCGGCTTCCTCGTTGCGCTGGCGCGCGGCCTCGAGCAGCGCCTCCTGCACGCGCAGCTGGTCGGCGGCGTCGGCGAAGCCGGCCCACGCGTTCTCGAGATCCGAGAGCGCGGACTGCCGCGTCGCCGCGAGGTCCGACTCGGCGCGCTCGAAGGTGCGGCGCGCGGCCATCGTCGTGTGGTAGGCCGACGTCGGGCCGGAGCCGAAGATGGACCAGGAGAGGGTCGCGCCGGCAGACCACGCGTAGCGCTGGTTGGGGAACTCCGTCGGGCCGGAGCGCGAGCGCGAGTAGTTCGCCGACAGGGAGGGGAACAGCACCGAGTTCGAGGACGCGAGCGAGGCGCGCGAGGAGCGCAGCGCGGCCTCGGAGACGGCGACGTCGGTGCGCAGGGCCAAGAGGGCCCGGAAGTCGTCGGGGCGCAGCGGCGGAGGCGCGGAGGCGAACGTGCCGCTCGCGACGTACTCGACGAAGTCCTCCTGGCCGAGCTGGCGGCCCATGTCGCGGCGCGCGGTGCGCAGGTCGCGTTCGGCGACGCGGATCTGGACGTCGGTCGAGAGCGTCTGCGCCTTCGCGCGCAGCATGTTGCCTTTCGACTCGCGGCCCGACTCGTAGCGCAGGGCGACGAGCTCGGCGTTGCGCTTGCGGATCTCGGCGACGCGGCGGGACACGTCGAGCGTCGTCTGCGCGAACAGGAGGTCCGAGAACGTCTGCCGGAGGTTCGAGCGCAGGTTGGCGGAGGCCGTCCGCAGCGCGGCCTCGGAGGCGTTCAGCGTCGCCGACGCCGAGCGGAAGGACGCGATGTCGCCCATGTTGAACAGAGTCATGGAGGCCGACGCGGAGGCGCTGTACGACGGCTGGCGCGACGTGTTGGACTCCGACGCCGAATTCGACAGGGAGAGCGAGGGCAGGAAGCGGTTGAACGCCGCGTAGTAGGACGCGCGGCTCGCGTCGACGCCGAGACGCGAGGACGCCAAGGTCGGGTTCGCGCGAGCGGCCTCGGACGACGCCGCGTCCCATGTGAGCTCGACGCCGGCCGCCCGGGCGGGGGCGGCCGCGAACAGGGCGGCGATCAAGGCGGCGATCACGCCCCGCATGGTATCAAACCCTGCCCGCTCCGAGGCCCGCGCGCTCGTCGCGCCTCCGCTCGGCTTCCCGCACCGCCCGGAGCACCGCGTTCCCGTTGGCGGCCGTGTTGCCGCTCTCGACGCGCGTCAGCAGGCTGTACGCCGCGGGGACGACGAACAAGGTCAGGAACGTGGACACGGACACGCCGCCGATCAAGGACAGCGCCATCGGCACCGTCGTCTCCGAGCCGGCACCGCGCGCGAGCGCGGACGGCACGGCGGCGGCGATCGTCGCGACCGACGTCATGAGGATCGGGCGCAGGCGCACCGGGCACGCGTTGAGCAGGGCGTCGCGCGGGGCGTCGCCTTCCTCTCTGCGGAGGTTCGTGAAGTCGACGAGCATGATCGAGTTCTTCTTGACGAGACCCATCAGCAGGAGCAGGCCTATCATGGAGTTGATGTTGAGACTCCGGTCGAAGGCCAAAAGTGTCAGGAAGGCGCCGGACACGCTGAAAGGCAGGGCGAGCAGCACCGTGAACGGGTGCACGAAGCTGTTGAACTGCGCGCCGAGCACCATGTAGGCGACGAGGATGCCGAGCACGAGCGCGAACAGCAGGCTCTGGAAAGACTCCTTGAAGGTCTGCGAGGAGCCCGAAAGGCGCATGTAGTAGCCGTCCGGCAAGGTCTCCTTCGCCAGGGCCTGGACCTCGTCGAGCAGTTTCGCCTGCGACTGGCCGGGAGCCACGTTGGCGAACACGCCGATCGCGCGCTCGCGGTCCTTGCGCGTGATCGCGAGAAGCGTCGGCTTCTCCTCGATGTCCACGACCTCGGAGAGCCGGATCATCTCGCCGCGCTGGTTGCGGACGTAGAGCGACCGGATCGCGTCCGCGCTGAGGCGGTCGCTCGTCTCGGCGCGCACGCGCACGTCGTAGCGGCGGCCGTTGTCGGTGAACAGGCCCGAGCGGACGCCGCCGATCATCGCGTTGATCGTGGTGCCGATCGACTGGATCGAGACGCCGCGCGCGTACGCCTTCTGGCGGTTCGGCAGCACGCGGATCTCGGGCAGGCCGGTCTTGTAGTCGGTGTCGACGTCGACGAAGCGGCCGGTCTTCTCCATGCGCTCCTTGAGCGCGACCGCGGACTTCGTCAGCACCTCCCAGTCCGGGCCGCGCACGGTGAACTCGATGGGGAAGCCGCGCGAGGACGAGAAGCCGCCCTGCGAAAGGTCCATAATGAACGCGCGCAGCGAAGGGATCGCGTTAAGGTCCTTGCGGGCCGCCGCCATGAGCTGGCCCTGCGTGACTTTCGAGCCGTCCTCGTTGCGCGGCCGGTCCTTGAGCTGCTTCATCGTGAGGAACATCATGCCCGAGTTGACCTCGCCGCCGCCGAACCCGCCGACGGCCGCGTAGTAGCGGTCGACGGCCGGCTGCTTCATGAGCCAGGCCTCGACCTCCTTGAACTTGCCGTCGGTGAACTCCATCGAGGAACCGACCGGCGTCTCGAGGCGCATCATGAACATGGACTGGTCCTGGGCCGGGACGAACTCCTTGCGCAGGAACTTGACCGTGACCATCGAGCCCGCGAAGAACAGCGCCGCGAGCCCGACGACGGTCCACCGGCGGTCGAGCGTCCAGACGAGGCCCGCGCGGTACTTCTCGGAGAGGCGCGCGAAGCCGCGGTCGACCGCCTGGATCAGGCGGTTGCCGTGCGACGCGGTCTCGAGGAACTGCGAGCAGCGCATCGGCGCGAGCGTGAGGGCCTCGAGCAGCGAGAAGCTCACCGCCGCCGAGATCGTCACGCCGAACTGGAAGAAGAACTTGCCGATGATGCCCTTCATGAAAACGACGGGCAGGAAGATCGCGAGGATCGCGACCGTCGCGGCCATCGCGGCGAAGGATATCTCGCGCGCGCCGAACACCGACGCGTCGAGGCGGTTCTTGCCGAGCTCGACGTGCCGGACGATGTTCTCGAGCACCATGATGGCGTCGTCGACGACGATGCCGATCGACAAGGTGAGCCCGAGCAAAGTGAAGCTGTTCAGCGTGAAGCCCAGGAAGTAGGTCACGATGAACGTTCCGAGGACGGACGTCGGGATCGCGAGCAGGACGTTCACGGTCGAGGACCACGAGCCGTGGAACAGCCAGCACACGAGGGAGGTCAGGACGGCCGCGAGGATCAGGTGGTGCGTGAGCTCGCCGACGGACTGCTTGATGAAGTTCGTCGCGTCGAAGTTGACGCCGAGCTTCATGCCCTTGGGCAGGGACGGCTCGATCTCCTTCATCTTCTTCTTGACGCGCTCCGCGATCGCGACGGCGTTGGCGCCGCGCTGCTTGCGGATGCCGAGGCCGACCGCGCGCGAGCCGTTGACGCGGGAAATGCGCCGCTGGTCCGCGAGTCCGTCCTCGATGCGCGCGACGCGCTTGAGCGGGATCGGCACGTGGATGGGAGAGCCGCCGCGCTGGGTGATCAGAAGCTCGCCGAACAGCGCGGGATCCGAGATCTCGCCGAGCGTGCGGACGTTGAACTCCTTCGTCGGCGTCTCGATCTGGCCGGCGGGGATCTCCGCGTGCTCGCGGCGGATCGCGGCGAGGACGTCCTCGACCGTGATCTGCTCGTTCTTCATCTTCTCCGCGTCGAGCCAGACGCGCAGGTTGCGGCTGATGAGCCCGCCGAGGAAGATGTCGCCGACGCCGGGGACGGTCTGGAACTTGTTCTTGAGGACGTCCTGCGCGTAGACCATGAGGTCCTTCACGGGGACGTCGCCCGAGAGCGCGAGCCACATGATCGGCTGGTCCTCGGGGTTGACCTTCATGACGATGGGCGGGTCGATGTCGCGCGGCAGGCGCTGCTGGGCCTGAGCGATCTTCGTCTGGATCTCCTGGAGCGCGACGTCCACGCTGCGGTCGAGCTCGAGCTCGACGGTGATCGACGCCTGTCCCAGCTTCGAGGAGGAGCTGATCTCCTTGACGCCCTGAACGGAGGTGACGGCGTCCTCGAGGATGTCGACGACCTCGGCCTCCATGATCTCGGGCGCGGCGCCCTCCCAGGTCACCGCGATGTTGACGACGGGGAAGTCGACGTCGGGCATCTGCGAGACGCCCATGCGGCCGTAGCCGACCCAGCCGAAGATCATCAGCGCGAACATCAGCATCCACGCGAAGACGGGATTCTTGATCGAGATGTCGGAAATCGTCACAGGGAGCCTCCGGGAACGCCCGCCGCGACCTCGAGCCGCACGCGGGACCAATACGAGTCGAGCCTCGCCGCGCTCAGGCGGAGGCGGAGCTGCTGAAGGGTGTTGAGAGCGCCGAGGACCTCGAGGTTCGTCACCTGGCCGAGCTTGTAGTCGGCCGACTGGGCCTTGGCGTTGTCGGCCGCGAGCTTCTCGGCCGACTCGAGCGAGGCGACGACGGCCGCCGACGAAGCGAGGTCTTGATGAGCCGACTTCGTCTCGAGCTCGGCGGTGCGCACCGCGGCGGACAGAGCGGCGTCCGCGGACTTCAGGCGCGCCTTCTGCTGCTTGGCCTGGGAGCGGATCTCTCCGCCGTCCCAGAGCGCCAGCGTGCCGGTCAAGGTCGCGTCCCACTTCACGTCCTGCGTGAAGCTCGGCGGGCGCTTGAAGTACCAGTTGGCGTCGGCCGAGATGACGGGCCAGCGCGCGCGGTTCGCGACGCCGACGGCGAGGTCGGCGGCCTCCTTCTCCGCGGCGCGCGCGCGGACGTCGGGGCGCGCGCGCGCGGCGGACAGCGCCGCGTCGAGCGCCGGCGCCGCCGCGGGTCCTTCCACGGGCGCGGGGGAGACCCGCTCCTCGAGGCCGGTCAGGAACGCGAGCGCGAACTGCGCGACCTGCTCGGCCGCCTTAGCCTGCTCGAGCTCGGCCAGGTTCGCGGCGAGCTGCGACTCGGCGGCGAGAAGCTCGCTCGCGCGGGCGCGGCCGACCTTGCGGAACTCCTTGAGGTCGCCGACGCGGTCCTTCGTGATGTCGACGAGCGAGCCGCGGATGCGGATCGCCTCCTGCGCGGACAGCAGATCGAGGTAGGCGCGCGCCACGTCCCTGTACAGGAGGTGCTTGGCGCGGTCGAGCCCGAGCTCGGCGGCCGCGCCGGTCCGCTTCGCCGAGCGGAACGCGAGGAACTCGCGGAAGCCGGAGAACAGCGGTTGGTGGGCCGACACCCAGCCCTGCTCGCGGTTCTTCTGGAGGAACAACCCCGACTGCCCGGGCGGGACGTGCTGGAACGTCTCGGTCGCGTTGACCGAGATGTGCGGCATGACGCGCGCGAAGATCTCGTCGGCCTTCGCCGCGGCCTCCTCGAAGCCCGCGCCCGCGATCGCGAGCTGCTCGCTGCGCGAGAGGGAGAGCTTGTACGCCTCCGCGAGGGTCAGCGGCTTGTCTTCGGCGAGCGCCGGAAGGGGGAGAAGAAGGGCGGCGAGCAGCAGGCTCCTCACAAGGACACCCCCGAGCCGTCGAGGAAGAAGCCGACGACCTTTTCCGCCTCCTTCTCGAGCGGGCGGTCGTGCCCCTCGATGACCTTGCGCATCGTCAGCGTGCGGCACAGGCTGAAGAACGCGCCGACCGCGAAGCTCATGTCCTTGACCGAGCGGCCGCCGTCCTTCGAGGCGCTCTTGATGATCGCGGCCATGCGGTCGTGGTTGGCGCGGAACTTGTCGACGAGCTTCGCGCAGGACTTGTCGCCGCAGCCCGGGAAGCGGCCGGTGCCGGCCTGCGCCATGAAGTCGCGGCTGTGGTCGAAGTGCGTGAGGACGACGCGCGCGGTCGCGATCAGCAGGTCCTTGCCCTCGACGCCGGTCTTGGGGAGGGCGTCGAGCTCGAGACCGAGGCCGTCGACGAGGTCGGCGAACACCGCGGTGAAGAGCTCGTCTTTGCTCTTGTAGTGGAGGAACAAGGTGCCCTTCGCGACGCCGGCCTCGCGCGCGATGTCGTCCATCGCGAGGTCCTGGAAGCCGCGCTTGACGAGCAACGCGCGCGCCGCGGCGAGAATCAGGCGCTTCTTGGAATCGGGGTCGCGGACGACGGTCTTCACGGTGGGCATGGGGCCTCTTTGGAGAAGTTACATTACTGACTGACTGGTTAGTCATTAATATACCACGGACCGACCGCTTGGTCAAGCGCGGACGCAAAAGCTAGAATGGCCGCCATGAAATTCATCGCTCTCGCCGCCGTCCTGCTCGCCGCGCCCGCCGCGGCCGAAGACAAGAAGCCCTGGAAGAACTCCGTCGAGCTCTCGTTCGTCAGCGCCAACGGAAACTCGAAGACGCAGACGGCCTCCGCCCGCGACTCCTTCGTCTGGGAGGTCGGCGAGGTGAAGGCCGAGCTCGAGGGCGGAGGGCTCGGCTCGCGCGCCGACGGCGTCACGACCGCCGAGCGCTTCGACGCGCGCGAGAAGCTGCAGAAGAAGGTCACCGACCGCGACTACGTCTACGAGCAGTACCGCTGGAACCGCGACCGCTTCGCCGGCGTCGCGCACCGCCACGACTTCACGGTCGGCGCCGGCCGCGAGCTCTGGAAGACGCCGAAGGACCTGCTCATCGGCGAGGCCGCGCCCGGCTACCTCAACGAGGAGCGCCTCGGCGACAAGCGCAAGTCCTACTTCTCGGCGCGGCTCTACCTCAAGTACGCTCGCGAGATCTCAGAGACCGCGAAGTTCTCGCAGGACGTCGAGTGGGTGCCGAGCTTGGCCGACAAGCGCGACGGCCGCCTCAACACGGAGACCGCCTTGACCGCGGCGCTGACCACGACGCTCTCGGTCAAGAACTCCTTCATCTGGCGCCACGACTACCGCCCGCCGCAAGGCAAGCGGAAGGACGACACGGTCCTCTCCGTCGCGCTGATCGCGAGCTTCTAGCCCTCGAGGCGCGCGAGCTCGGAGGCGATCTCCGGCGACTCCGGATCGGCCGCCGCCGCGCGCCGCATGAGCGCGAGCGACTTCGCGCGGTCCTTCTCGAGCAGCGCGAGCAGCGCCCACGCGTTCGCGAACCGCGGCTCGAGCGCGACCGCCTCCCGCAGCAGCGCGCGCGCCTTCTCGGGCTCGGCCGCGGCGTAGGCCGGCGCTTCGCGGAACTTCGCGACGGCGGAGCGCAGGCGCGCGGCGTCCGCGACCTTCACGCGGTAGACGGCGCCGTCGGCGGGATGCGCGAAGACGCGCTCGAAGTACCCCGACTTCGCGAGCCAGCGGCCGCGCTC
>CAYVFO010000080.1:0-12281 GCA_964450975.1 uncultured Elusimicrobia bacterium | reverse complement strand
CCTGCATCAGAGCCATCGCGCCGAGCCCGGCGCCGACCAGGCCGAACGCGGCGTAAGCGCCCGCGCCGATCGCGAACGCGCCCGCCATGAGGCCCTTGAGGGAGACCGACGCGGTCGCGGTGCCGACGCGCGCCACGGAGACGACGCGGCCCATCATGCCCGCGGGCGTGTGCTCGCCCAAGTCGCGCAGCAAGGAGAGCTCCGCGCAGGCGTTGAACAGGCCGAACACGGCCGCGCCGGCGATCATCGGCCACAAAGCCCCCGGTATCCAGGCGACGGCGAGCGCCGCCGTTCCGAACGCGCCGCACAGCACCCAGCAGCGCGTCGAGAGGCGGCGCCCGGCCTTGGCGTAGAGGATCGCGCCGACCACACCGCCGGCGCCGAACGCCGCGCCGATCCAGCCGGCGGACGCGGCATTATTGAGGACGGCCTTAGCGAAGAACGCCGACCAGACCTTGCGCAGGGGAAACAGGTTGAACAGAGCCAGGCCCATCACCGGCGCGAGAAGCGCTTTGTCGGACGAGACGCGGCGCCAGCCGTTCCAGTCGAGCCACGCAGGCTCCTTCTCGCCGCGCGACTTCGCCGGGCCGACGAGGCGCGCCGGCACGAGCGTATAAAGGAGGGCGGCCAGGGCGAAGCCGACGGGAATCGCGGCGTGCGCGGCGAAGCCCTTCTTGCCGAGCAGCAGCGCGCCGAGCAGAAGGGGGCCGATCACCGCGGCCAAGTCGAAGGCGAACTCGTGGCTCGCATTGAGGCGGTCGAGCTCCTCGCGGTCGCCGTCGGCCAAGCCCAGCGGCAGCGCGTGGACCGCGGTGTCGATCCAGCCGCGCACGATCGCGTCGAGCGTATAAGCAGCCAGCGCGACGGGCAGCGACAGGACGCCGAACGCCCAGGCGAGCGGGACGATCGAAAGCGAGGCCGCGCGGCCGAAGGTGGCGAGGATCAAGGTCATGCGGCTGCCGATGCGGTCGGTCGACCCGCCGCTGACGAGCGTGCCGAGCATGTGCACGCCGGTCTCGGCGGAGGCGACGACGGCGGCCAAAGCGAGCGAGCCGGACAGCTCCGCGATGAGCAGCGGCTGGATGATGTGCAGCGCGTTGTTGACGATCTGCGAGCACAGCACGCCCGCGACGAATCCTCCGAGCGGAGCGCGCGGGGCGGCGACGGGAGGGACGACGCGAACGGCGGGAGAGGGAAGGGGGGCGGCGTAGACGCTCATCGGACCTCGGAGACGGCGGGATATTGGGGGACGGCGGCGTCCCACTTCTTCTTCTCGGCGTAGACGCGGCGCGCCTTCACCGACACGATCCGGCGCTCGGGCAGGACGAGCGCGGACAGCTCTCCGCCGTAGACGCAGCCGGTGTCGAGACCGATCGCGTTCGCGCGGACGATCGGGCGCTTCTGCGCCCAGTGGCCGAACACGACGAGCGCGCGCTCGCGGTACGCCTCGAACCACGGGCGGCCGTCGTCGAGGCGGCGGATGCTCGTGAGGACCTTGCGCGACTGCCACTCGAGGCCTTCGCGCGGGTCGAAGCCCGCGTGGACGACGAGGAAGCCGGGACCGGACACGGTCGAGGGCATCCCGGAGGCCCAGCGCATGTAGGTGTCGAGGCCGTCGCCGAGCTGCTCGTAGACGGCCTCGTCGTACGGCTTGCCGTGCGCGCGCTTGCCGCGCTTCCACGCCTCGAGCAGGCGGAGTTCGTGGTTGCCGACGACGGCCTCGAGGTTCGGGGCGGACATCGCCCAATCGAGCACGCCCTTGCTGTCGGGCCCCTTGCTGACGAGGTCGCCGACGGAGATCAGCCGGTCGTGCTTCGCGGGCTTGAGGACGGCGAGGAGATCGGCGAGCTCGTCGGAGCAGCCGTGGACGTCGCCGAGGATGATCGTGCGCGCGCTCATGTCACTCCTCCTCGCTCTCGCCCTGCGGCGTGAGCCCGTCGCGCTTCATCTTCGCCAGATAGCGGGCGTGCGCCTCCACGAGCTCGTCGCGAATGACGAGCCCGGCGGCGACCACCTCGTCGAAATGAGCCTCGAGATGCGCCTCGACCTCGGCCGCCGTCGCGCCCTCGAGCGAGAGCCGGTGCGCGCGGCCGAGCTGCGTGCCGACCGCGTAGGCGAAGTCCTCCTGCTGCTCGACGGTCAGCATCTTCTTGAGCTTCGCGTTGAGCGGGTCGAGCTGGCGCGCGTAGTACTCGACCCCGTCGAGCGTCGCGCCGCCGGACCGGAGCTCCCAGCCCGGCGCGTGGAGGTCCGCCGCCGTCTTCATGCGCTCCGCCTCGGTCTTCGCGGGGGACTTGTACCACTCCGTGTCGGGGTCGGTGCGCGTCGCCTTGATGTTGAGGAGGATGCGGTCCTTGCCCGAGCGAGCGTCGTTGGGCGCCAATACCACGAGGAACAGGCCGCGGAAGCCCATCGAGCCCTGCCCGCGCCCGGCCTCCTCGATGAAGTAGTCGTTCAAGGGAGCGTCGGGCTGCCCGGCCGCCCAGCTCTTCACGAGCTTCACGACGTCGGGGTGATTCGCGGGCAGCGCGTTGGCGCGCATCTCCTTGGCCCACTTCTTGTTCGCGATCAGATAGGCGTTCGTCGTGAGCTCGTGATCCTTCGGCTCGACGTCCTTGAGCTCGCGGAACTCGGAGAACGGCTTCTCGGGATGACGGAAGCCTCGCAGATAACCTCTCTTCATCTGCTTGAGCACGTCCTTGTCGAGCAGGCCCTTCGGATCCTTCTTGCTGCGCAAGGACAGCGAGACCATCAGGCGGACGAGGTCCCACGTGTACGGGCCGACGCGCGAGCGGTCGAAGTCGACCATCGCCGCGCCCTGCTTGGACTTCGCGTAGTTGTCGACGTGCGGAGAGCCGTGCAGTAGCGCGCGAGGAGTCGACGCCATGTCCGCGAGCTGGGCGAAGCGCTCCTGCATCGGCAGCAGCATGTTGCGGAAGTAGAAGTGCGCGCCGCGCTTCTCGTGCAGGTAGTTGCGGCGGATGTTCTCGGCGTCGCCCGCCGGGTCCTTGTCGAAGAGGTTCGCCTTCGCGGACGCCGCGTCCTTCTTCCTGAACGCCGAGACGTCGCCGAGCGCGCCGAACGCGGCGGAGAGCGTGTCGGCTTTGATCTCCTCGCGGGTGCGCGAGGAGTCGATCGTCGTGAAGCCGAACTCCTTGGCCTGAGCGTCGTACTCGGCGGTCACGCGCGTCTGGAACATTCGGAAGTTCTCGAGCGGATCCTTCGAGAGCTTCGCGTCGAGGCCGGCTTCGTAATACTTGAGGCCGCGCCGCTCCTGGGCGGCGAGCGCGGCCTCGGGATCGTCGTAGTCCTCGGAGAGGCCGAGGCGGCCCTCGGAGCGGGCGAGCACGCGGCCGATCGCGGTCTCCACCGGGAGCTTGTAGTAGAGCGTGAGGTCGGGGCGCGGCGCGAAGGCGTAGAGACGGCGCAGCCACTTCGCGTCGTTGCCGCGCACGCGGTCGCGCGCGAGCGCGGTGAAGAACCAGCGGTCGGCGAGGACGACGGCGCCGCGCTCCAGAGCGGGCACGATCGTCTTGTCGAGGCGGTCCGCGAGGTCGGAGGCGTGGAGCAGCGAGAAGGTCTTCGGCGTCAACGCCTGCTCCTTCTTCGCCTTCTTGACCGCGTCGGAGACCATCTCGGAGGAGTTCCAGGTCGTCACGACGACCTCGAGGCCCTTCGCCTCGAGCTCCTCCTTGAGCATCTCCATCTGCGTGGACTTGCCGGAGCCGTCGAGACCCTCGACGACGATGAGGCGTCCGGCGAAGCCGTGGACCTTCGAGAGGCCGGCGCCCGGCGCCTGGGCGGCGAGGCGGCGCGCCGTCCAGACCTGCGCGCCCGCGACGGCGAGCACGCCGCCGCCGACGAGCCAGAACGAGGCCGCGGGCGCGAGCGCCGCGGCGAAGACGAGGCCCGCGAGCAGACGCACCGCGAGCGAGGTCAGGTTGGCGGTGAAGCGCGCGGCGCCGACCGCCGCGCCGGCCTTGCCCTCGGGAGCGCGCGCCTGGATCGCCGCGTTGAGCGAGAGGCGCGCCGCCACGTTGGCGGCCCCGAAGGCGAGCACGCCGAGCGCGGCGGGGAGGAACGCGCCGGGCAGGAACGCGAGGCCTAGAGCGGCCGTTCCGGCCGCGCCGACCGAGAGCCACGTGGAAGTCTTCGTTCCGCCGGAGAGGCGGCCGTAGATCATCGAGCCGACGAGCCCGCCCGCGCCGAACAGGGCGACGAGCCAGGCCGCCGCCGCGGGATCGGCGAGGATCTGCTCCGCGAAGATCGCGGGCAGGACGCCCTTGAGCGGGTAGAGGGTCAGCAGCGCCGTCGCGGCGAGCGCCCACTTCGTCCAGCCGTCGAGAAGCGGCTTGGCCGCGGGAGCGGCGGGAGCGTCGACGGACGCGGCGGGAGCCGCGGCTCGAGGAGCCAGACCGAGATAGGCGAGCGCCACGCCCGCGAAGGCGACGGGCGCGAGCCACAGCGAGCCCGCGGCGGCGGCGCCGCCGGCCGCGGCGATGAGGACGCCCGCGAGCAGCGGGCCGGCGAGGCTGCCGGCCTCGAACCACGACTGGTTCTTGGCGAGGATCTTCTTGAGGAGGCCGTCGTCCTTGCCCGCGATCTCCTTGGGAACCATGTTGCGCGCCGTGTCGGCGGCGCCGCGCGCGAGCGACTCGACCATGTAGGCGGCGAGGATCGCGGGGACGGCGAGTCCGGTCGTCAGCGCGAGCACGGGGAGGGCGAGCACCGCCGCGCCGCGGACGAGCGTCGTCGCGAGCAGGACGGGCTTGGCGCCGAAGCGGTCCACGAGGCGGCCGCCGACCAAGGTGCCGGCCGCGTCGACCGCGGAGGAGGCCGCGGCGGAGAATGCGGCGACGGCCGCGGAGCCGGAGGCCTGCAGCAGGAGCAGGGGCATCGTCACCTGGAGCGCGTTGCTCGCGAGCTGGGCGAGGAAGGTGCCTCCGAGGAACGGCGCCAGGCGCGGACCCTTCGCGGCGGGCGGCTCCGGGCGCGGGGAGCGGAGCGCGGAAGAGGGGGCCAGGGTGACGACCCGCTCCTGGCCGCCTTCCTCCATAAGGACCGGATCGTGAGAGGCGCCGCGGAAGACGACGCCGTCGGCGAAGTTCACGGACTGGACGTCGGCGTCGAGCGCTCCGGGCTTCGCCGAGACCTTCTCGGCGACGAACGCGGCCGCCTTGACGACGCCGAGCGCGCGGAGCTTGGCCGGCTTATCGCCCTTGGCGGGAGCGGCGAGCGCGACGGCGCGGACGGCGAGCGCCGAGGGGACGAGCGCCGCGGGAGCGAGAGCCGCGGGGACCGGCGCGATCGAAGGCGCCGCGAGCGACGGAGCGGCGAGGGAGGGGGCTCCGAGCGCTAGCGCCGGCGCCTGGAAGGAGGGAGACGGAACCGGGGAGATCTGAGCGGTCAGGGAGACGGCCGGGACGCCGCGGGCGACGCGCGCGATCTGCGCGGCCGCCGGCAGCGGGAAGGAGGTCAGGACCAGCAGCGCCGCGAGCAGTTTGGCCATGTCCAGATGGTAGCGGAGGCGCCTACCGGAGGCGTCCGCGGCGTGTGACTAACGCGTGACGCTGATTTTGCCCGAAGGGCCTAGACCGCGGCGGGCCAGGCGGTCCTGGTTCCGAGCACGGCCCACGGGGAGGTCACGAACGGCGGGTTGGCCGCGGCGAGCGCGAGCGGCGCGCGCGACGCGGCCTCGGAGCGCCCCCGGGCGAGCTCCAGGGCGCGGCGGGCCACGGTGAACGCGGCGCGCGGCTTGCCGAGCGCCTTCGCCTTGCGGCGCATCTCCTTGAGACGCGACTCGGAGGAGAGCACGTCCTCGAGCTTGCCCGTCAGCGCGGCGAAGGAGCCCGCCTTCACGGCGGCGCCGTTCTCGAGCAGGAAGTCGGCGTTGCGCTCCTCCTGGCCGGGGATCGGCGAGATCAGCGCCATCGGCAGGCCGCACGCGAGCGCCTCGCTCACGGTCAGGCCGCCGGGCTTGGTGACGAGCACGTCGGCGGCGGCCATGAGGTCGCGCATGCGGTCGGTGAAGCCGAGCACCTTCACGCGGTGGCGGTGCGGGGGGCGGATCGACGCGATCCTCTTGCGGGCCGCCTCGTTGCGGCCGCAGACCACGACGATCTCGGTCGGGATGGAGACCGCGAGCAGGGAGCGGAAGGTCTCCTCGACCGGGCCGACGCCGTGGCCGCCGGAAGCCTGCACGACGACGGGATACGCGCCGGAAAGGCCGAACGAGCGCTGCGCCGCCTCGCGGGAGACCGGAGCGGAGAACGACGGGACGACGGGGATGCCCGTGACCTCGATCGAGGAGGCGGGCACGCCGTGCGCGCGGAGGGACGCCGCCGCGACGGTCGAGGCGACGCAGTACTTCTCCATCGGCTCGTGGACCCAGATGCGATGCGCGTCGTAGTCTGTCACGACGGTGAGCTGCGGCGCGGTCAAGCGGCCGCGGCGCTTGAGAGCGGCGCCGAGCTCCGGCGCGAGGAAGTGCGTGTGCACGACGGCGTCCCAGCCGCCGTCCTCGAGCAGGTCGGCCAATCCGCCCGCGCCCCAGCGCTGGACCGCGCGGCGCAGGCCGTCGCCCAACCCGCGCTTGGGTTTGCGGTCGGTGAGCTCGAAGATGAGGCCGAAGAGCGCGGGAGCCTTGTCGACGAGCTTGAGGTAGCCCTCGCCGTAGGCGCGCTTGAAGAGGGGGCGCGCGAGATCGAGCGCGTCCACTACCGTGACCCGCGCGTCCGGCTTCTCGAGCGCGATCGCCTCCGAGACGGCTTTCGCGGCTCTCGTGTGCCCCGCGCCGACGGACGCGTGCAGGATCAGGATCTTCTCGCTCATGCGGCCACCCCCTCGAGGACGTCGCGTCTGACCTCGGCCCAGCGGACGATGGACAGCTTGCCGGAGAAATCCTCGACGAGGGCGGTGCAGCTCTCCACCCAGTCGCCGTCGTTGCAGTAGAGGACGCCGTCGGACATGCGGATCTCGGCGTGGTGGATGTGCCCGCAGACGACGCCGTCGAGCCCGCGGCGGCGCGTCTCGGCGATCATCTCCTCTTCATAGCGGCCGATGAACTCGACCGCGTTCTTGACCTTGTGCTTGAGCCACGCCGATAAGGACCAGTACGGCAGGCCGAGGACGCGCCGGGCGCCGTTGTACCAGTGGTTGAGGCGGAGCGCGACGTCGTACGCCCAGGTGCCGAGGATCGCGATCGCGCGGTGGTTCAAGACGACGCCGTCGAAGAGGTCGCCGTGGGTGATCAGCAGGCGCCGGCCGTCCGCCGTCTCGTGGACGCAGTCGTAGGCGACCTCGACGCCGCCGAAGTGCTGGCCGGCGAAATCGCGCAGGACCTCGTCGTGGTTGCCGGGGACGTAGATGACGCGCGTTCCGCGGCGCGCCTTGCGCAGGATCTTCTGGACCACGTCGTTGTGGAGCTGGTGCCAGAAGTGCCACGACGTCTTGAGGCGCCAGCCGTCGACGATGTCGCCGACGAGGTAAAGCGTGTCGGACTCGTTGTGCTTGAGGAACTCGAGCAGGTACGCGGCCTTGCAGTCCCGCGTACCGAGGTGGATGTCCGAGATCCAAATCGCGCGCCAGCGCCGGGGGTCGCTCATCGCGAAGGCAGTATACGTCCGGAACGGCCGCCGCGCCATTCCGCGCGCCTCACGCGCGCGTCACGTCCGCGTGACGGAAATATGTCGTACAATAGTTCGATGAGCGCGCCCGAGACGGTCCTCAAGGAAGTCTTCGGCTACCCGTCGTTCCGCCCGGGACAGCGCGAGATCATCGAGGCGGTCTTGGCCGGGCGCGACTGCGTCGGCGTCATGCCGACGGGCGCGGGCAAGTCGCTGACCTACCAGATCCCGGCGCGGCTCGCGACGGGCGCCACTTTGGTCGTCTCGCCGCTGATCTCCCTGATGAAGGACCAGGTCGACGCGGCCGTGTCGGTCGGCCTCAAGGCGACCTTCCTTAATTCGAGCCTTTCCCCGGACGAGCGCCGCGCGCGCGTCGCGGGGCTCGAGCGCGGCGAGTACGAGCTCGTCTACGCCGCGCCCGAGGGCCTCGAGGCCGGCGCGGGCGCGGCGCTGTCGGGCAAGAAGCTCGCGCTGATCGCCGTGGACGAGGCGCACTGCATCTCCCAGTGGGGCCACGACTTCCGGCCCGCGTACCGCAACCTCAAGGGGCTCAAGGAGCGCTTCGGCGTCCCCGTGCTCGCGCTGACGGCGACCGCGACGCCGCACGTCGTCAACGACATCGTCGAGCAGCTCGCCATGGAGGAGCCGCTGCGCGTGCGCGGCTCGGTGTTCCGCCCGAACCTCCATCTCTCCGCGTACCTCAAGGCGGGGGAGAAGGCCGCGGCGCGGCCCGGCGCCGTCAACGACACGAAAGGCTCGATCCTGCGTCTCGTGCTCGGCCGCAAGGGGCAGAGCGGCATCGTCTACTGCCTCTCGCGCAAGTCGGTCGAGTCGATGGCCGAATACCTGTCTCTGAAGGGCGTCAAGGCGCTCGCCTACCACGCGGGCATGACGCCCGAGGAGCGCGAGCGCGTGCAGAACGCGTTCAAGCAGGACGACGCCGACGTCATCGTCGCGACCGTCGCGTTCGGCATGGGCATCGACAAGCCCGACGTGCGCTTCGTGATCCACCGCGACATGCCGCGGTCGGTCGAGGCGTACATCCAGGAGGTCGGCCGCGCGGGGCGCGACGGCGCCCCGTCGGACTGCGTGATGTTCTACTCGTGGGCCGACGTCATGGGCTACGAGCGGCTCGTCTCCGACCTGCCCGCGCCGCAGGCGCAGTGGCACCGCGAGCGGGCGCGGGAGATGTTCCGCTCCTTCGACCGGCGCGCCTGCCGCCACCAGGTGATGGCGCGCCACCTGGGCGAGGAGCTCGCCGCTTGCGGCGCCTCGTGCGACGCGTGCGCGAACCTCGATCCCGTCGGCGCGTCGCCCGCGCTGCCGGCGCGGCGCCCCATGTCGTTCGGCGCGCGAGCGCCGTCCGAGGAAGCGCCCTCGTCGGCCGGGAACACCTTGTTCGCGAAGCTCAAGGCGCTGCGCAAGAAGCTCGCCGACGCGCGGCGCGTGCCCGCCTACATGGTCTTCAACGACGCGACGCTGCTGGAGATGGCCGAGCGCCTTCCCCGGAACGAGACCGAGATGCGCTCCGTCTCCGGAGTCGGGCCCAAGAAGTGGGTCGAGTACGGCGATGTGTTCCTCGCCGCTCTTCGAGAAGGCTGAGCTCCTCCGAGATCGCGTCGAGGAAGTCGCGCCGGTCGATCGGCTTGATGAGGAAGCGCGTGCCGCCCGCCCGCACGTGCCGCGCGAAGTCCGCGTCGTCGCGCGCGCCCGTCAGGAAGATCACCGGGATGTCCGCGAACTCCGGCGTCGCGCGCAGCCACCGGCACAGGTCGAACCCCGAGCCCGAGGGCATGTGCACGTCGAGGACCACGAGATCGGGGTCGAGCGCGCCGATGCTCTCCGCCGCGCCGAGCGCGTCGCTGAACGCGGACACCTGATAGTCGGGCGCCAGCCAGCCCTTCACGATCGTGAGGAAGTCCCGCTCGTCGTCCACGAGCACGATCTTGGCTTTGCGGTTCATGCGCTCCTCCCCGCGGTCCGTCCGGCCGCGCGCGGCGGGGGGCTGCTGCGTCCGGAGACGGGCAGGCGCGCGACGAAGCGCGTTCCCTCGCCCGGCTCGCTCTCGACGTCGATCGTCCCGCCGTGCAGGCTCGCGATCTCGCGGCAGATCGCGAGTCCGAGTCCCGTTCCCTTATAGCCGTCGCCCCGCGGGCGGTCGAGCTGCGCGAACCGGGTGAACAGAGCGTCCCGCTTCTCGCGCGGGATGCCGATGCCGTCGTCGGCGACGGACAGCTCGACGAAGCCGCCTTCCGCCGCGGCCGCGCCGACGATCACCCGCGTGCGCGCGAAGCGCAGGGCGTTGTGGATGAGATTGACGAGCAGCTGCTCGAGCATGTCCGGGTCCGCCGACAGGCCGAGCGCGTCCGCGGGGCGCGCGACCTCGAGCTTGAGCGCGCGCTCTGCGGCGGCGCGCTGGAAGTCGGCCGCGACGCGCGCGGCGATCTCGCCGGCGTCGAGCGGCTTGAGCTGGGCGCGCACGCCGGACTCCAGGCGCGAGAAGTCGAGCAGGTTGTTGACCATGCGCACGATGCGCTCGACTTGGCGGTGCGCGAGGCCGACGAGCATCGCCTGCTGGGGCTTGAGGGGCTCGGCGAGGCCGTCGTGCAGGTCGGCGACCGCGCCCTTGATGATCGTCAGCGGCGTGCGCAGCTCGTGCGAGATCGTGCCGAGCCACTTGTCCTTGAGCTCGTCGCGGCGCTTGCGCTCGGCGACCTCGTTCTTGAGCTGGTCGAGGCGGCGCAAGTCGGTCACGTCGCGCAGGCTCGCGAGGCTCGCGGGCTCGCCGTTCCAGTCGACGGAGGTCGTGCGCACCTCGACCGACGCGGCCGTGCCGTCCGGGCGCTCGAGCTCGAGCAGGTCGGTCGTGCCGGGCGTCACGACCCACGGGAACGCCTTGCCCATGAGGACGGCGGCCTTGCGGCCGAGCACTCCCTCGGCGGCGGCGTTGAGGAACCGGACCGTCCCGCCCGCGTCGACGACGACCATGCCGTCGGCCGCGGCGCGGATGATCTCGTCGCGCTGCTCCTGGACGGCCTTGCGCTCGATCGCGTAGCGGATCGAGCGCTTGAGCAGGCGCGAGTCGGAGCTCGCCTTGATCATGAAGTCCTGCGCGCCGAGGCGCATCGCGTCGAGCGCGGCGCGCTCGTCGCCGAAGTTCGTCGAGACGAGCAGCGGCATCGAGGGCGCGGCCGCCAGGACGGAGCGCACCGCGTCGAGGCGGTCGGCGGCGTCGGGCAGGCCGAGGTCGACGAGCGCGGCGTCGTACGTCCCGGCCGCGAGCTTCTGGAGGGCCTCTGCGAGGCGGACGGCGACGTCGATCTCGTAGCTGAGACCCATGTCGTCGGTCTCGCCCAAGCACAGGCGCACGATCTCCGCGTAATCGGGATCGTCCTCGACCAGCAGGATGCGGACGGGCTTGTCGCTCATTACGACAAGCGTACACCCGGCGCCGCCCCGGCACCAAGCAAATCTTGTCTAAATCTTATGCGACGATCAGGCGAACGAGGGGGCGCGGCGCGCGCGGACGGCGGAGACGCCCTCGGCGAGATCGGGGCTCTTGAACGTCGACGCCTGGCCCTTGGCCTCGTGAACGAGGAACGGGGTCAGGTCCTCGCCGATGCGGGTCTCCGCCTTGAGGAGGCGCAGGCTCTCGGCCGACCCGGAGGCGATCCGGCCGGCGAGCTCCGCGCACGCGGCGTCGAGAGCGGCGGCATCCGGCGCGGAGACGCAGGCGCCGCCCCAGGCCGCGAGATCGCGCCCGGAGAACAGGCGCCCGGTCATCAGGAGCTCGCGGGCGCGCGCGTCGCCGACCGCCGCGCGCGCGAGCGGCCACGCGGCCATGCCCGGATTGAGGCCGAGACGCACGAAGTTGAAGCCGAGCTTCGCGCCGTCGGCCACCGCGCGCAGGTCGCACGCGAGGGCGAGGCACAGTCCGGCCCCGACGGCGGTGCCGTGCACCTTCGCGATCGTCGCCTGCGGCAGGCCGCGGACGGACAAAAACGACGCGTAGAAGCGGCGCATGAGGGGGGCGAGGGACGCCTTCGGCCGCTTCATGTTCTTCTCGATGAAGGCGAGGTCGCCGCCCGCGGAGAACGCCGAGCCCGCGGCCTCGAGCACGACGACCTTGGTCTTCTCACGCCCGGCGCGCTTGACGGCGGCGGCGAACTCCGAAGCCATCGCCTCGGACATCGCGTTGAGCGCCTCGGGGCGCTCGAGCCGGATGGTCGTGATCAGGCGGTCCGTGCGCAGGCTGACGAGCGGCATAGGCCGATCATACAAACTTGTAGAATGGCTTCGTGGAACCGTCCCGGATCACGGCGCTCTACATCGGGCGCGTCGGGGATCTGATCGTCGCGACGCCGCTGCTGCGCGCTCTCCGGCGCCGCTGGCCGAAGGCGAAAATCCGCCTGATCGTCGGCTGGCGCAGCCGCGAGGTCCTGCCGCTCGTCCCGTTCGTCGACGAGTGGGCGGTGCTCGACAAGCCCGCGCGCGTCGACCGCCACCTGGCGCTCGGCTGGAGCCTGCTCAGCGAGCCCTGCGATCTGCTCGTCGACCTCAACTCCTCGTTCTCCAAGACCTCGACCGTGATCGCGCGCGCGGTCCGCGCGCCGCGCAAGCTCGCGTTCGACAAGGGCCGCGGCCCGGGCGTCTTCA
>CAYVFO010000079.1:0-12605 GCA_964450975.1 uncultured Elusimicrobia bacterium | reverse complement strand
AGACGTACTTGGCCGCGTTCAACCGCGTGCTGAAGTCGCTGCGCTTCCAGCGGAGCCGGCGGTGAGCGGCGGGATCTCCGCGTCCGACGAGGGCGCGGTCCGCGTCCTAACGCTGACGCGCCCGCCGGGCAACGCGCTCGGCGCCGAGACGCTCGCCGCGCTCGCGGCCGGAATCGAGACGGCGTCGAAGGACCCGAAAGTGCGGGCGATCGTGCTCGCCTCCGGCCTCCCGAAGTACTTCTCGAGCGGGCTCGACATCGCCGAGATCATGGCGCTGCCCGAGTCCCGCCGCCCCGAGGTCTTCGGCGCGATGCTCGGCGCCTACCGCGGCCTGCTCGCCGCGCCGAAGCCGTGCGTCGCCGCGATGAGCGGGGCCGCGATCCTCGGCGGCTGGATCGTGGCGATGGGCTGCGACTGGCGCGTCATCTCCGCGGAGAGCGGCAAGATCGCGCTCTCCGAGGTCCGCCTCGGCCTGACGCCCACTCCCGCGCTGGTCTCGCGACTCGCGCACCTCTCGAACGACGCGCGGGTCGTCAAGGAAATGGTATTGAGAGGGAAGACTCTGCGCGCCGAGGAGGCGCTCGAGGCCGGCCTCGTCGACGAGGTCGCCCCCGAGGCGGAGGTCCGCGAGAAGGCTTTGTCGCTCGCCAGGAAGCTGTCGAAGTCGGCGCCCGCCGCGTTCGCGCGGATCAAGGCGGGTCTCAACGCGCCGTTCCTCGACGAGGGGCTGTGGAAGCGCGCGATGGGCGAGTTCGAGGACGTGATCGCGGGCGCCGAAGCCCGCGAGGGCATGCAGGCGATGCGCGACAAGCGCCGCCCGAGATGGGAGGACGCTTGACCTACGCGAAGGATCTTCTGAAGGGCAAAGTCGCCGTCGTGACGGGAGGCGGCACGGGCCTCGGCAAGGCGACGGCGCTGGCCATGGCCGAGCACGGCGCGGACGTCGTTCTCGCGTCGCGCGACGGAGAGCGCCTCGCCGTTTCCGCGGCGGAGATCGCGAAGAAGACGGGCCGCAAGGCGATCGGCGTCGCGTGCGACGTCTCCGAGCCGAAGCAGGTCTCCGCGATGCTCGACGAGGCCGAGGCCAAGGCCGGCCCCGTCTCGATTCTGATCAACGGCGCCGCCGCGAACTTCGTGCGGCCGAGCGAGATGCTGACGACGGTGCGGTTCCGCAAGGTCATCGACATCGTCCTCCAGGGCTCCTTCAACTGCTCGATCGAGGCCGGCCGCCGCATGCTCGAGCGCGGCGAGGGCACGATCATCTCCCTCCTCGCGACGTACGCGTGGACCGGCGCGCCGGGCTTCCTCCCCTCCGCGGCCGCCAAGGCCGGCGTTCAGGCGATGACGAAGACGCTCGGCGTCGAGTGGATCGGGCGCGGCGTGCGCGTCAACGCGGTCTGCCCCGGCCTCATCGACACGCCGCAATCGCGCGAGCGCCTGTGGCCCGAGGAGTGGATGCGCGAGGAGCTGCTCTCGAGCGTGCCCGGCGGCAAGTTCGGCACGGAGCGCGACGTCACGGACGCGGTGCTCTACCTCTGCGCCCCCGCGACGTCCTACGTCGCGGGCGAGACGCTCGTCGTGGATTCCGGCACGTCGGTCGGCGGATTGCCCTACCTCAAGTTCGTCGAGCGCGCGGGCGTCGTCCGGAAGTCCCGCGCCAAATAAGAAGGCCCCCTTTCGGGGGCCTTCGTTTCCGGCGCGTCGCGCTCGTTAAGAGTGGATGGCGTCGTGGTGCTTGGAAGTCTCCTGGTAGGCCTGCTTGGCCGCCTTGGCCGCCGCGACGATGGCTTCCTTCTTCGCGGACGACTCCTCCTTCACCTTGGCGAGCAGGTCCTCGCCCTTCTCGCGGCGCTCCTTGAGCCAGTCCGCGAGCTGCTCGCGGGTCTCCGCGCCCGAGCGGGGCGCGAACAAGACGCCCAGCGCGGCGCCGACGGCGGCTCCGGTCACGAACAAAAGCGCTCCGGCTACTCCTCGATCTTCGTTGGCCATGGGGGTGATCCTCCGGGAAAACGGCTCGGTGTATCGGCGAATCCGCCGATGGGCCGAGTATAGCCCTCGCTCTTCCCTACGTCAAGAGGGAATCACGCGCCGGCGGCTTTGCGGAAGCCGTCGACGAGGGCGGAGGCGGAGGCGGGGCGCTTCGTGGGATCCGGGTCGAGCGCGGCGGCGAAGAAGCCGTCGAGCGCGGAGGGCAGGCTCGCGTCGCGCTTCGTCGCCTCGGTGAAGGAGCGGCGCAGCTTCTGCTCCTGGTAGTCCGGGCCTTCGAACGGGCGCGCGCCGACCACCATCTCGTAGCCGATGATCGCGAGCGAGTAGAGGTCGGCGGCCTTGGAGACGGAGCCGAGCGCCTGCTCGGGCGCCATGTACGGCGGCGTGCCCCACGCGGCGGTCTGCGTGTGCGTCGCGTTGCCGCTCGACTGGTGCGCGATGCCGAAGTCCATGATCTTCACTCCGCCGGTCTTGGTGATCATGATGTTGGCGGGCTTGAGGTCGCGGTGGATGACGCGCTCGCCGTGCGCGTAGTCGAGACCGGCCGCGAGCTCCTGCAGGACCCGGACGGCGTGCTGAACCGGCAGCTTGCGGTTGGCCGTCAGAACCTGGTCGAGTCCGCGCCCCTCGACGTACTCGAAGACGAGCAGCAGCTCGCCCCCCCTCGTCGAGGACGGTGTAGATCTCGGCCAAATTCTGGTGCTTGAGCTTTGCGACGACGCGCGCTTCCTTCATGAAGCGGTCGGCGTCGCCGGCGGTCCCGTCGCCGCCGCGCTGGAGCTGCTTGATCGCGACGCGGCGCTGCAGCTTCTCGTCGAGGGCGGAGAAGACGACGCCCATCCCTCCGCGGCCGAGCTCTTTCTCGACGCGATACGCGCCGCCGAGCAGCGCGCCGGGCTCGATCGCCGTCGCGGCTTGGGGAGAGGGCGCTTCCGGCTTGCCGGGCGTCCAGGACGCGGTCTGCGGCCCCGAGCGGCGCGCGAGGAGCACCAGGATGACCATCATCAGGAAGCCGAGCGCGGCGGCGCCGATCACCCACGGCAGCGCTCCGAGCTTGCCGCCGCGCGCGATGATGTCGCCGAAGAGGCCGGAGGCTCCGGCGGCGAGCAGCTTCTTGAGGTCGGCCTCGAAGCGCGGGTCGAGCGCGGCTGCGCGCTTGAGCGCCTCGATCGCGCCGTCGCGGTCGCCGAGCGCGAGCAGAGCGGCGGCGCGGTTGGCGTGAGCGGTCGCGTTCTGATCGTTCGCCGCGATCGCCCTGTCGGCGGCGGCGAGGGCGCCCTTGTGGTCGCCGAGCTTGTGGAGCGCGGTCGCGAGCGCGTTGAGCAGGTGCTCGCTGCCCGGGTGGTCCTTGAGCCCTTCCTCGGCGAGTTGAACGACCAAGACGTTGTCGCCGGCCTCGACGGCCTCGACGATGCGCGCGAGCAAGGCCTGCAGCTCCGCGGGCACCGTCGCTAGCGCGCCGCCTTCGGCGCCGCCGCGCAGGAGCTTGCCGGCCTTGTTCGCGTCGAGCGCGACGTCCTTTCCGGCGGGGCCTCCTCCGCCGGGCTCGTTTTGACTCGGCTTGGGACCTGACTTGAGGTCGCCGCGGCAGGCCTCGTCGGCGATCTTCTTGGCCTTCGCGTCGTTCGGGTCCTGCTTGAGGGCGGCGGTCGCGCTCACGCACGCGGAGGCGTAGTCGCCCATCTGGAGCTCGACGCCGGCCTTGATCGTGAGCGGGTTTCCGGGACCGAACGGCGAGGCGGGCCCGGCCGCGGCGCCGGCAGGAGCGCCCGCGCCGGCCGCACCGCCCGCGAAGTTGTTCGTCGCGCCGGGGTTGGAGCCGGTGCCGTTCGCGTAGCCCTGTCCTCCGGGATTCGAGCCCTGGCCGTTGTAGCCGCCGCCGGGACCTTGGACGCCGGCGCCGCCGCCGCCCGGCCTGATTCCGCCGCCCGGAGTCTTGCCTCCGCTGGTGTTGCCCGTAAACGCGCCGCCTCCTCCTCCCGTGCCGGGAGGAATAGACCCTCCTCCGCCGCCGTTCTGGTTGCCGGCCATCGAGCTGCCGCCCTGGCCGCCGCAGTTGGGATTGACGGCCGCGGCGCCGCCCGAACAATTGTCGATCGGGGGCTGCGTCGTGCCCGCCTGGGCGCGGACCGCGAGCAAGCCGATCAAGAGGAAAGGAAGGGCGGGTTTCACGGCCCGCTCAGTGTAGCCCCCCCTCCGGCGGCTGTCAACCCGCGGAATCGGGCTTGCGCTTGGCGCGGGCCGTCATGGCCTTGTACTCCTCGATGCGGAGCGAGAGCTCCTCCTCGAGGCGGCGTTCCTGATCGTCGAGAGCGCGGGCGCGGATCGCGTACGCCTCCTCGAGCGAGCGGCGGCGCGCGGCGTGCGCCTTCTCGAGCTCGGCGCGGGAGAGCTCGAGGGACTTCGTTCGGTCGCGGTCGGCCTCCTCCAGCACGCGGGCGAGCTCGGAGGACGCGGCGAGCTTGGCCTCCTCCGCGAGGCGAGCGCGCTCCACCTCGCGCATGCGGTCGCGCTCGGCGACGGCGGCGCGCAGCGACGCCGCGTCCTTCTCGACGGCGGCGAGCGAGGCGGCGAGCGCGCGGCGCTCGGCCTCGAGCGCGGCGACGCGGGACTCGAGCTCCTTGGCGCGTGCTCCCTCCGTGACGCGGGCGCGGTCGTTCTCGGCCTGCGCCTGCGCGAGGCGCTCGGTCAGGCCCGCGAGATCGCGCTCGAGGCCGGCGCGCTCGCGAGCGAGGTCCTCGAAGGCCTTCTCGCGGACGAGGCGCAGCCCCTCGTCGTGCGCGACGCGGAGCTCGGAGAGGCGCGCCTCGTGCGAGGCCTGCAGCTCGGCGAGCTCGCGCGCGAACTTCGCCTGCGCCTCGGCGGCGCGGCGGTCGGTCTCGGCGCGCTGATTGCGCTCGCGCGCGACGGCCTCGTCCTCGAGGCGGCGCTTCTGCGCGTCGAGGCTCGAGCGCGCCTCCGCGGTCTGCGAGGCGAACGCCGCGCGCTGCCGCTCGAGAGCCTCCTCGTAGCGGGCGACGAGCTCCCCCTCGCGGACGGCCCAGCGGGCGTCGAGGTCCTTCTCTTTGCGGAGGAAGTCCGCGCGGAGGGCGGCCTTCCACGCCTCGTGCTGCTCCGCCAAGGCGCTCGCGGCGCGCTCGAGCTCGGCCGTCTTCGCGCGGTACGCCTCGTCGAGCGCGCGCTGCCGCTGATCGTATTGAGCGGAGAGCGACGCCGTCTCGGCCTCGACCGTCTTGCGGTGCTCCTCGAGGAGCTCGCCGCGGCGCCGCTCGTGCTCGGCCTCGAGGCGGGCGGTGCGCGCGACGTGCTCGTTCGTGCGGGCCTCCTCGCGGCGCTTGGCCTCGTCCTCGAGCTCGCGGGCGCGCTCGGCCAATTCGACGAGGCGCGCGGCGCGCTCCTTGTCGAGCTCGGCCTCGCGGCGCGCGACGAACTCGTCCTGCTGACGGAGGCGCTCGGCGTCCTTGCGCGCGGCGTCCTCGAGCACGCGCGCGGCGGCGCGCAGGCCCTCGGCGTTGATCTCCTCGATCTTCGCCTGGACCTGGCGCAGGCGCTCGGCGTGCTCGGCGTCCTGGGCCTTCTGGCGGTCGGCCCAGGCGGCCTGCAGGGCGCCGCGCTCGGTATTGAGCTCGGCGTCGAGCTTGGCGAGGAGGCGCTTCTCCTTCTCGGCCCACGAGTCGAGCAGGCGGCGCTCGTCGGCGGCGTAGTGCGCCTCCGCCTCGGCGCAGCGCGCGCGATGGGCCTCGTCGAGCTCGCGGCTGCGGCGGGCGAGCAGGTCCTCGACCTCCTTGGCGCGGTCCGCGAACTGGCGGGCGCGTTCCTCGAACTGCTTCTGCACGGCGTCGTCGAGCTTCGCGCGCGACTCCTTCGTCTTCGCCCAGAGCCCCGTCTCGAGCTCCGACCAGCGGGCCTGCAGCTCGGCCTCGCGCTCCTGGTAGCGGCGGACGAGGTCGGCCTCCTTGGCCTGGAAGGATTTGACGAGCTCCTCTTCGCGCGCCTTGAGCAGCAGCTCGCGGTCCTGCGCGATCGCGGCGAGCGAGCGCTTGGCGTCCTCGGCCTCGCGCTCGACGTGGGCGATGCGCATGTTCTTGTCGCGCAGCTCGAGCTCGCGCGCCTGGAACTCGCGCTGGAGCTCGCGGTCGCGCGCCTCGCGCAGCGCCTCGAGGGCTTCGGCGTCGCGCTGGAGCTTCGCGGCGTGCTCTTCTTTCTCGCGGCGCAGGCGCAGGAGCTCGGCGTCGCGCGCCGCGAGCTCGCGGCGCAGCTCGCCGTGAGCCTCCTCCTTCCCCTTCTGCGCGGCCGTCATCGAGGCGAGGTCGGCGCGCAGGCGGGCGAGCGTCTCCTCGACGTGGCGGCGGTCGGCTTCGGAGCGGCGGCGCTCCTCCTCGCGGACCTCGAGGCGCGCCTCCGCCTTCCACTGCTCCATGAGGCGCTCGCGCTTCTCGCGGTCGGCCTCCCACTGCGCGGCCTGCTCCTGCCACTGGGCGAGACGGGAGTCGAGCTCGGCCAGGCGGGACTCGAGATGGCGGCGCTTGGCCCCTTCGTCGGCGGCCTGGCCTTTGAGCGCCGCGTTCTGGTCCTGGAGGTCGCGGATGGTCGCGAGCGCGCCGCGGATGGCCAGGCGCGCGGCGTCCAACGAGTTGATCTCGCGCAGCGCGCGCTCGTCCCATTCCTCCATTCCCATGTCCGCCTACTATAAGGGAAGCCTGTTACGATCGTATTTCCTGGGTGAACGGCGGAAATCGGCCCGCTCCCCCCGCGTCAAGAATCGGTCGAGGCGGCGGCGCGATTTGGTCCCTTTACGGCGGGGCGCGAATCGGCTACAATCGAGACATGAGCTCTGAAACCAAAGCGCCCAAGCTGGAGATGTCCTCCGTCGGAGACGGGGTCGTCAAAGTCAAGGTGCCGCAGGGCAAAGGCTTCTTCAAGATCGGCGTGGAAAAGCGCCACGGCGAGTCCAACTCGCTGTTCCTGGAGATCAACGGCCAGCGCAAGTTCGAGGTCGGCAACGACTGCAACACGTGCCACTTCTGGTTCAAGATGCTGCAGGATCCGCACCTGCCCACGAACAAGAAGATCGCGAACCTGCCCAAGACCATCCAGCTGCCCCGCCCGGTGGACGAGTCCCTCGTCCAGGAGCTGCAGCCGCTGCTCGAGCTCATGGAGAAGGGCGAGTATCTCGTGTTCGAGACCTCGGTCAACCTCTCCGGCCCCTACGATTCCGACGACGAAGCCTCGTACTTCTTTCAGAGCGAGTTCATGGAGCTCTGGGACATCGAGGACCCGAAGGAAGAGGGCCTCCTCTCCGGCTGGGAGCACTACGAGTCCCAGCGCCCGAAGATCTTCCGCCACACCGACTCCGGCGTCATGGAGAAGCAGTTCGACTTCGTGATCCCGCTCGTCCCGCGCGCCGCGCTGAAGGAAGAGTACATCAAGATCTACCAGCAGATGATCCAGAACGGCGACCGCCCGCGCGTGCTCATGCTCGGCATGTACCAGCGCGGCGTCCCCGAGGCCGTGAAGAAGGGCCAGATCAAGAACCTCCACTCCTTCCTCGCCGGCTTCCTGCTCGACGGCCACCACAAGGTCGCCGCCTATCGCCGCGCCGGCGTTCCGGCGAAGTTCCTCGTGATCCTCGCGCCGAAGGCGAGCAAGTACCACCTCCTCAAGGACGAGGGCCCCGCCGGCAAGGCGCAGGCTCGCCTCGAGGAACGGCTCGCCACCCTGAAGCCCCAGTAAGTCCGAAAACCGCCGTTTTTCGGTATTGACTATATCGGTATTGACTATATTGGAAGAGGGGCTATACTGGGGTTGCCCCTCGTCCCACCTAGGCCTTAGGGCCTAGGCGCGTCTGGGTCTGGGGCCCCTGATAGGCTGGGCCTTTCAGAGGGTACGCTGATAGTCATGAGGACCCAAAGACGCCTGGCCCCCCTCCTCTGCGCCGCGCTCGTTCTCGCGGCGGGCGTCGCGTCGGCGGGTACCGGCGAAGAAGTCAAGCCGATCCTCCCGCCTCCTCAGGCGACCGCCGCTCCCGTGCGGGGAACGCTCACGAGCCCCGAGGCGCGCCGCCTCGCCGCCGAGCTCGGCGAGCTCGAGAGCGCGCTCGCCAAGCACGTGAAGGGTCAGCAGGCCACCTCCTTCGCCGCGCTGGACAAGCGCCGCGCGGAGATCAAGGCCGCGCTCGAGTCCGCGAAGATCCCCGCCGAGGACCGGCGCGTGCTGCAGGGCCGCGTCGAGCGCGCCGGCAGCGTCCTCGTGCGCAGCATGCGCATCACGCCCGGCGGCAGCCGCCTCGAGCCGTCCGTCGAGAAGGCCGTCGCGAGCGCCGCCGCGCACCAGAGCCCCGAGGCCGCGGCCGATCCGCTCTACGAGATCGACGTCGTCATGGGCGGCCTCGAGCAGGCCGCGATGAACCCGGCCGAGTCCGAGAAGATCTTCGACAACCTCAACCGCCGCTACGGCTCGGTCACGGGCGCGCCCGCGAGCCTCGACGCGGTGCGCCGCGTCTACGGCCAGCGCGAGCCGCTCGTCTACACGCCCGACGGCTCGAAGGGCACGAACAAGTGGAAGTCGAAGATCGACGGCAAGGAGGTCCCGATGCCCGGGTCCTCCGAGACCGCGCAGCCCGTGCAGGTGCGCGCCGAGCGCATCGACTATTGGGCCGAGTTCAGGAACGGCGCGGGCCGCGCGGGCGCGACGCTGCGCCAGAACCTGCCCGACGGCCAGGAGCGCAAGTTCCAGACCGACCGCCGCGACCGCCGCAAGGAGCTGCTCGACATCGGCCGCCTGACGATCTCCTCGATGCGCGGCGACCCCGACACCTTCAAGGATCTCGACGCGATCGTCGCGCATCTCACAGCCATCGAGGCGAGCCTCGCGCGCACGCTCGGCGTCGACGGCAAGATCGAGACGGTCGCGGACGTCACGCGCCGCCTCACCGCGATCAAGGCCGCCAACCGCGAGCTCGGCGCGTTCATGGCGACGCTCTGGGAGTACCGCGGCTTCCTGCGCGAAGGGCTCGCCAACGGCACCGTCCCCCTCGGCGAGACGTTCCTCCCGTGGGAGACGTTCCCCGACGGCCAGGGCTCGAAGGGCTCGCAGCTCGCCGGCGTCAAGCGCGGCGACAAGCTCTACGTCGGCCTCATCGTCTACACCGACGAGGGCGGCGGCAAGACCTCCTCGCGCTTCCAGGGCCAGTCGAAGGACGGCAAGTCCGGCCTCGTCGTCGTGATCGACGCGGCGAAGGCGCGCATCGAGTCGGCGATCGGCTACGACGCCGAGGGCAAGATCAAGGACGCGGTCACGACCACGTTCGACGGCGAGCGCGTCGTGCGCAAGGAAACCCTCGACCTCGCGGCCAAGAAGGCCGACGTCGAGGAGTACGGCCCCGACGGCAAGACCGTCGTCAAGCGCTTCAAGAAAGACCTCGGCACCGGCGACCAGTACATCAAGGACCTGACGAATCCCGGCCAGGGGTTCGAGGCGACGATCACGTCGAAGGAGCGGCGCGTCAACTTCCTCGCCGCGCCGGACGGCACTCCTCCCGCCGTCGCGACGCGCGTCGACCGCGTCAACTCCGACGGCAGCTTCGAGCTCGACCGCCTCATCCTCCAGAACGGCACGCACATCGTCAAGCTTTCGACGCACGTCACGCAGCTTCTCGAGGGCGGCAAGACGAACCTCGGCTGGGAAGTCGCTCTCAAGGACCTCGTCGAGTCCTCCGACGCGCGCAAGCGCCTGACGCTCGCCCGCGCGTACGCGAAGGAGACGATGAAGGCGCTCGGCTACAACGACGACAAGGGCCGCCTGAGCAACGCGCTCGGCTCCTTCCTCGCCGCCGAGGCGAAGCTCTCCCCCGACCTTGAGACCGACCCGACGAAGGGCGCGCCGGTGCGGTTCTTCATCAACGCCAACCGCAGCTACATGCTGATCTTCACGCGCCGCGACGGCTCCAAGCGCATCCTCAGCGGCACGTTCAAGCAGGCGACCGAGTTCGGCGACATCACCACGTGGGGCCAGTCCTTCGGCGTCTCCGGCGAGATCTTCGTGGACCCGCCGCCCGTCGGCGGCGGCGACCCGAAGGCGCGGCAGGACGAGCCGAAGATCGTCACCGAGTACCTCTCCGACGGCTCTCGCCTGACCTGGCTGCCGCCGGGCCCCCCGATCAAGTACTCGCCCTCGACGTGGTGGTTCGGCGTCGACAAGCTGTGGGTCAACGACCACGAGAAGATCGAGTTCCGCGTCCGCCGCGACATCCCCCCGGACGCGTCGCGCGCCGAGTGGAACTTCGACGGCGCGACGTGGCTCTCCAAGAAGGACACGATCGACCGCGAGATCGACGGCTCCTCTCTCCTCGGCACGGGCGCGCGCTGGGTCGCGAGCGTCCCGGGCGTCAAGCAGGTGCTCGGATTCTGCGGCGACGTCGCGAACACGCTCTACACCGGAATCGTCTCCGGCGGCCAGATGATCGCCTACGAGATCACCGGCAACGAGGACTTCCTCCTCGAGGCGACGGCCGGCTACAAGCGCAACGTCGGCGTGAAGTGGCTCATGGGCGGCTCCGAGCCCGACCGGGAGAAGGATCCCGAGGCGTGGAAGAAGTGGAAGGCGAATCTCACCAAGGAGTACCTCGCGCGCACGACGAAGGGCAACCGCGAGGTCCTCGCCGTCGACGCGAAGGAGAACCGCCGCAAGGCGCTCGAGGCGCAGGGCATCACCGAGCGCCGCGCGCCTCAGGCCTACCGCGACGCGATGGCCGCGCCGGTCTCCGACGAGGAGATGTACGACGCGCTCGACGGCCACGGCGCCGGCACCTACGGCAAGCAGCTCGCCGACTCGGGCCACCCGGTCCTCGGCGCGATCATGACCTTCGGCGAGGGCCTGGCCGAGGGCCTGCTCAACCCCCTGATGTACGTGATCCCGGGCGTCGGCCGCCTCGCGGGCATGATCGAGAAGGCCGGCCTCGCGTTCGCGAGCCCGACCGTCCAGGCGCTCACCTCCGCGATCGGCCTCGGCATGCGCGGCTTCCAGTACGTGCTGCTCGGGTCGGTCGTCGGCTCCTTCTCCCTCTCCGCGCTCGACAACCTCGGCAAGGTCGGCCAGCACTGGGGCACCAACGAGGCCTACCTCAAGGCCGGCGAGTTCGCGACGGACGCCGCGTTCGGCGCGCTCATGATCCGCGGCTTCCGCGAGGGCAAGAACAAGGACCGCCTGGCCGAGCTCAAGAACCTCAAGGGCACCGAGGTCAACGTCGAAGTCCGCCCGGAGACCGCGAACCTCGCGCTCAAGGCGCTCGAGACGAAGGGCCCGAACACGGCCGTCGACGTGAAGGTCGAGATCCCGAAGACGAAGACCGCCGCCGAGCTCGCGCCCGAGGTCAAGACGGAGACGAAGACGGAGGCCGTCGTCGAGGCGACGCCGTCGGTTCCCGCGACTCCCCCCCTGAACTTCATGGGCAAGGTGAAGTCGATGATGAGCACCCTCGCCTCGTGGACGAAGGATCCCGTCTCCGAGCGCGCCGAGCTGAAGAGCTCGGAGGTGAAGTCGAACACGCGCGCCGAGGCCAACGCCGAGGGCCCGAAGCTCGACGCCAAGAGCGCGGAGCTCAAGGTCGAGACGAAGGCCGAGGTGAAGACCGAGGTGAAAGCCGAGGTCAAGACCGAGACGGTCGTCGAGACGAAGGCCGAGGTCAAGACGGAGACCGTCGTCGAGACGAAAGCCGAGGTGAAGACCGAGACCAAGGCCGAGGTCAAGGCCGAGAACCTCGTCGAGACGAAGGGCGAGGTGAAGGCCGAGAATCTGAAGTCCGAGGGCACCGTGAAGGCCGAGGGCAACCTCGCCGAGACGCGCGGCCTCAAGGGCGAGGTGAAGGGCGAGACGAAGGGCGAGGTCAAGGGCGAGACCAAAGGCGAGACCAAAGGCGAGACCAAAGGCGAGACGAAGGAGAAATCTGAGCTCGCCGAGCGCGAGAAGACCGATTCCAAGGACAAGAAAAAGGGCAAGACCGAGCTCAAGGAAGAGGGCAAGGACGCCCGCGAGAAGCTCGCCAAGAACGAGGTCAAGAACGAAGGCAAGGGCGAGGTCAAGAACGAGGGCAAAGGCGAGATCAAGAACGAGGCCAAGGAGAAGGCCGAGGCCGAGCCGCGCGTCGAGCTCGCCGCCGAGGGCAAGAAGGGCGTCCGCGGCTGGTGGAACGAGAAGATGCGCAATTTGAAGGAGAAGGCCGAGAACGGCTCGAAGTGGATCGAGAAGCGCCCGACGATGCGCCTCGGCCGCGGCACCGTCCCCCTTCCCATGACCGCCGCGATGAAGCGCAATCTCGAGGATCCCGACGAGCGCGACGCCAAGAAGCGCCCGAAGCGCCAGCCCGGCCCGCCGGAGAAGAAGCCGATCGACAAGGTCGAGCCTGAGGGCCAGCGGCCGCCGTTCGGCGGCGGCGGACCGGATGACGAAGTCGCGCCGGTCGCCGACGAGGACCGCGGCGGCCAGCAGCAGCCCATCGAGGAGCCCCCGATGGGCCCGCCCGAGGAGCAGCAGGGCGATCCGAATCGGCGCCCGCAGCAGCAGTTCGCGAGCTCGCCCGGCGGCGGAGCGGAGGGGGACGGCGGCTTAGCGGCGGGAGG
>CAYVFO010000078.1:8615-12727 GCA_964450975.1 uncultured Elusimicrobia bacterium | reverse complement strand
CCCGCGATCGGCGACGCGGCCGACGGCGAGTCGAAGAGGTTCATGCGGTCGCCGTCGCCCTCGGCGGCGAAGAACTTGAACACGGCCTTCGGCTTGATGAGGCCCTTGGCGATGATCTCGTCCTGCAGCGCGGTCACGCGCTTGTGCAGCTCGACGGCCTTCGGGTTCTTGTCCTTGAGGTGCTGCTCGAGGTTGCCGCGCAGGCCGAGATGCTTGCCGTAGAGCATGATCGGGTTGACGTAGTGGAAGATCTCGTCGACCGGGAAGTCCGCGAGCGCGTGGAGCTTGAGGTCGGGCGGGACGGGCGCGGGCGCGTCGTGCGTGACGACCGCGCGCGGCGCCCCGGCCTCGGCGACCGCCTCGGCGGCGGCGGCCGGCGCTTCGGCGCGGAGGAACTCCTGGATTTCCTTGTTCTTGGCGAGGAGCGCCTCCTTTTTCTCGCCGAAGTAGTCGTTGGCGAGCGAGAGGCCGGTCATCGCGTCCTTCGCGTAGAAGACGGGGCCGTCGTAGGACGGCGCGATGCGCTTGGCCGTGAAGCGCGGCGAGAGCGCGGCGCCTCCGACGAGAACGGGCAGCGTGATGCCCGCGGCGGTCAGGTCGTCGGCTGTGACGACCATCATCTGCGCGGACTTGACCAGCAGGCCGGAGAGGCCGATCGCGTGCGGCTTGTGCGTCTTCACGGCCTCGAGCAGCTGCTCGGGCGCGACTTTGATGCCGAGGTCGACGATCTTGTAGCCGTTGTTCTTGAGGATGATGTGCACGAGGTTCTTGCCGATGTCGTGCACGTCGCCCTTGACGGTCGCGAGGATGATCGTCGCGCGCGTCGACTGGTCGGTGACCGTCATGTGCGGCTCGAGGTGCGCGACGGCGGCCTTCATGACCTCGGCGGACTGGAGGACCTCGGCGACGATCATCGTGTTCGCGCCGAAGAGGCGGCCGACCTCGTCCATGCCCTTCATGAGCGGACCGTTGATGATCTCGAGCGGCTTGCGCGCCTTGAGCATCTCGTAGAGATCGGCCTTGAGGGCCTCCTGCGAGCCCTCGACGACGTTCTTGGCGACGCGCTCATCCAGGGGGAGCTTGAGGCGCTCGGAGGCCGACTTCACGACGGTCTTCACCGCGCGGAAGTGCTCCGAGAAGGCGGCGACGGCGTCGAAGCCGGCGGGATGCTTGGGATCGCCGGGGCCGGCCCACGCGAGGAGGTCCCACGCGAGCTTCTTCTCCTCCTCGGGAATCTGCGAGTAGCGCGCGAGCTTCTCGGCGTTGACGATCGCGAGATCGAGGCCGGCCTCGACGCAGTGGTGGAGGAAGACGCTGTTGAGGACCTCGCGGCCGGCGGGCGGCAGGCCGAAGGAGACGTTCGAGATGCCGAGCACGGTCTTGCAGCGCGGCAGTTCCTTCTTGATGAGGCGGATGCCCTCGATCGTCTCGACGGCGGAGCCCCAGTAGTTCTTGTCGCCGGTGCCCGCGGGGAAGACGAGCGGGTCGTAGATGATGTCCTCGGGCGCCACGCCGTACTTGATCGTGAGGAGGTCGAAGGAGCGCTCGGCGATCTCGAGCTTGCGCTTGCGCGTGAGCGCCATGCCCATCTGCTTGTCCTCGTCGATCGTGCCGACGACGAGAGCGGCGCCGTACTTGTGCGCGAGGGGGACGACCTTCTCGAAGCGCTCCTCGCCGTCCTCGAGGTTGATCGAGTTGAGGACGCACTTGCCGGGGGCGCGCTTGAGCGCCTCCTCCATGACCTCGGCGTCGGTCGAGTCGATCATGAAGGGGACCTTCACCTTCTTGACCGCCTTCTCGAAGAAAGCGATGAGGTCGGCCTTCTCGTCGCGGTCCGGGTTGGCGAGACAGACGTCGATGATGTGCGCGCCGGCGCGGACCTGGTGCCGCGCGAGCTCCGCGGCCTGCTCGAGCTCGCCCGCGACGATGAGCTCCTTGAACTTCTTGGAGCCGATGACGTTCGTGCGCTCGCCGACGATGAGCGGGCGGCGGTCCTCGTCGAGGAGCAGCGACTCCATGCCGGAGACCGAGGAGCGGCGCGGCTTGTGCGCGCGGCGCGGCGGCTTGCCCGCGACGGCCGCGGCCATGAGGCGGATGTGCTCGGGCGTGGTGCCGCAGCAGCCGCCGACGATGTTGACCCAGCCCTCGTCGGCGAAGCGGCCGACCTTCTTGGCGACCATCTCGGGGCTCTCGTTGTAGGCGCCGTTCTCGTCGGGCAGGCCCGCGTTCGGGTAGCAGATCGTGAAGGAGCGCGTGAGCGAGGCGAGCGTGCGCAGATGGTCCGTCATGAAGTCGGGGCCGGTCGCGCAGTTCATGCCGACGGCGAGCAGGTCGAAGTGGGCGACCGCGTCGGCCAGAGCCGCGATGTCCTGGCCTCCGAGCATCGTGCCCATCGTCTCGATCGACACGGAGAGGATCACGGGCAAGGAGCGGTTCGCGTCCTTGAACGCGGCGGCGATGCCGTTGAGCGAGGCCTTCACGTTGATCGTGTCCTGCTGCGTCTCGAGCAGGATGAGGTCGGCGCCGCCGGCCAGCAGGCCCGCCGTCGCCTCGCGATAGCCCTCGAGCACCTCGTCGAAGGTGATGCCGCCGGTGACCGAGATCGTCTTCGTGCCGGGGCCGAGAGCGCCGGCGACGAACAGCGGCTTGTCCTTGCCGCCCTTCTTGGCGGCCGCGGCCTTCGCGAGCTCGCACGCCTTCTTGCAGATCTCGAAGGCCTTGTCCTGCAGGCCGTACTCGGCGAGCACGTGGCGGATCGCGCCGAAGGTGTTCGTCTCGACCATGTCCGCGCCGGCGGCGTAGTACGCCTCGTGGACGCCCTGGATGACGTCGGGCCGGGTCAGGACGAGGTTCTCGTTGCAGCCTTCGAGCGCCTCGCCGCCGAAATCGGCCGCGGTCAGGTTCGCGGCCTGGAGCATGGTGCCCATGCCGCCGTCGAGCACGAGGAGCCGGCGATGGAGGAGCTCTCGGAGCTCGTCCTCGCGGCCGCGGTCGGCGTAGGGCTGTCGTCCTTGGGTCATCGTAAAATGAAAAAACCACGCCGGAAGCGTGGTTTTTCTTCGCCTTTTTAGCGCCCGGAGCACGGCCCGGGGCAATAGGGCTCAAATCCTCGCCTGCGACCTCCCTATTATAGCCTTCCGGGACCCCTACTTCAAGGGCGCCTTCCGCGGCAGCCCCTCGACGAGGCGGCGGAAGTCCTGGCGCACGCGCAAAGAGTCGAAATCGAGGTCGTCGGCGGCCTTCGCGGCGAAGCGGGAGTCGCGCGAGACGGCGGCGCGCAGCTCGCCCATCGCCTCCTCGTCGCGGCCCGAGAGCGCGAGCATCGCGGCGTGGTGGTAGCGCGTCGCGGCGAGTTCGGGCGCCAGCTCGGCGCCGGTCTTGGCCTCGGCGAGCGCGCCCTCGAGGTCGCCCTCGTCGAAGAGGTTGCGCCCGTTGGTGGTGTGCGCTCGCGCGCGGTCGCCGCGCGCGGACGGGTTGTAGATGCGCGTGAGCACGAACTTGAAGCGCTCGCCCGGGCGCTCGAAGATCATGAGCGCGCACGTCGTCAGCGGGTTGTAGTGCGCCGCGCGCCACCGCCACTCGGAGGACGGCCATTCGGCGGGCCGCGCCTCGAGCGTCGCCGTCGAGAAGATGATGTCGCTCGTGCCGGGCTTGTCGGAGGTCTTGGCGTCGAGGCGGATGCGCTCGGGATAGCCCGGCTTCTCGAAGCCGATCTTCCTGAGCTGCTTGCGGATGCGCTCGATCGCCGCGCGGTCGTAGGTGTTCGGGCCGTCGGCCTCGAGCATCCAGTTGGTCTGCACGACGGGCGTCGCGGTCACGATCGCGATGGTGCCGACGCGCGTCGTGATCGGCTCGCCGTGGATCGCCTGGCCGAACTTGGGATACGCGTAGCGCTCGACGGCGACGCCGCACGCGTCGTTCCAGCCGATGATCTTGTAGTCCTCCTTCTCGACCTCCTGGGCGGAGGCGGGAAGGGACAGGATCAGGAGAAAAAGGGCGGCGCGCACCGCGTCAGTATAACAGGCGCGGCGCGCGCCGTCCACGACGGCCGCTCACGGCATCGGCGGCGGAGGCAGCGTCGGCGCCGGGAATCCTCCGGGCGGAGGGACGAT
>CAYVFO010000078.1:0-8605 GCA_964450975.1 uncultured Elusimicrobia bacterium | reverse complement strand
GGAATGAACGGCGGGGGCTCCGCCACGGGAGGCTCGACGGGGGGAGGCGGCGCCGGCGGCTCGCACAGCGCGTCCCACTTGTTGTCCGGCCGCGGATGCTTGCGGTTCCGGGCCTCGTCGCGCGCGTCCTTTTCCCGCTCCTTCTCGCACTTCCTCTCGAGACGGGCCTCTTCTTTCGCTTCCTTCTTCGCTTCGTCCTTGCCGGCGTACGCCGCGGGGGCAAGATAGATTATCGCCGCCGCGACCATCATCAGGGAGAGCTTCATACAGACACCTCCGCCTTCGTCGTCAGTATAGATGGAGAAGGCCCGTCCGGCACCCAAACTTCGGATTAACTATGGTGTCAGTCTTAACACTTAACAGTTTGCCATTGGCCGGAAGTGATCAAACTGTTAAGTGTTAAGACTGACACCGCTTTTAAGCGAGGTCGATCCAGTTCCAGCGGCTCTGGTAGAGGGAAATGAGGCGGGCGCGGATCGCCTTGTGGGCGGGGGCGAGGAGCTTGGGGTCGGCGGCGAGGAGTTCGCCCGCGTCGGCGCGGGCGTCGGCCAGGAGCTCGGCGTCCTTGAAGAGGTCGGCGACGGCCAAGGACAGCTCGCCGTGCTGGGCCGTGCCCAGGAGCTCGCCGGGGCCGCGCAGCTTCAAGTCCTCCTCGCCGATCTTGAAGCCGTCCGCGGTCGCGGTCATGATCTCGAGGCGCGCGCGCGCCTGCTCGGTGTGAGGCTCGGCGACCAGGTGGCAGTAGGACTCCGCGCCTCCGCGGCCGATGCGCCCGCGCAGCTGGTGCAGGGAGGCCAGGCCGAAGCGGTCCGCGTTCTCGATGACCATGACGGTCGCGTTCGGCACGTCGATGCCGACCTCGATGACGGGCGTGGCGACGAGGACCTGGATCTTGTTCTCGGCGAAGTCCTTCATGACGGCGCTCTTGGCCTTGCCCGCCATCGCGCCGTGGATGAGGCCGACCGAGAGGCCGGGGAACACGGCCGTCCTCAAGCGCTCGAACTCGGCCTTGGCCGACTGCAGGTCCTGGCCGGCGCTCTCCTCGATGATCGGGTAGACGACATAAGCCTGCCGTCCCGCCGCGACCTCCTTGCGCACGGAGTCGAAGGCGTCCTTTTCCGCCGATTGGAACGTCCTGATGGGCGGACGCCCGGGCGGCATCTCGTCGATGGTCGAGGCCTCGAGATCGCCGTAGAGCGAGAGCGCGAGCGTGCGCGGGATCGGCGTCGCGGTCATGACGAGCAGGTCGATCGTGCTGCCCTTCTGCCGCAGCGTCGTGCGCTGGCGGACGCCGAAGCGGTGCTGCTCGTCGATGACGGCGAGCCGGAGCTTGGGGAAGTTCACCTCGCCCTCGAGGAGCGCGTGCGTGCCGACGAGGATGTCGATCTCGCCCTCGCGCACCGCCTTGAGGATCTTCTCGCGTTCCTTCTTCGGCACGCGCGAGGTCAGCGAGGCGACGCGCACGCCCAAGCCCTTGAGAAAGCCGTCGAGCGTGGCGCGGTGCTGGTCGGCCAGGATCTCGGTCGGCGCCATGAGCGCGCCCTGCCCGCCGTTCTCGACCGCGAGGAGCAGAGCCGAGAGCGCGACGACGGTCTTGCCCGAGCCGACGTCGCCCTGGAGCAGGCGCGTCATCGGGTAGGGCTGGCGCATGTCCTCGAAGATCTCGTTGATGACGCGCTTCTGGGCGCGCGTGAGGTCGAACCCGAGCTTCTCGCGGAACGGAGTCAGGAGCGTGCGCTTGATCTCGTATGAGTGGCGCTTGGCGACGCCGCGCGTCTGGCGGCGCTTGAGGATCCACGCGAGCTCGAGGAGCAGCAGCTCCTCGTAGGCGAGGCGCGCGCGCGCGGCCTCGAGCTCGGCGTCGGAGCGGGGGAAGTGGATGCCGCGCAGCGCCTGCGGGGCGGCGAGCAGCTTGCGCTTGGCCGCGAGCTCGGCGGGGACGATCTCCTTCGCGGCGTCGGCCCCGAGCTCGAGCGCTTTGAACGCAGCCTCGCGCACGAAGCGCTGGGAGAGCCCCTCGGTGAGCGCGTAGACCGGCGTGATGCGGCCCGCGTGGATGCGCCAGCGCTCGTCTGAGAGCGGGTAGTGCTCGTCGACCTTGATCTCGTGCACGCCGGTCAAGTCCGGCTCGGCCTTGCCGATCACCCAGAGGTCGGCGCCCTCCTCGGTCTCCTTCTTGAGCGCGCCGAAGGCGTCGTAGCGCCGGGAGAGGTGCTTGAACCAGACGCAGTCGACCTTGCCGTGGGCGGTCGCGAGCTGGGCCTTGTGGATCGCCAGGCGCGGCCCGGCGCCATGGGTCATCGAGCGCAGCACGCGGCCGCGGACGACGACGAGGCCCGAGGCGGTCGGCAGGCGCAGGTCCTGCGTCTCGTGGCGGTCCTGCCACTGGCGGGGGTAGTGGGCGAGCAGGTCCCCGACGGTCTTGATGCCCAGGTGCTCGAAGAGGACGGCCCTGCGGGGGCCGACCCCTTTGAGGAACTGGATCGAGTCGTCGAGAGAGGCGGTCATATTGCGGTTCTCGTCGGAGATTTGCTACGATGTCGAAATGTCATTCAAGTGCCAGATTCCCGGCTGCGGCAAAGGTCCCAAGACCGGCAACAGCTACAGCCACTCCCATAAGGCCACGAAGCGCGTCTTCCGCCCGAACCTCCAGCGGCAGAAGGTCGTGATCGGCGGCCAGACGTCGACCGTCTACGTGTGCACGGACTGCATCAAGTCCGGGCGCGCGGTGCGTCCGACTCGATAATAGCCAACGTCGCCCGCCTGAGCAAGGAACGGGGCGCGATCGGGGCCTGGGCATTCGCCCTGGCCCTGATCCTTTTGGCGCTGCCGCTGCACAGCCCGGACCTGTTCTGGCACCTGTCGGCCGGCCGCTGGATCCTCGCCAACCTCTCCGTTCCGCGCTTCGACCCCTTCTCCTTCACCGCCTACGGGGCTCCGTGGGTGGATTTCGAGTGGCTCGCGCAGGCGCTGTGGTACGGCGCTCACGCCGCGGGCGGACTGTGGGGGCTCTGGGCGTTCAAGGGCGCTCTCTTGGCCGCGGCCTACTGGCCCGTCGACGGGCTGCTTCGCGATAAAGGGGCGTCCTCCGCGGCGCGCGCCGCCGCGCTCGCGCTGTGGTGCTGCGCCGCGCTCGCGCAGGCCGACCTGCGCGCCGATCTCTTCTCCGCCGCGCTGTTCGCCGTGATCCTCCGCCGTCTCGAGAACGGGCGCGCCTCCTTCCTCGCGGGCTACGGGCTCTTCGCGTTGTGGTCGAACCTGCACGCGGGCTTCCCCGCGGGCCTCGGCCTCTACGCCGCGTACGCGCTCGCCGCGCGCTTCATGGGCGGCCGCCGGATCGAGGGCCTCGGCGCCGAGGTTTGCGGCGCCCTGCTCGGCGCCGCGCTCAACCCGTTCGGTCTCTCGGTGTACGGCGCGCATCTCGCGCACCTGACCGATCCCGTCGGCCGCTTCGTGCTCGAGTGGGGCGGCGTCGAGTGGCGCATGCGCTTCCACCGCCCGCTGATCGCGGCGCTCATCGCCGGCGCCGCGCTCGCGCGCTCCGCGAGGGCCGGCTCGCCGGGCTTGGCCCTCGCGGCGGCGGGGCTCGCCTTCGCGACGGCGCTCTCCGCGCGCTTCGGCATCTTCTTCGGCGCCGCGGCGGCCGCGTGCGCCGCGCACGCGCTGCCGCGCCTCACGGCGCGCGGCGCGGCGGCCGCGCTCGCGCTCGCGACCGCCCTTCTCGGCTGGGCCGTCGCCCGCGTCTCGTGGGGCGCGGCGTTCTCCGACGTCTACGTCGCGCGCCGCGCCGCCGACTTCGTCGCCGCCGAGCGCGCCGTGTTCGGCCCGCTGCGCGTGTTCAACACCTACGAGTGGGGCGGCTACCTGGGCTGGATCCTCGGGCCCGAAGGGCGCGTCTACGGCGACGGCCGCTATCTCTTCCATCGCCAGCTGCCCGCGCTGCAGCAGGCGCTGACCGGCCCCGCGCCGATGGCCGAGTTCATCGAGCGCGAGCGCCTCGACGCCTTGCTCATCCGCAACTACCCCGACCGCATGGCCGGGACGATGGCCTGGCCCGACGGCACGCGCACGCGGGTCGCGAGGCCGTGGTACGTCTCCTATCTGCCGCGAGAGCGCTGGGCGCTCGTCTGGTGGGACGAGCAGGCGCTCGTCTTCGCCGACCGCCGCAAGGTCCCCGCCGCCTGGCTCGCCGCGCGCGAGTTCAAGTGGTGGCGCCCCGGCGACGAGCAGGCCCTGGCCGGCGCGCTCGAGCGCGGCTTGGCCGACCCCGCCGCCGTCGAAGCCGAGAAAGCCCGCCAGGGGCGTTGACGCCGCGGCGTTTCGGGGCTAACCTGGGGGGACGTTTTTCCAGGAGGCGTCCCCCATGAAGATCTCTCGGCTCTGGCTCATTCCGGTCCTGCTCGCCGCCGTCTGCGCGGCCGCGCCCGCGCGCGCCGAGCATGACGACGACGACGAGGAGCGCATCGAGGTCGACGGCGACCGCGTCCGCATCGAGAAGCGGCGCGGTCCGCCTCCCGGACGCGGCTGGCGCGACCATGACGACGACGAGGACGGCGAGCGCGGACCGCGCGGCATGCGCGGCGGCCGCGGACGCGGCGAGCGCGGCGGCAAGGAAGGCCGCGAGGGCAAGCACAAGGAGATGCGCGAGAAGATGCGCAAGCTCCACGACCTCGAGGAGAAGGTGCACGATTCCGCGCGCAAGATCCGAAAAGGCTCCGATTCCGAGAAGGCCGCCGCCAAGGCCGAGACGAAGAAGCTGCTCGGCGAGCTCTTCGACGCCAAGCTCGCGCTCCGCGAGGAAGGGCTCAAGAAGATGGAGGAGCACCTCAAGGAGATGAAGGAGAAGCTCGCCAAGAAGAAGTCCGGCCGCGAGAAGGCCATCGAGTCCCGTCTCGCCCGCCTCTCGGGCGAGGAAGAGGACGATTGGTAAAAGCCCTTACTCCGTAAGAGGCTTGCCGGACGCGCGGGAGTTGCTCGCTCCGCGCTCGCGGATGATGCCCTGAGGACGGACGGGGACGACCGTCGTCGTCGACGGCGCGGGCTCGACCGGCGCCGGCGGCTCGACGAACACCGCCGCCGTCACCTGCACGTCGCCGCAGCGGATGCTCTCGACCTTGCCCTCGGCGTCGACCATCACGACGCGGACGGGCGCGGCCATGGACGACGGCGTCGCCCATTCGTGCGCGGTCTTGCCCTTCATGTGGGGCAATGACTTGCCTTCGACGTAGGGCTGCGTCTCGTCGGGCTGGCCCATCGCCGCGAGGAGCTCGGCGCCCGTCATCCCGACGCGGAGCTTGAGGCAGGTCTTGTAGTTCTGCTGCGCCTTCTTCGAGCACGCGGCGGACGCGAGCAGCACGGCGGCGATCAAAGCGGTCTTCCTCATTTCTTCCTCGTCTTCGATTTCTTGAGCTTGGCCTTGAGCTCCGCGTTCTGGGCCTCGACTTTCTCGCGCACGCGCGCGATGAACGCGGAGACCTCGTGGACCTTCTTCTTGTCGAGCTCGACGGCCTTCATCCAGTCGGCGATCGCGGGCTGCCAGCGCTCCTGATGGTAGCGCAGGCGCGCGCGGGCCATCAAGAGATCGGCGTCGTCGGGGCGGAGGCGGATCGCCTCGTCGTAGTCCTTGGACGCGGCGTCGAGCTCGAGCGCGTCGTTGAGCGCGTGCGCGCGGGCGCGCCAGCCGACGACCTCTCCCGGCAGGAGAGCGATCACGCGGCCGTAGTCCTCGGCCGCCTTCTCGGGCTCGAACGCCTCCTCGCGCAGGCGGCCGCGCTGCATGAGCGCGCCGACGGAGTCCGGGTCCTCGGCGAGAACGCGCTCGAGGATCTCGAGGGCCTCCTCGCGCTCGCCGGACTGCGCGAGGGCTTCGGCGCGCCGCAGCGCGGCCTGGCGCATGCCCTTGTTGATGCGCAGCGCGATCGCGTAGGCGTCGGCGGCGCCGCGCTCGTCGCCCATCGTCTGCTTCGCGAGGCCCGCCGAGTACGGGGCCCCCTCGAGCTCCGGGTCGAGCCGCGCGGCCTGGCCGAGGTCGGAAAGCGCGTCGGTCAGCTTGCCCAAGTCGATGCGCACGTTGCCGCGGTTGTACCACGCGACCGCGAGCGTCGGGTCGAGCTGGATCGCCTGCGTGAAGTCCTCCTCGGCTCCCGCGAAGTCGAGGCGCTCGAGCTTCAGGCGTCCGCGCCAGTTGCGCGCGAGCGCGTCGTCCGGCGTCTCGAGGACGGCCGCGCTCGCCGCCTTCTCGGCCGCCTCGGCGTCGCCGCGCGCGTACGCCTCGAGCGCGGGCGCCGGCGCCTCCGGCTCGGCGGGGGCCTGCGGACGCGAGCAGCCCGCGGCGAGGAGCAGCGCGGCGGCCAGGGCGCGCCTCAAAACTTGGTCTCCTGCTGCGCCTCGGCGAGGCGGCGACCGGCGCGCGCGTCCCCGGGGTTGAGCTCGAGGATCTTGCGCAGGTCGGCGATCGCGTCGGCGCGGCGCTGAAGGCCGAGGTAGAGTCCCGCGCGGTGGTAGAGAGCGTCGGTGTTCGTCGGCGAGTAGTCGACGGCCTTGTCGCAGTCCTTGAGCGCCTCGGCCTTGCGGCCGAGAGACTCGAGCGTCAGGCAGCGCGTGACCCGCGCGCCCGAGTCGAAGGGGTCGATGTCGATCGCCTTCTCGGACGCGGCCAGGGCCTCGTCGTAGCGCTTGAGCATGCGCAGGGCGTCGGCGTGCGCGTCGTGCGCCTCGTCGCTCTTCGGATTGAGCTTCACGACGGTCTTCGCGTCGTCGAGCGCCTTCTCGCGGTCGCCGGCCCAGCCGTAGGCGTTCGAGCGGCCCGAGTAGCCGCGCGGCTCCTTCGGAGCGAGCTCGAGCCCGCGCGTGAAGTCCATGATCGCGAGCTGGAACTTCTCCGGCTTGTCGCGGTCGATGCCGAAGTTCTGATACGCGCGGGCGCGCAGGAGCGGCGCGTGGTGGCTGCGCGGCGCGACGCCCGCCGCGGAGGTGAAGTCGGCGATCGCGTCCTCGTGGCGGAACAGGCTCAGGCTGATGCGTCCGCGCAGGAGGTAGAGGTCGGCGCGGCCGGGCAGGCGCTCGATCGCCTCGCGCGCCGCCTCGACGGCCTGCTTGTTCTTCGCGTCGTTGTAGTAGGCGCGCGCCTTCGCGATGTAGGCGGGCGCGAGCCGGCCGTCGAGCGCGATCGCCGCGTCGAAGTCCTCGTGGGCGTCGTCGTGGCGGTCGAGCCATGAGCGCAGCGAGCCGCGCCGCACGAGCCCGAAGTAGGACTTCGGCCGGGCGGCGACCACGGCGTCGAGGTCGCGCAGCGCGTCCTTGCGGCGGCCGACCTCGGAGAGCAGCTCGGAGCGCAGCAGCAGCACCTCGGGGCGCGAGGCGTCCCCCGACAGCAGCGCGTCGGCGTCGGAGAGCGCGCCCTTGAGGTCGCCGAGCTCGCGGCGCGAGACCGCGCGCAGGTAGCGCGCGCCGGCGAGCGTCGGATCGAGCTCGACGGCGCGCGAGAAATCCGCGATCGCCTCGGGCAAGGAGCGCAGGTCGCGCAGGGCCATGCCGCGGAAGTAGTAGGCCTTCGAGTCGCGGGGCTTGAGCTTGATGAGGGCGTCGAGGCGGCGGACCGCCTCGCGCAGCTTGCCCTGGTAAAGAGAGGAAAGAGCCCCGTCGTAGGAGGCCTTCGCGGCCTGCTCGGGCGTCTTCGCGGGCTTCTTCCAGGGCTGGAAGATAAGGACGGTGCCGAGGGAGCCGAGACCGGCGCTGAGGACGACGACGGCGAGGCGGGAGGCTTTTTCCGGCTTCTTCGTCACGCGACGATTCCCTGCTCGCGCAGGTAATGGCGGATCTTCGAGCGCGCGCGCGCGGTCTTCACGTAGTTGAGCCAGTCCTTCTTCGGATTCGAGCCCTTCTTAGTGATGATCTTGCAGATGTCGCCGCTCTTGAGCTCGTGGTCGAGCTTGACCATCTTGTTGTTGACCTGCGAGCCGACGCACGCCATGCCGACCTGGGTGTGGACGGCGAAAGCGAAGTCGAGCGGCGTCGCCCCCGCGGGCAGGACCTTCACCTCGCCGGCGGGCGTGAACACGAAGACCTGGTTGAACTCGAGGTCGGTCTTGAGCGAGTCGAGGAACTCGCGCGGCGAGTTCAGGTCCTGGAGCCACTCCATCCACTGGCGCAGCCAGTTGAGCTTCTCCTCGAGATGGGCGTCCCTCGCCTGCTCTCCGGTCTTGTAGCGCCAGTGCGCGGCGATGCCGTACTCGGAGGAGCGGTGCATCTCCTCGGTGCGGATCTGAATCTCGACGGGCTCGCCGGTCGGGGCCACGATCGTCGTGTGCAGGGAGCGGTAGAGGTTCATCTTCGGCGTGGAGATGTAGTCCGTGAAGGAGCCCGCGACCGGCTTGAAATGCGTGTGAACGAGGCCGAGCAGCGCGTAGCAGTTGGCCACGGTGTCGGTGATCAGGCGGACGCCGAGGCCGTCCTGGATCTCCTCGAAAGGCTTCTGCTGGCGCTCCATCTTGCCGTAGATGGACCAGAGAGTCTTGCTGCGCGCGAGGATGCGGCACGGGATGTTCGAGCCCGCGAGGATCTTCTCGATCGCGGCCTTGGCGGCGACGAGGCTCTTCTCGCGGCC
>CAYVFO010000077.1:2269-12859 GCA_964450975.1 uncultured Elusimicrobia bacterium | reverse complement strand
CGACAACGTCCGCAAGGCGGGCGTGAACTGCGCCGGACCCGTCCTCTGGTGGGGCTCGGTGGCCGATCGCGACGCGGCCCTCAAGGCGTGCCGGGACGATAAGTTCTAGCTGAATCCGCTAAAAGATGGACCCGGGACTTTGGGCCTATATGGCCCGGGTCCCGGGTCCTTCCTTTTTAGGGGACTTTAGGCCCTGACACGGAGGGTCTCCTCTGCTACACTGGGCCTAGGACCTAAGGCTGGGTCCGCGCGTCCCCTCGAATGAAATCCCTCGCGCGCCGCTTCGTCGCACAGCTGGTCGTCGCCGCGATGCTCGCGGCGCAGTGGCCCGCGTCCGCCTGGGCCGGCCCCGCGGGTTCCACGCCCGCGCCGAACCTCCCCACGCCGATGGACCAGCGTCCCGGGTACAAGGCCGAGCCCTCCGAGGTTCTCGCCTACTTCCGGAAGATCGGAGTCATCAAGGGCGACAACGACCCGCTCAAGGACTATCTCGGCACCGACCAGAAGCTCACGCCGATCGGCAAGGCGCTGTTCCTGTCGATGATCAAGCGCTACAACGACGTCGAGGAGGTCGAGACTCTCGCGCCGGCTTTCGAGAAGATCCGCAAGGCGGGTCCGTATTCCGAGAACCGCCAGACCAACGTGGCGAACACGGTCCGCAACTTCGAGGAGAAGTTCGGAGCGCTCAGCGAGACGAAGCCCGGCACTATCGAGGAGTCCTACCGCGCGGGCGCGATGCGCGAGGCGGTCATGAACGGCGCGACCGTCGCCGACCCGGCGCCCAAGAACGCCTACATGCAGGTCGCGACGAAGGACGGCTTCGAGTTCTGGGATCGCGAGGGCCTCGCGTTCCGCATGACCAAGAATCAGGTCACGACCTACAACCGCGAGCTCCAGAAGACGCAGCGCCTCATGAACCTCAACCGGCCGCCCGAGGTCCCTGAGATCCCGGAGACGGGCCGCTACAACTACGAGATGCTGCAGTACAGCTATTACCGCCTCAAGGCGCAGGAGAAGGAGTACGTCCGCGCCCAGAAGGTGGACCGCATGATCGCGATGGCCGAGCTGCTCGGCGTGCAGCTCCCCAACGACGCGTGGTTCGACGGCAAGAGCGACAAGCTCGAGGCGGACCTCATCGCGCAGGCCCGGGCGAAGACGTACACGCACCGCAATCAGACCTACAGCGTCTTCGACATCGTCGACGCGAAGTTCGAGCAGCGGCGCTACTACATCGCCGGCTCGACGACCGCGGTCGCCCGCTTCGAGCAGGACATGGTGAAGTTCAAGGAGTCCGGGACGATCACCGACGCGCAGGTCGCGACGATGTCCCTGCACGAGCAGAGCGCGCTGCGCTGGCTCTCGCTCACCGTCCTCGAGACGCAGATGTTCCACATCCGCAGCCAGCGCGAGAAGGTGGACCCGACCTCGCCCGACGCGCAGATGGTCATGAAGATCATCGACGAGACCGAGGGCCTGACGCCCGAGGAGAGGGCGAACTACAAGCTCCGGGGCGTCGAGATGAAGGACCGCCTCGAGTCGCTGCGGCTGATCCTCGAGGACGTGCGCAACAAGCTACGCGCGGCCGACTACTCGGGCAGCCTCGACATGGTCCAGGCGGCCCTCGGCTCGACGCAGAAGGAGCTCGCCGAGCTCTCGACCGACTACGCGATCTACCTCGAGGCGCCCTCGACGGCCTACATGGCGAAGCTGCAGGGCTACGACGGCTACAACCCGATCAAGCACGGCATCCGCGGCTTCTGGCGTCTCGTGGACGGCGGGTATCGCGCGGACATGAACGCGATCGAGGGCCGAAACGGCGAGAGGGGCATCGAGGCGAAGTACCTCGACATCGCGCGGCTCATCGCGAAGGGCGACAAGGCGAGCTGGGCGCACGCGCGCCGCACCATCATCGCGATGAACCCCGGCTCCGAGCAGTACGTGATGAGCACCAATCCCACGGGCGACGTGCCGAAGCCCAACGACGCGCTGCGCATCAGCACCTCGCTGAAGGTCGCGCACGAGCGCATCGGCCGCGTCACCGAGAAGAACAAGACCCTCGACGCCGTCTCGAGCTTCGTCACGATGACGGTCGCTCTCGCGCTGCTCGCGCCCGTCGCGCGCGGCTTCCTCAATCTCACGGGCCGCATGAGCGGCCCCGGCTTCAAGCTGATCACGGCGGGCACGGAGCTCGGCTTCGTGAAGGGCATGGGACACCGCCTCCTCGGCCGCTCGATGGTCGTCGTCGGCGAGATCTCGAAGCACACGGCGTCGCGCCTCAAATCGCTCGAGCCCGGCGCGAGCCGTCTGACCGCCGAGACGGCCGTAGTGCGCTACCTCCAGGCGAGCGGCATGCGCGCGGTCAACGTCGCGGCGCGCCAGGCCTCGTTCACCGCGCTCTCCGGCGTCATCTCGGGCATGTTCACCGTCGGCACGCACTACTACGACCAGGCCACGGGCGGACACTCGATGTTCCAGGACGACTTCGCCGACCCCGAGAACAACGGGGTGCTGGAGGGCGGCGGTCTCTGGGGCGACGGCGCGCGCAAGGCGTTCTGGACCGGCGCCAAGGGCGGCATGTGGTGGGCCAACGAGTCCTTCCACCCGATGCTCGGCTACGTCGGCCTGCCCTCGACCGTGTTCGCCAACTCGCGCTTCGCCGGCGCGATGGAGGTCGTCGGGTCGCGCGGCGTGATCGGCTCGACCGTCCACGGCCTCAAGGTCATGAAGAACGGCTCGGCCGCGGTCGAGGCCGCCGCCGCGCAGCGCACGACCGGCGGCCTGCTCGAGCGCATGATGGAGAGCAAGTGGTACACCGGCAAGCCGCTCGCCGCGTTCACGCTCAGCATGGCCGACAACGTCGCCAAGTACGCGCTGTTCAGCCACGCCGCCGGCTGGCTCGGCGAGAAGTACGGCTACCATTTCCGCAGCCGCACCGTCGGCAACATGCCGCCGCTCACCGAGGAGCAGATCGCGGCGATGACGCCCGAGCAGCTCGACGAGCGCTACCGCGACGAGACGGAGCGGCGCATCAAGGTCTCCAAGAAGACGGGCCAGGCGTGGCTCGAGTCGCCGGCCTGGCTGCTGATCCCGACCCACGCCGCGCACGCCGCCGCCGAGAGCGCCCCGTACATGCGATCGAAGGAAGGCGCGAAGATGTACGACCAGGCCGGCCGCACGAAGGAGTACCTGAGCAAGGCCAACGGCGAGCTCGTGGACTTCATCAAGCCGCCGAAGCCGCCGCTGTCGCAGGCGATCTTCGAGGCGAAGTTCTTCGGCGATCCGCCGCCGACCAAGTGGGCGATGACGGAGCAGATCCGCCGCGCGGGCATCCGCAAGGAGCTCGTGCGCATGCTGGCCGGACCCGACGGGAAGATCGAGTCGATCAACCCGCTCGAGTTCTACCGCATGACGAAGCTCAAGGACAATCAGCGCTTCGTCAACGTGCACATGAACGACGAGGTCCGCCTCGTCGCGCACCAGGACTTCGTCGACGCGCTGCTCGCCCGCCCCGACGCGACCAAGCGCGCGCTCGAGGCCAAGCCCGGCGAGATCGTCCAGGGCCTCGGCCGCATCACGCCCGAGCTGCAGCTCGACATCGCGGTCGCGCTCTACACCGCCGAAGGCATGGCCGGCAAGAAGATGCCCGCCTCGCTGTCGCAGGGCGTCAACAAGCTGCTCGGGCCGTACCTCGAGGCGAACCAGGTCGTCCAGCCCTTCGCCGAGGCGTTCATGAAGAACGTCTCGAAGGCGCCCGCGAAGTCCCCGAAGATCGACGCCGAGCTGACCACGATGGTGGAATCCGTGCGCGAGTGGGGCGCCGGCAAAGGCGAGTTCGCGGGCGAGCCCTACTCGGCGCTGATCGCCAAGCTGCGCGAGCGCGTCGTCGCGAAAAACGGCGCCAAGGAGCTCAACGCGACCGAGGCCGGCCTCATGACCTCGCTCTACGACTACGTCCTCGCGATCGAGCGCCGCTTCAACAGCTTCAATAAAGTCGAGACCGTGATGGGCCTCAACGGCAAGACCATCGAGGCTCTCAAGGTCGAGTTCGCGGGCAAGTCCGAAGTGACGCGTATTCTCGACGGCTTCTCCACCGAGCTCAATACGTGGTCCTCCTCGCGCAAGGGCCAGGCCGTGGACGGCCCGAAAGCCGACGGCAAGTACCTCGACCTCATGGCGAAGTTCGGCAACGACCTCAAAGCCGCGGAGTCGAAGCTGACCCCCAACGAGGCCGCGGCGCTCAACAAGGCCGTCAACGACATGACGAGCGCGCCGTGGGTCCTGCACGACTCCAAGGGCGCGGCCCTCTCGAGCTGGCGCCCCGCGCAGTTCGTCAGCTTCGTCGAGTCTCTCTCCGAGGTGGCGTCCGGCGAGGCCGCGTCCGGCGGAGCCGCCGCCGAGGGACTGGCGGCCGGCCCGCGCGGCGGCGACTCCGTCCGCCTCTTCCAGATGCTCACGACCGGCGGCGGCAAGACCATGCTGACGTTCGAGGGCCTGCTCCCGCTCGCCGAGGCCGACGCGGCCGCCCGCAAGATGGAAGTCACGTTCCTCACGGTCCAGTCCAACCTCGAGGCGCAGGCGCGCATGGAGTTCATCGCCTTCCGCAAGATCGGCTCGAAGCTGACGTTCGACACCTACGAGGGCTTCAAGACGAAGATCGCCGAGGGCAAGACGAAGGGCAAGAACGCGCTCAAGCGCTACTGGATCCTCGGCGACGAGATGGACGGCGCCGCGCTGCAGCCCGCGCTGACGATCGGCCAGGTCTCCGGCCACGTGACGCGCAAGAACGGCGTCGCGATCCGCATGGAGGAGATCGACGCGGGCTTGAGCCGCATCCTCCAGCGCAACCGCGTCGAGCGGGCGTCCAACATCGAGACCGAGGCGCGCCGCCTGACCACGCTCTTCGAGTCGCTCGGCGAGACCGTCCCCGGCCGCGCTGAAATCAAGGCGGAGGCGATGAAGCTCGAGCGCTCCGCGGGCAAGATCCAGTCCGGAAGCCGCCAGGAGGTCCTGACGGCCGAGCAGTCGGTCAAGGAGTCGATGCTCCGCATCCGCCAGCTCCTCGAGGCCGTGCCGTCGCGCGAGGGCGAGGTCGTCTCGACGGCCAAGGAGTCCCTCGGCCGCATGGAGAAGGCCGTGGACCGCCCGCCGCTGACCGAGGCTCAGCGCGGCGAGATGCTCATCGAGCTGCAGAACGGCTTCAAGGAGCAGGGCATGCTCTATCGCCTCGTGAAGGCGAACGAGGGCTTCGGCTCGCTGCCCGCCGAGGCCGGCAAGGCGCGGCTCGCCCTCGAGGCGAAGATCTCGCGGCTCGAGCGCGAGCTCGGCGCGGCCTCGGAGACGCAGGCGAAGGGCGAGGCCAAGGGCGCCGCGCGCAAGGGCGTCGGCCTGCGCATCGAGGGCCTCAAGCAGGAGCTCGAGCTCGCCCGCATGGAGAAGACTCTCGTCGAGCGCTTCGAGGCCGTCGACAAGTCCTCGCGCCTCATGAAGATCGACGAGCAGGTCGTCGCGCTTCAAAAGGACCTGGGCTTGGCTCCGGGCGAGGCGATCCCCGCGGGCGCCAAGGGCGAGAAGCTCACGCGCCTCATGCGCGAGTCCGCCGCTCTCGAGGGCTCGATGAGCGGCGAGGTCCAGGCCGCGCACGGCAAGCACCGCGCTCAGCTCTCGCGCGTGCTCGACCTCGGCGCCGAGATGGGCAAGGCCGACGGCGAGGTTCTCGCGGCGGTCGCGAAGGGCGACAAGGCCGCCGAGACTGCCGCGCGCGAGAAGCTGACGAAGCTCGAGAACGAGCGCGCCACCGCGCGCGCGTCGATCAAGTCGATGGAGCTCGAGCTCGGCGCGGGCTCGAGCAAGGGCGACCTCGGCGGCATGATGCGCCGGGCCCAGGTCCTCGAAGCCGACATCGCGCGGCTCGAGGGCGTCGTCGAATCCGCGAAGGCCCAGGGCAAGCGCGCCGGGCCGGCCGAGGCCGAGCTCAAGACGGCGCGAAGCGACGCCGCCGACCTGCACCGCGCGATCAAGAAGGAGGTCGGCGACCGCTTCAAGACCTCCGCGGACGAGATCCTCGCTATCGTCCAGAAGGGGGAGCCGGGCTGGGAGATCGCCGCCCAGCGCCTCCTCAAGCAGCGCAAGGCCCTCCTCGAGTCCTTCACCGCCGAAGAGAACCCGATGTACCAGGTCTACCGGGACATGAAGGCGGACGCGTACCCGATCGCGCACAACGAGATGCTCCTCGAGGGCGCGAACAAGATCAAGGACTCCGCCGAGGGCCTCAAGTCGCTCGCCGAGCAGCTCGCGGCGTTCGAGAAGGCGCCGAGCGGCCCGGCCGGCGAGGCGATGCCCTTCCTCAAGCAGGCCTCCCTGTTCCACGGCGAGATGAAGGCGCGCCTCGGCGAGCTCGAGGTCAAGGCGAAGGAGGCCGAGGCGAGCAAGGACGCGAGCCAGCTGCAGCGCCGCATCGCGCGCAGCGAGTTCGAGCGCGCGCAGATCGAGCTCAAGCTCGTCGAGCGCTTCCTCCAGCTCGAGACCCCCGGGACGGCGCCGAAGGGCGAGCCTTTCCCGCTCGCGGAGACTCTGCTCAAGCTCGACCGCATCGCCAAGGACGGCGAGGGCCTCACCCTCGAGGCGGCGAACAACCTCAAGCGCCGCATCGACGGCGATCCGTTCCTCAAGTACTATCCGAAGCTCCTGTGGCGCACCATGACGGGCGGGAAGATGGACGTCGCGGAGACCGGCCTGACCCGCATCTACGCGCAGAGGATGCTCAAGGCTCTCTTCAAGGAGCCGATGATGGACTTGGCGGTCCGCGACAACTTGATGTGGTCCTTCGTGAACTCGCTCCTGTTCCCGAAGGGCATCGGCCACCGGCCGAACGGCTCGTCGTGGGTGCGCAGCGAGATCATCAACCTCGTGCAGGGCTACCACGAGAATCCCGCGGGCGTCCGCCTCGACGGCCGCAACAACAAGTTCAACGTGGTCCACAACGGCCAGTGGTTCGAGTCCATGGACAACGCGACCCGCCGCTGGTGGGAGCTCGAGTACGGCGTCGACCTCACCATGCCGTACTCGCACCAGTCCATCTCGACGATCAAGGACGTCACGACCTTCAAGGGCTCGCGCTTCATCTCGCTGTCGGGCACCGCGGGCCGCCAGTTCGAGAAGCACATGCGCGAAGCCGGCGTGCGCCTCATCGGCAAGGGCTCCGAGATGCCCGGCGCCGTCCACATGGACGTCGTCGGCGGCGCCAGCATGAAGTTCACGCGCATCGGCGAGGCGCGCGTGGAGACCTCGGCGGTCTCCAAGGAGCTCGTCGTCTTCAAGCCGACCGACCTGGCGCCGCTGCGCGAGATCGCCGCCAAGGGCGGCGCCGACGCGACCAACGCCGCGGCCGTCATCAAGGCGGTCGAGGCGCACCTGGCCGCCGCGAAGCTCAAGGGCGGCGGGGTCATCGAGATCGGCAAGGTCGAGTCCGCCGAGGCGCAGGCGTGGCTGCGCACGATCCGCGCGACCCAGGGAGACACCGGCCTCGTCGGCCTCGTCATCTCCGACACGCGCATGCTCAAGACGGTGCTCAAGTACCTCGAGAGGAAGGGCGCGACGAAGGAAGAGATCACGATGGTGTTCTCGGACAGCGAATACCTGCGCCTCAACGTCCCCGAGGCCAACGTCGGCAAGCAGATGAACCTCGACGGCCTCAACACGGGCAAGACCAAGTACCTGATCCTCGACGCGCGCGTCGGCGGCCGCGGCCTCGACCTCAACTACAAGGGCGACCGCGGCAACCCCGCGCCCGACGCGTTCCGCGGCTACACGAACATCAAGATGCTCGTCATCGACCCGCAGTCCATGTCGCAGGTCCACCTGCTTCAGGCGATGGGCCGCATCGACAAGGGCCGAGTTCTCTCGGGCGCGCAGCGCGACTTCTCGCTCGTCATGGAGGTCGGCGCGCTCAAGCACGACGCTTTCTTCCGGAACATGTTCTTCGAGGAGCCCCTGTTCATGGAGCTCCGCCGGGACCCGGCCGTGCAGCGCTTCGCCCGCGAGAAGGGGATGTCCGAGATCACCTTGCCGCTGCTCCACGAGTACGTGATGTTCCGCGAGGCGCAGGGCGGCGAGGGCATTCTGCTCGCCGAGCGCTACCGCAAGGTCATGCGCGAGAAGCTCGAGGAGCGTCAGGCCGAGGTCGAGGCCGACCAGATGCGCTCGTCGTCGGTCTCGCAGGAGCGTCCGGCGGTCCCCGGCAAGTACCCCGGCCTCGAGCTGATCCGCTGATAAAACGCTAGAATCGGCCCATGCCTTCCTGGGCCGACGTCGAAGCGCGACTCGCGAAGCTCGGCGTTCGCCCCGGCGACCTCATCGAGACCTTCTCGCGCGCCGGCGGCGCCGGCGGCCAGAACGTCAACAAGGTCGAGACCGCGGTCCAGCTGTTCCACAAGCACACGGGCACGTACGTCCGCGTGGCCGACGAGCGCTCCCAGGCCCAGAACCGCCTGATCGCGCGCGAGCGCCTCGCCGACAAGCTCGAGAGCGCCGCGCGCGAGCGCGCGGCCCGCGCGCGGCACGAGGCGGAGGCGGAGCGACGCCGCAAGCGCGGCCGCTCGAAGAACTCGAAGGCGCGCATGCTCGCCGACAAGCGGCATCGCTCCGGCGTGAAGGCGAACCGCGGCCGCCACAAAGGAGACGACTGATGGGCGCTTTCGACCAGATCCGGTTCCTGATGAGCGAGACCGATCACGCGAAGCTGCCGTCCGCGTCGGCGGAGGTGGCCTTCGCCGGCCGCTCGAACTGCGGCAAGAGCACCTTGCTCAACGCGCTGTGCCGCAAGGAGCTCGCGCGCGCGTCGAGCACGCCCGGCCGCACGCGGACGATCAACGCCTTCCAGGCCGGGACCGCGCTGCTCGTCGATCTGCCCGGCTACGGCTTCGCGACGGGCCCGGAGAAGTCGCGCGCGGGCTGGGGCGCGATGATCGAGGGCTACATGACGAGCCGGCCCTCGCTCAAGTCCGTGCTCGTCCTCGTCGACGCGGACTTGGGCCCGCAGCCGCTCGACCTCGAGATGCTCCACTGGCTGCGCTCGACGGACCTGCCGGCGCGCGTCGTCGCGACGAAGGCCGATCGCGTGAAGCCATCGCGCGCGCTGCTGCGCAGGCGCGAGGTCGCCGCCGCGGCGGGCGTGACGCCCGAGGCGCTCGCCTGGGTGAGCGCGAAAGAGGGAACCGGGATCAAGGAGCTGCGGCTCGAACTGATCTCCCTGCTCGGGCTCGCCGGGCGATGAAGGACGCGCCGGCGCTGGCGCTGCTCGCCGTCTCGGTCCTCGCCGGCGGCCTGCGCGTCCCGGAGCTCGCCGCGGCCGGCGCCGCCGGAGCGGCGGCGCTCGCCTGGAGGTCGGCGCCGCTTCCGCTGGGCGCCGCGGCGAGGCTCCTGCCGTGGCTTCTGTGGGCGCTGCTGTCGGCCGCGGCCTCCGCGCAGCCGCTGGCCGGCCCGTCCGTCGTCGCGCGGTGGGCCGCGTTCGGCCTCTTCCTGGCCCTCGCGTCGCGCTGGGACGCCGCCGCGCGCGGCCGCTGGCTGCGGCTGCTGCTCGCCCTGGGCGCCGCGCTCGCCGCCGCCGCGCTCTGGACCGGCCGGACGCGCGGATTCGGGCACGCGATGTGGGGACTGCTCCCTCCCTATTACAACTACACCGCTTTCGTGCTCGCGGGCGCCGCCGCGGCCGCCGCGTCCTGGGCTTCGGGTCCCGTCGCCCCGAAAGGAGTCCGCCGCGCGGGACTCTGGGCGCTCGCGGCGGGCTTGACGCTGTGCCTGGTCCTCGCGCGCTCGCGCGGCGGGCTGCTCGGACTGGGAGCGGCCGGCCTCTGGCTCGCGTGGCGCGCCAAGGGGCCCAAAGCGGCGCTCGGGCTCGCCGCGGCGTGCGCGCTGGCGCTGCTCGCCTCGCCCCGAGGGCCGCGAAGCGCCCTGCTCAAGCTCGGGCGTCCGTTCGGCGAGGCGCGGCCCGCGATCTGGTCGGGCGCGGCCGCGCTGGCCTCGGAGCGTCCTCTGCTCGGCCAGGGGCCCGGCAACTTCGGCGCCGCGTTCCGGCGCGTTCAGCCCGCCGAGGTCGCCGGGGGAGCGGCGCGGTGGGGCCTGTGGACGCCGTACGCGCACTCGGAGCCCGCGCAGGCGGCCGCGGAGACGGGGTGGGCGGGCCTCCTCCTCTGGCTCTTCGCGCTCGGCTCGGCCTTCGCGGCCGCGCTGCGCGGCGGCCGGCGGGACGCGCCTCAGGAGGCCGCGCGCGCCGCGCTCATCGCCTTCCTGCCCCAGCTCCTGATCGACAACATGCTCCAGCTCACCGGGCTCTCGCTGCTCGTCGCCTCGGCGCTCGGCGCGGCGCGATCCGGCGAGAAGAGCGGCGGGCCGGAGCTGCCGCGCGCGGGAGCGCTGGCGCTCGCCGCGTTCTCGCTGGCGGCGCTGCTGCCGCACGCCTGGTCTCGTCCGGCGCCCGACTGGTACGAGCGGCTGGTCGATCGGCTGCTGGCGTCGCCGCGGCATGGCGAGCGCTGGGCACGGCACTGGCTCGACATCGTCCACTACGGCGACACGCACGGCTACGACAAGGAC
>CAYVFO010000077.1:0-2259 GCA_964450975.1 uncultured Elusimicrobia bacterium | reverse complement strand
TGGTACGAGCAGCCCGAGCGGCTCGCCGCGGCTCGGCGCGCGGCGCGCCTGTTCCCGGCCGACTCCGAGCGACGCGAGGACCTCGCGTACATCCTCGAGGTCTCCGGCGAGGAGGCCTCCGCCGCGGCCGAGTGGGAGGCCGCCGAGCGCCTCGCTCCGCGCAACGCCGTCTATCCGTGGCGCCTGGGCCGCATCAAGGAGGCGCAGGGCCGCCCGGCCGAGGCCGCCGAAGCGTACGCGCGCGCTCTCGAGGACGAGCCCGGCTTCTTGACCGCCCGCGCCGACCGCGCGGCCGCGCTGGCGGCGGCCGGCAGGCCCGCGGAGGCGCGCGCCGAGCTGCTCGAGGCCCGCGCGCGCGCCGCGCTGCCCCGCGGCGTCGACATGTCCGGCTACGACCGCGCGATCTCCTCGCTCGAGGCGGGCGCGCTCGAGCGCGCCGAGGCCGCCCTTCGGCCGGGAAGGAAACGAAAGTAGTAAACTAGCCGCCATGGACGCGGCCCGATTTCTCCAGGATTTGGCGATCGTTCTCGGCGTGGCCGCCGCCGTGCTCGTCCTCTTCCGCCGCCTCGGTTGGCCGCCCGTCCTCGGCTACCTCCTCGCCGGGCTGATCGTCGGTCCGCACACGCCGCCGCACATCCTCGTCAGCGACCCGCGCAGCATGGAGGCGCTCGCCGAGGTCGGCATCGTCTTCCTGCTCTTCGCGCTCGGCGCCGAGTTCAACCTGCGCCGCCTCACGCGCCTCGGACTCAAGCCGCTCGTCTGCGCCGTCCTCGAGGCCTCCTTCATGATCGCGGCGGGCGTCGGCCTCGCGCGCGCTCTCGGCTGGAGCCTGCGCGACGGCCTCGTGCTCGGCGGCGCGGTCGCGCTGGCGTCGACCGCGATCGTGGCGCGGACTTTGCTCGAGCGCGCGTCCGCTCCGAAGGGCTGGGAAGAGCTCGCCGCAGGCGTGCTCATCGCCGAGGACCTCATCGCGGTCTTCCTGATCGCCCTCGTCTCCTCGCCCGCCGGCTCCGGCGCCTCGGCGGCCGGTCTCGGCTCGGCGCTCCTGCGCTTCGTGCTGATCGCGGCCGCCGTCGCCGCCGCCGCCGCGCTGGCGCTGCCGCGCCTGCTCCACGCCGCGGAGAAGGCCGACATGGCGGAAGTGACCACGCTCGCGGTGGTCGGCGTCTGCTTCGGCCTGGCGACGCTCACGCACCACCTCGGCTTCTCGCCCGCGCTCGGCGCCTTCATCGCGGGCGCCGCGGCGTCGCTCGGCGGCCGCACCCACCGCCTGCACGAGATCGCGGAGCCCTTCCGGGACGTGTTCGGGGCCGTGTTCTTCGTCTCCGTCGGCATGCTCATCGATCCGCGCTGGCTCTACGAGAATTGGGGCGTCGCGCTCGCGGCGGCCCTCGCGATCACCGGCGCGCGCTTCGCGGCCAACATCTTCGCCTTCGGCCTGGCGGGCGTGCCGCCCACGCAGGCGTCCGGCGCGGCGGTCGCACTGATGCCGATCGGCGAGTTCTCCTTCCTGCTGGCGCTCGCCGCGACGCGCGCGGGACGCGTGGATCGGCCGGTGCACGCGCTCGTCGTCGCCGGCTGCCTCGCGACCACGGTCGTCGCCGCGCTCGCCCAGCCCGCGGCCGACGCGGCCGGCGCCCGCCTGCCCAAGCCGCTCGCTCGCGCCTGGACGCGCTACGCCGAGGGACTCGAGCGTCTCTCCGCGCTCTGGGGCCGCGGCCGCCTGTGGCCGCTGCTGCGTCCGTCCCTCATCCAGTCGGCGTTCAACATCGCGGCGATCGTCGGGCTTCTGATGTTCCTGGGCGAGCCGGCGGGCTGGTTTCCCGCGACGATCCTCTGCCTGCCGTTCTTGTCGGCGCTGGTGCGAAAAGGGCAGGCCGTCCTGTTCATCCTCCTCGAAGGAGCGCTCTCCGACGAGAAAGGCGCGTTCATCGAGCGCTACCCGCGCGCCGGCCGTTTGGCGCCCAAGGCGGTCACGGCCCTCGTCTTCGGCGGCTACCTCGCGGCGACCGCCGGCGGGCTGCCCCCGGGCTGGGCCGCCGTTTCGATGCTCGCGGCCGCCGGCGTCTGCGCCGCCCTGCTCTGGAAGCCCCTCATCCGAGCGCACGCGTGGGCGCAGGCGTCCCTGCGCGACGTGTTCTCGGCCGGCGAGGATCCCGAGGAGCCCGAGCGCGCCCTCGGCGCGTTCGCCCGCTCGCTCGAGCCCGCGCGCCTGCTGACCCGCTCCCTCGCCGGCGGCGAATGGGCCGCCGGCGAGGG
>CAYVFO010000076.1:1049-13067 GCA_964450975.1 uncultured Elusimicrobia bacterium | reverse complement strand
CGGCGAAGCCGGCCCCGGCATCGGCGCCGGCGCCGGCTTCGCCGTGTTCGCCGCGCTGATGGCGCTCGTCTCCTTCATCTACGCGAAGAAGGTCGTCACCGTCGGCGACATGGTCACGGCGCCGCTCAAGGGCGTGCGCGACTGGTTCGGCCGCGTCTGGGGCGCGACGAAGACCTTCGGCCGCATCCTCCTCGATATCCCGCGCCGCAACTGGCAGACGGTCAAGATCATCTGGCAGAACAAGGCGATCACGGCCCGGTCGACGATGGCGACGCTCGAGAACTTCGTCGAGGACGCGCTCTTCGCCGTCGTGCTGCCCACGTTCGCGATCGACATCCTCAAAGCGGGCGCGTTCGGCAACGGCCTGCTGCTGGGCGCGATCACGGCGGGCGGCCTCGTCGCCTCGATGTTCCTGATGAACCGCATCAAGGCGCTCCAGGTCAAGCACGGCACCTACAAGGTGCTCGCGGGCCTGACGGTCATGGCCTCGCTCGCGTTCATCCCGTCGATCGGCCTGTGGATGTTCCCGTTCCTCATCCCCGCGATGGTCTCCGTCTTCATGATGAAGCTCATGCTGCAGCCGCTGCGCTCGCGCATGCGCGCGCTCCTGCAGACCGAGATCAAGAACGACCCGAAGGCGGCCCCGCACGCCGACGACATCTACAGCCTCATGACGCTCGTCGAGGTGCTCGCCGCGGGCGCCGGCGGCCTCGCGTTCTCGTGGCTGTTCCACCACTCCGTCGCCGGCTCCGCGATCGCCCTGACGCTCGGCGCGTTCGCGCCGATGAAGATCGTGACGCTCACCTTGATCGCCATGGGCCTCGTCTACTTGGGCGGCCTGCGCTGGGTGAAGTCGCAGCTCTCGAAGCCGACGCGCACGGTCCACAAGTCGCCGGAGGGCAACGAGGCCAAGATGCTCGAGCGCCTCGCGACGAGCCTCAAGGAGAACGGCCTCCCCGAGTACAAGACCGCGATCGTCAACGGCGAAGCGAGCGAGGACCTCCCGACCGTCGCGATCCTCGCCCCGTCGTCGCGCCACAAGATCGCGCTCGCGCGCGAGGGCGGCAAGCAGGGCGCGGGCGACGTCCACCTCGTCCTCGACGCCTCCTGGCTGATCCAGGAGAAATACCCCGACGGCCGCACCAAGCTCCTCGTCAAGAAGGGCGTCGTCTTCGACGAAAAGGGCCAGGCGACCGTCGTCGACTACGAGACGCCGCGCCGCGTCCGCTACTTCGCCAACTACTTCACGCTCGGCGCCAACGACCGCGACGACGGCGTCGTCTTCGAGGACAACCTCGACGTCCCGCAGTCGAACTCGCTCGCGCTCGAGAAGGTCGTCAACGACAAGCTCGGCACGCGCCTGATCCTCGCCGCGAAGGGCGTGGCGGTTCCCGCGACCTTGGCGCTGCTGATGCCGCTGCACCATCTCGCCGGCGCGACGACCGTCGGCACCCGCGGCGTCCAGGTCGCCGACATGCCCGCGATCGAGAACCGCGACGCCGAGATCGGCCGCCTCGTCGACGAGTATCTCGCCCACTTCGAGGGGACCGAGCTCGTCGTGAAGCCCTCGGGCCCGCAGTTCCACTCCGGCCGCGGCGTGAAGTTCTTCAAGAAGTCCGAGCGCGACGCGATCGTCGAGCACGCGATCGCGCTCTCGAAGGACTCGCAGATGACGCAGGACGGCGCCGTCCTGCTCGACGAGCGCGTGAATTCCGCGCCGCTCGACCGCGGCGGCCGCAAGATGGAGACGACGGGCCGGATTCTGGTCGCGCGCACCCCGTGGGGCGGGACGATGACGACCGACATGTTCGCCCGCGTCGGCCCGTGGGGCAAGCCCACCACCGCCGAGGCCGCGGACCCGCGCGACAACGCGACCGTCGAGCCGATGGAGAAGCTGTTCGCCGAGTGGAAGGCCGCGGGCCTGCTCGACGACTACTCCGTGCGGGAGCTCGACGAGCTGATGCGCAAGACCGGCGCCGACGCCCTGGCCGCGATCGCCGCGTACGAGAAGACTCTGCCGCGCAAGGAAGGCGAGTCGTACCAGGCGCAGAGCGACATGATCGGGCTCGACGTGATGATCGAGAACCGCGGCGGCAAGCTCGTGCCCGTCATCATCGAGGTCAACGACCACGACTCCGGCGGCCAGTACAACCTCGACGTCATGAATCCCGAGCGGACCGGCGCCCACTCGCGCGAGTGGGTCGCCACGATGCTCCAGCGCGCGCGCCGCGACGCCCTCAAGGACAAGCGCATCGTCATCGTCGGCGCGGGCTACGAGGGCAAGCGCTTCATCTTCGAGCGCGCGAAGGAGCTCGGCGTCGACATCGTGCTCGTCGACAACAAGGCCCCGTTCGTCCAGTCGCTGATCCGCGACGGGCTCGTCGGCGAGTTCATCGAGACCGACAACTCCAAGCCGCAGCAGGCGCTGGCCGCGGCCAAGAAGAAGCTCCAGCGCTCGGCGCGCATGAACGGCAAGATCGACGGCGTCACGACGTTCTGGGAGGACGACGTCCCCCTGACGGCGGACCTGGCCGCCGCTCTGGGAGTGCCGTACCACACCCAGGCGGCCTCGCGGCTCGTGCGCAGCAAGGCCGAGACCCGCGCGGCGATGCAGAAGGCGGGGCTTCCCACCCCGCGCTTCGTGAAGATCGAGATCCCCGCGAACGCCACCGCCGACGACATGGCGACCGCGCGCGTGGCTTTCGCCGAGGCGGTCAAGAAGGTCGGCTTCCCGTCCGTGCTCAAGCCCTCGTTCGGCGCGGCCGCTCTCGGCGTCAAGAAGATTTCCGCCGGCTCGGAGGCGATGGCCACGTTCGACGAGGTCAGCGCGATCGTCAACCCGAAGACCGACCCGATCTTCGCCCAGGGCGGCGCGCTCGTCCTCGAGCAGTACCTCGAGGGCATGGAGTGGGACGTCGACGTCGTCATGCAGGGCGGCGAGGCCGTCTACGTCTCGATCACCGACAACTGGCCGACGCGCGAGCCGTACTTCCTCGCGACCGGCTCGAGCCTGCCCAGCCGCAGCCTCTCGCCCAAGGAGCAGCGCGAGTCGATCGCGCTCGCCGTCGCGACGGCGAAGGCGCTCGGCACGGTCAACGGCGTCGTCCACATCGAGGGCAAACAGACCAAGGAAGGCCCGCGCATCATCGAGGCCAACGGCCGCATGGGCGGCGAGTACGTGCGCGACTGGAATCTCGCGGTCTGGGGCGTCGATCTCGTCGAGGAAAATCTCATGGCGGCCGCGTCGATTCCGGGCAAGCCCTTCAAGGCGCGCAAGCCCCTGACCTATCTCGAGGGCGAGTTCATCATTCCGACGAACTCGGGCGTGATCTCGAAGTTCGACCTCTCGCAGGAAGCGCGCGAGCAGCCGGGCTTCCACGAGCTGCGCGTCAAGAAGCAGGTCGGCGACCGCATCGCGGTGCCGCCGGTCGGCTACGAGCGCGCCGGCATGCTCGCCGCGCGCGGCGACTCCCCGACGCAGGCGCAGATCAACCTCGACGCGCTGCGCGCGCAGATGGTCCTCACCGTCAAGCCCGAGAAGAAGTAGCGGGGGGCCCCGCGGTCCCGAACCTCTAGGACCTTTCCCGCGCCGTTTTCGGGCCCTTCGGGCAATCGGTCCTTCCGGGGTCGGCGGTATACTCGGGCCATGATCCACCGAGCCGCCGCCGCCGTCGTCGCCCTTCTCCTCGCCGTTTCCGCTCCCGCGCAGACCGTCGGGACCGTCGTCCCGCGCATGCCCGGCGGCGCCCCCGCGCTGATCCCGTTCGGCGCTCCCGCGCTCGGCGGCTCCGCGCTCTCGCCTCTGACGCTCTCGCCGCTCGCGCTCGCGCCGTCGCTCGCCGCGCCCGCGCTCGCGCCCGTCCCGCTCGCCGTCGCGGCGCCGGCGGCTCTGGCGCCCGTCAAGACGGGCGCGCAGGCGCTCGGCGCGGTCCGCGCGCTCTCGACGAATCTCTCCGCCGCCTCCATCCAGGGCAAGGATCAGGCTCCCGCGCTCGGCGCGGCGTTCGACGGCCTCAAGGCCGCGTCGACCGACGACGGCGTTCCCTCCGTCCCCGGCGCGTCCGCGCCGATGTCGCCCGAGGCGTTCGCCGCGCGCCTGTCCTCGCCGCGCCCCGAAGGCGCGATCCCGAGCGACGGCGACATGCAGGGCCGCATGGATCAGATCCCGTCCACGAACCCGGAGCGCCAGAAGTTCATGGTCGACCTCTTCAAGCTCGGCGGCGCGACGGACGCCGACATCGTCCTTCAGGACGCCGGCCGCGGCCGCCACAACGTCATCGTGACCAAGAAGGGCAAGACCGACCGCGTCATCGTGGTCGGCGCGCACTACGACAAGGTCCACGAGGGGCTCGGCAAGATCGACAACGGCACTGGCTCGACGATGATCGCGAACCTCTACCAGGCGCTCAACGGCACGGAGACCGACGCGACGATCGTGTTCATCGCGTTCGCTCGCGAGGAAGAGGGCCTCATCGGCTCGCGCAAGTACGTCTCGTCGCTGTCCAAGGATCAGCGCTCGAAGATCGACGCGATGATCAACCTCGACACGCTCGCGGTGGACGGCACGTTCTCCTGGCGCAACAACTCGACGCGCGCGCTTCTCGACCGCGTCGCGCAGGTCTCGCGCGAGAGCGGCCACGCGCTCAAGGAAGACTATCTCAACGGCGGCGACGCGGACTCCTCCACGTTCCGCGACGCCGGCATCCCCGCGATGACGCTCTACGGCGCGTCGCAGGACGTGATCTTCGACGTCATCCACTCCGAGAACGACAACATGTCCGCGTTCAGCCTCCCGCACTACAAGAACGCGTACATGCTGACTCTGGAGCTCGTGAAATCGCTCGACCGGACGAGGCTCGGCCCCGTCGAGCGGAGGGAGATTTGAGCTTCCTCCGGGCCCAGGAATCGTTGGGACCATTGCCGCGCTTTTTCGGGACCTTCGTCCCCAGGGCGCGGAGCGAAGCCTGTGTTATTATGGCGTCAAGGACGCATGAGACTCGAACGATGCAAGGGGAAATCGTGAAGCGAGACATGAAGAAGGCACTGTCCATCTTTTGTTGTTCCGTACTGCTGAGCGGCCATTGCGCGCCGGCTTTCGCGCAGACCCGCGTCGCGATGCCCGTCACGGGCTCCTACTCGGGGTCCGCGGGCGGAGTCCTTACCGCCCCGGCCTTGACCGAGATGAACCCCGCCCTCACCGGCGGGGTTTCCTCTATTAAGGGAACCTTGACTCCCGCCTTGGCCGCCCCCAGCCTGGCGAACAACCCGCTCGCCGCCGCGGTCGTTCCCGCGGCGCTGGCGCCCGTCGCGCTCGTCCCCTCGCGCGTGACCGCCGCCGCCCCCGTGAAGGCCGCCAAGCCCGTCGCGCCCGTCGCGAACGTGCCCGGCGCCCTCGCCGCGGTGAAGAACCTCGCGGCCTCGATCGGCGACAAGCCCGAGGAGACCGGCGACGCGTCCAACAAGTCCTTCGACGGCTCCAACGGCGCCGGCGACGTGAACGGCGCCGCGACGCCCGTCGCCTCCGACGGCGAGCCGCTGAGCAAGCTCTACCCGAAGGTCGTCTTCATCCAGGACGTCTTCAAGGGTCCCGCGTCCGAGACGACCGTCGCCTACGTCAACAAGCTCGTGGACGCCGGCGCGCACGTCGTGTTCCTGACCTGGCGCCCGACCAAGGGCGAGGGCTCGGCCGAGGAAATCCTCATGTCGCGCGTGAAGCAGTCGCGCAACAACCCCGTCCTCGTCGTCTCCTACAACGGCGGCAAGATCTCCCAGCACGGCCGCGCGGCGAACCCGAAGCCGGTCGTCGAGAACGTCGGCGCGTTCCCCGTCGAGGCGCTCGCGAAGATCAAGGCCATCGTCGGCGCCGCGGCCGTCGCGTCCCCGGACGAGAAAGAGGCGTTCACCGTGACCGCCCCGCTCGACCTCTCCAAGCAGACCGCTCCGCAGGCGCTCGCGGCGCTCAACCGCAAGCTCAAGGCCGCCGGCTTCGACTACAAGGCCGAGGCCCATCCCTCGCAGCCCGGCACGGCGATCATCCACTCGATGCCGCTGCGCTTCTCGCTGGCGCGCGTCATGGACGCGCTCAAGCATCAGTTCACCGGCGAGGAGCTCGCCCCTGAGAAGTTCCTGATCCTGGCCGACTCGATGAAGTCGCCCAAGTTCTCGACCTCCTTCCCTAAGAACTCCGAGATCCAGGTCGTCCAGAACGAGGCGCAGCTCGACGCCGTGATCGGCGCCGTCCTCGGCGAGCGCTCGCTCGAGGCCGTCTCGCTCAAGCTCGGCAAGCTCCGCCAGTACGTCGAGTACTGGGAGCCGTCCCACCGCCGCGCTCCCGTCGACTCCGACGGCTCCGGCTCCTCCGGCGGCTTCGGCGGCGGCGCCCGCGTCTCCGGCGGCGATCGCGAGACGAACAAGAACTTCGCGATGTACGTCGGCACGATCATGTACGGCCTGATGGCCGAGCTCTACGACGACGTGTTCCGCGGCCAGCACCAGAAGGCGAAGCTCACGGTCCTCCAGGCCCGCCTGCGCGACATGTGGTACAACCCGCTCAAGCACGGCGTCTACGTCAACAAGGGCCTCGCGAAGGCCATGCGCACGCCGGCGTGGAAGGCGATGAGCCGCGGCTACCTCGAGTACGCCAACGCCTACCTCACGAACTACTACTTCCGCGAGTTCGGCGACTACAGCCGCGCCGCGAAGAACGTCCAGGAGAACTACGTCGGACTCTCCACGGACCGCAAGAGCCTCATCACGCTCGACTTCATCTCGAGCGCGACGAAGCGCCTCTACAAGATCCACACCCGCATCCCGCGCGTCATGCGCTACGAGACGGCCGAGGGCCTCAACCTCACGGCCTACGCGTACCGCACCGGCAAGGAGACGCCGGACGACGGCGAGGAGTTCCTGGCCCGCACGCTCGCGTTCGCGATGCTCAAGGGCCACGCGCGCAAGGGCGCCGACGGCAAGTGGCACCACGGCTCGCCGACCGGCAAGGTGATCGAGAGCCTGCACGTGCAGCTCGAGTACCGCACCAGCGCGCGCGTCCACATCTTCAAGACCGAGGACTTCCTGCGCATCGAGGAAGGCACCGAGATGAACGGCCCGATCGTCCAGGAGATCCTCTCCGCGATCGAGCGCGAGGAGGCCGACGCCGCATACCAGGAGTACTACGCGGAGCAGGAGCAGCAGGCCACCAAGGAAGATCTCAAGAAGCCCCGCGCGAAGAAGGCCGTGACCGCCAAGTCGGCGAAGGCGAAGGAGAAGAAGCCGGTCCGTCCGACCCCGAAGTCCCGGTCGACGCGGAAGGGGAAGTAAGATGAAGCGCGCGGCCTCCGTGCTCAGGGTCCTCCTGGCGGCGGCGTTCCTCGCGCCCTCGCCGGCGCTCGCCCAGTCGCGGGCGATCGTCCCCGTCCGCTCCGGAGCCGGGCCCATCCTGGTTCCGACGATCGGCGCGGGCCTGTCCGCTCCTTCGTTGTCCGCGCCCGTTCTGGGCGCTCCTTCCCTCAATAGCGCGCTGACGCCGTCCATCGCCGCCCCGTCTCTCAATGCCGCCGCCGTTCCCACGTCGCTCGTTCCGTCGGCCCTCAAGCCCGTGCTCACGGCCCCGTCGGCCGAGGACGTCGTCCCGTCCCAGCCCGCGACCGAGGGCGGCAAGCGCGAGCCGATCCTGCCGCCCGCCGGCCGCCTCGAGTCCGTGAACGCGCTGTCCGCGCTGCGCGACATGCCGACGGCGCTCGAGTCCGCGCCGATGGCCGCCGGCAAGCGCTTCGACGGCGCGAGCGCCCCGCGAGCCGCCGAGGAGCCCGTCGAGCCCGAGACCGTCACGAGCGAGATCTCGGACAACACGGCGATGCACGAGGACCTCGCGATCTGGTTCACCCGCAAGGACCGCACGACGATCAAGAAGAACCAGACCTACGCGCTGATCCGCCCCGTCTACGGCAACCCGTCGCGCAACTACTGGGAGAAGTTCGAGAAGGGCAAGGTCATCACGGTCAAGGCCGGCGGCCAGGCGATGTTCCAGGCGCCCGTGACCTACGCGCGCACGACCACGATCGACAAGCTCACGCGCGAGGACTTCGCCGGCTTCTACACTCCGGCGTACATGCGCAACAAGACGCTCGACAAGCTCCGAGCGAAGCTCGTCGCCGACCTCAACCTCCGCAACGAGCGCACCGCGCGCGGCCAGTCCGGCGTCGTGACGCGCCTCTCCGAGGTCCGCGTCGTGCGCGTCATGACCTACGGCGAGGCCAAGAACCTCCCCGAGAACAAGGACGAGGTCGCCTACGAGCCCGCGCCGCGCAAGGCGTTCGAGCTCCCGGCCCAGCTCCAGGGCCTTAACAACATGACGCCCAAGGCCGTGTTCCTCGACATGCGCCTCTTCAAGAACGGCGTCCCGTACGAGCTCGTCGAGGACATGACGAAGCTCATGAAGTCCGGCGTGTACTTCATCCTGCTCTCCGACAAGGCCGACGGCGTCGTCGGCTCCGTCGAGGACCAGCTCACGCGCGGCCTGACGCCGAAGCAGAAGGACATGGTCTCGCGCTACAAGATGGTCGTCATGTCCGACGACGGCAACGCGCTCTCCTCTTACGACGGCCAGTTCGCCCGCTACCTGCCGTCGATCCGCTACGCGCCGCAGGAGCAGGAGCTCATGAAGTTCGCGGCGAGCCAGCTCGGCCTGAAGTCGGCCGTCGCCTCCCACGGAACCGAGTTCATCGCCTACGCGACGCCCTCGCTCGGCGGCGAGTCCGCCCTGGCGAGCCTCAAGAAGTCGATGAAGGCGAACGGCCTGAACTCCGACGCGTGGCAGTTCTCGCTCGGCGAGCGCAACGGCAAGGCGGCCGTGATCGTCCGCCCGCACAACCTCGCCTCCTCGATCCCGTACCTGCTCGAGAAGCTCCGCTACCACGAGGGCCTCTACGTCAACCCGAGCGACATCATGACGATCTCGCGCGACGAAGCGCTGCTCGAGGCCCTCAAGGGCTCGGTCCAGCCCTCGAAGCTCATGGAGCACGACGGGGCCGACCTCGCCGACGCGTCCATCGCGGCGATCCTCGGACCGTACCGCGAGAACATGAAGGGCGACCTCGCGGCCTCCGCCTCGAAGATCTCCAGCTTCAAGCACGACCCGGACCGCATCGGCGGCGGCTTCAACGGCGGCAACATCTACATGATGATGGGCCACGTGATGCACTCCGCCTTCAACTGGGCGATCTGGAAGTACCGCAACGAGGGCGTCCTGCCCTCCGCCGAGGCGACCGTCGCCGAGGCCGAGAAGATCTGGAAGAAGGAAGATCTCGAGCGCGAGGGCTCCGCCCTCGACCGCCCCGGCGAGAACCAGGCCGGCTTCTACGAGGCGATGAAGGGCCGCTTGACCACCATGCACGCGGCCGTCGTCGACGTCCTCCGGGTGTACCCGATCGCGGTCGGCACCGAGCTCGCGAACATGCACGTGTTCGACAACTACAAGAAGGGCGAGCGCCTCAACCGCGACATCCTGCGCCTGATCTTCGACTTCGTCGTCGCCCGCGAGCTGCCGGACGGCACGCTCGAGGTCGCGATCGTCGACTTCAAGACCGGCCAGACCCCGACCTTGCAGAATCTCGAGAAGGACGACCAGGTCCAGCTCTACGACCTCGTCGTGCGCCGCATGTGGCCCGAGCTCGCGATCCCTTACGGCGCGACCGGCGAGAAGCGCAAGGTCTCCGACTACAAGATCCACTTCATCTATCCGTCGGCCGGCTATCAGCCGATGCTCAACGACTGGACCCGCATCAAGTTCGAGCGCGGCCTGCACAACGTGATGAACCGCATGCGCCGCCACAACGCGCCGCCGGCCGCCAAGCCGGAGGCGAAGTCCAAGGCGAAGCCGAAGAAGAAGCCGGCGAAGAAGAAGTAATTTCCGCGAGGCGTAAAAAGAGAGCCCCGGCCGCGAGGCCGGGGCTCTCCTTTTTTCGCGCTGACGCAGCGGGCGATCAGCGCGTGCGCTCGAGGTCTTCGATGAGCTCGTCGAGCTCGCGCAGCGCGTCGCGGTAGAAGCCGTCGCGCATCAGGCGCGAGATCCGGCGGGAGCTGGCGCACCGTGTAGGCGTCGCCCCGCCCGCCGTCGCGCGCCGGGCGTCCGGAGTTCTGCAGGCAGCGGACGATCCCCGAGCCGAAGCTCTCCTTGGCGCAGAGGTCGGTCTCGGCGCGCAGGTAGCTCTTGTTCGCGATCGAGCCGATGCACTGCGGGACCTCGGAGGAGAAGTTGACCCGGCGGCAGACGCCGACGGCGTTGACGTCGAACCAGCGCGCCTGGCTGACGATGCGGATGCACTCCTGCCGGTCGGAGTCGAAGGCCGCCTGCGAGCAGGCCTGCGCGGCGGTTTCGCGGCCGTCGTCGTGGCCCGGGTGCTTCGGAGAGGGCCTGGCGTGGGGGACGCGGACGGCGGGGGCGTCTTTACCGGCCGCGGCGGCCGCTTTGAGCTCGGCGAGGGGGTTCGCGGTCGCGGAAACGGCCACCAGCAGGGCGGCGAGAGCCGAAAGTCGGGTCATGGCGAGCCTCCAGGAACGGCCTGACCAACGCCGCCATCCTAGAACATATCCCTCGGAAAGGGGGGCCCAAAATCGGTGGGTCCCTTGTCTATTTTGGGGGGGCCCGAGGGCCCAACCGCCGGGGGCGTGACCCGGTTATCATCTATATAGATGAAGAAAACCATCGCTTCCCTCCTCGCCTTCCTGACCCTCGCCTTCACGCCCGGCCTCGCTCCGTATCAGGCCGCCGCGCAGGTGATCGTCAACGGCGCCGCGGGAACGACCGGAAGCGTCCCCGTCGTGCCGCGCTTCGGCGCGAACGGCCAGGGCATGGCGCCTCTCTCGCCGAACGCCCTTTCCGCCGGTCTCGGCCTCAATCCCTCGCTCTCCGTCCCGTCGATCGGCGCGCCCGTCCTGAGCGGCGCGGCCGTCGCGGCTCCCTCTCTCGTCAACGGCGTCGTCCCGACCGCGCTGATCAACGCTCCCGGCGCCGCCGCCTCCTTCGAGGCGCGCCGCATGTCGCCGATCCCGGCGCTGCCGCTCTCCCCGATCCCGTCGAAGTCCGCCCCGTCGATCGACGTCGCCGGCGCGAAGACGATCGACGCCGCGAAGACGCCCGCGACCGACGCGAAGGGCCAGCTCGCCATCGCCGGCGAGACTCTCTCGGCCGCCGCCAACGAGTCCGACAAGGCGACGTTCCTCGAGACGATGTTCACCGGCGCGCGCCGCATCCTCGGCTCCATCACGGGCGGCCCCGCGGCCTCCGTCCAGACGCCGAAGGGCGTCGAGATGGTCCCGCAGGCGCTGACGCCCGCCTCGTCCGCCGCCTCGACGGAAGGCAAGCTCTCGGTTCCGACGCCCGTCGCGCTCGTCGGCACGGGCCTCAAGCCCGGCGACAAGTTCCTCTCCGCTCCCGCCGACTCCGACAAGCCGGCCGTCCCCGCTCCCGCGGCGCAGCCCGCGCAGCCGGACGCCGCGACCGGCGCGAAGGCGCTCAAGTGGATGTACATCCAGGACGCGATCAGCATGTCGGTGTTCATCATGACCTCGATCGCGTACCCGATGGTCGTCATCCCCGCCGTCGGCGCCGTGACCTACGGCGTGCTCATGGCGCTCGGGCCGCTCGCCGCCATCGCCCTCGGACCGCTGTCGGGCATGATCGCCACTCGCTACGCCCCGCGCGAGGGCCTCGCGATCCTCTCGGCGCTGCGCGCCGTGCTCACCGTCGCGCTGCCCGTGATGGCGCTGACCGGCATGATCTCCTTCTGGCCGCTCCTGATCGCCTCGATCGCCAACGGCTGGCAGTTTTCGCTGCTCATGACGAGCCGCACCGCCTACACGCGCCGCTTCGCGATCACCGACCCGAAGGAGAGCCGCTCGTGGCTGCACATCGGCAACCTGACGACGATCGGCTTCTCGATCTACTTCGTCCTCCAGGTGATCCTCGGCTCGATCGGCCAGATCGGCGGCCTCGTCGACGCGATGGATCCGATGACGCCG
>CAYVFO010000076.1:0-1039 GCA_964450975.1 uncultured Elusimicrobia bacterium | reverse complement strand
TCTGGATCTCGGCCGCCGTCAACGTCGGCCTCGTCTTCCTCAACCTCTGGAAAATCCCGAAGATCGCCAACATCGTGACCGCCGCGAAGGAGAAGGCGGCCCCGTTCCTCCAGCGCGCCAAGGAGTTCGTCAAGAAGTTCTGGAAGGAGATGGGCATCTTCGGCGTGACGATGGCCGTCTACCAGTGGGGCCTGCCCTTCGCGCTGCCGATCATCGGCACCGGCATCGGGTCGCCGCTCTGGATGGCCGGCGCGCTTCTCTACTGGATCTCGCGCACCGCGACCTTCAAGTCGGTGATGTCCACTCCGAAGATCCGCAACGCCCTGATCTTCTCCGCTCTCGCCGCCGGCCTCATCTACCCGTTCCAGAACCTCGTCATGCCGCTGATCGCCGCGTCGCTCGGCGCGAAGGCGCTGATCTACGGCCAGTTGCTCGGCGCGTTCTTCTTCGGCCAGTTGCTCTCCAACGCCAGCATGGCGCGCCTGCCCGAGGTGAAGATGTTCGGCCGCTCCTTCGGCGCCGAGAAGCTCCTGCAGGCCGGCGTGCTCGGCCTCGCGGCGGTCTGGGTGGGCCTGCGCCTCTTCCCCGGCTCCTTCCTCGCCGTCGCCGCCGCGCTCGCGGTCGGCGCGGGCCTGATCTCGCTGACGTCGCGCCTGACGAACAAGGGCTGGATCCAGTTCTTCGGCGTCGGCCTGATGGCCGCCGTCGGCGTGGCGCTGTCTTGGGGCTTCTATCCCGGAATCTTCGCCTCGATGATGCTCCTCGGCCTCTTCGTCGGCCCGTTCGTCTCCTCGATCAACGCGTACATCAGCACGAACTCCGACCCGAAGACGGTCTCGGCCACCTTCGGCGTGAGCTCGTCGCTGTTCAACGCGATGACCTCCTTCGGCTACGGCCTCATGGCCGCGACGACGAAGGCCTACGGCGACACGCCCTTCCCCGCGGCGCTGACGCCCATCATCGCGGTGTACGTGCTCGCGGCGATCGCGTTCTTCATCGCGCCTCGCCTCCTGCCCGGCCTGCCGGCGACGATCCTGCG
>CAYVFO010000075.1:0-13102 GCA_964450975.1 uncultured Elusimicrobia bacterium | reverse complement strand
AACGGAAACGTCTTCCAATCCAGCGGCGTGCGCAGTTCATACAGGGGAGCAAGGCCGGTCGGCAGCACGGATTTCCAAACGTAGAAGGCGAGACCGTAGAACGACTGCGCGATTCTTTCGACGACTCCGTGCTGAATCAAAGGCCAACGGATTCGGTTCTGGGCCCAATTCGCCATGAGCACGGTGAGGATCGAAGCGAGAACGAACGGCGCGTAACGACGCGCGGAATATTTTCGACGGAGCGGGTAATAATCCAGCACGACGAGAAACAACGGAACCATCGCGGCCTGGGCTTTCGCGAGACAGGCCAACGCGTGAAGCGCGATCGCCCACCGGGCGCGGCCCTTGAGATACGCGAGCAAACAACCGAACGTCAGCATGCCGCTCAAGACGTCGCGGCGCTCGGCGGCCCACGCGACCGACTCGACGCGCAGAGGATGAAGCGCGAAGAACAGCGCGGCCATCGCCGCGCCCGCGAACGCGCGCGGGCCTTCCTTCGGGCCCGGCATTTCCAGGAACAGAAGCGCGACGAGCGCGGCGGCCGCGGCGTGCAGGAGAACGGTCGTCAGGTGGATGCCGAACGGGTCGAGGCCCCAGAGCGCGTGGTCGAGGCCGTAGGTCAGCCACGCGAGCGGCTGCCACACCGAGCCGGTCGTCGCCTTGAAGGCGAACGCCCAATTCTCGGGGCCGACGCCGCGCCAGCCGGTCTCGCCGAGCAGGAAGAGGTCGTCGTCCCAGGAGACGAACGCGCCGCGCAAAGACGGCAGGAAGACGAGGATCGACGCCAGCGCGGCGAGGGAAGCCGAGGCCGCGGCGGCGCGGCGCGCGGTCAAGCGCTTAGAAGCGGACGCCGGCGCCGACTTCCGCGCCGCCCTGGCCGCGCGTCATCGTGCCCGCGAGGCTCAGGTAGGTGAACTGATACGGCGTCACGCGCACGCCGAGCGTGAAGCGGCTCTCGAGCGTCGAGACGTCGCGGCCGTTGAGCGTCGGATCGAGCGTGGACTGGCGCACCGCGAGGCGGACGCGGTCGAAGCCGACGCCCGCGTAGGGCGCCCACACCGGCGTGCCGGCGGAGCAGACGAGGTTGACGCCGTAGTGCGAGGCGGAGAAGTCGCGGTGGACGACCGCGTGCGCGGAGGCCGACACGAGGACCTGCGGCGCCCACGGCTTGTCCGACGCGGCGTAGAGGCCGTAGCGCATGCCGCCGCCCGCGACCGTCAGGCCCTGGTACGAGGTGCCGCGGATGAAGCCGGAGAGCTTGAAGGGCATGCCGACCTCGGCCTGGATCCACGGGATGCCGAAGAGCTTGACGCCGTTGTTGCGCAGGATGTTGTTGCCCTTCGACGGGTAGAACTGGCCGCCGAAGCGCGCGCCGACGTCGAAGCCGGTGAGGCCGAGCGAGCGGCCGCTCTGGAAGGTCGCCGCGCCGAGCACCGAGCCCAAGTCTCGCGAAAAGGGCTTGAGCGAGCCTTCGTCCGCGAACGCGGCGAAGCCGCCGTACTGCTCCGTGGCGGCGAGCGCGGGAACGGACGCGGCGAGCAGCGAGACGGCGAGCATGATCCGCTTCATGCGGAAATCATGCGAAAAAACACCGCTACTCGTCGACTATGATTTTCAGCGCCTCGGTCAGCGACGTCTCGCCGCGCTCGACCAGCTCGAGCACGGCGCGGCGAAGGGGACGCATGCCTTCGCTCAAAGCGAGGCCCCGAAGGGAGTCGGGCGAGACGCCGCGCGTGATCGCCTCGCGCATCGGGGCCGAGCGGATAGGAAGCACTTCCATGACGGCCTGCCGGCCCTGGTAGCCGGTGCCCGCGCAGCGCGCGCAGCCCTTCGGCGACCAGATCATGTTCAGGCGGCGCGTCTCGTCCTTCGTGAGGCAGCGCGTCTGGGAGTCCGTGGGCGTCCAGGCCTCGCGGCAGTGCATGCAGAGCGAGCGCACCAGACGCTGGGCGACGACGAGTCGCACCGCGGCCGCGACCATGTACGCCGGCACGCCCATGTCGACGAGGCGCGTGACGGACGTGACCGCGTCGTTGGTGTGGAGAGTCGAGAGCACGAGGTGGCCGGTCACCGACGCCTTGAGCGCGATGTCCGCCGTCTCCTGGTCGCGGACCTCGCCGACGAGGATGACGTCGGGGTCCTGGCGCAGGAACGCGCGCAGCGCCTTCGCGAACGTCAGGCCGATGTCGGGCCTCACGGTCACCTGGGTGACGCCCGGGAGCTCGTACTCGACGGGATCCTCGGCGGTCACGATGTTGCGCTCGGGCGTGTTGAGCGCGGCGAGCATCGTGTAGAGAGTGGACGTCTTGCCGGAGCCCGTCGGGCCGGTCACGAGGACGAGGCCGTTCGGGTTCGCGAGCGCGGACTGCATCGCGTCGAGGTCGCGCTGGTTGATCTTCATCGACCGCAGGTCGCCGGAGATGCGCGACTGGCCGAGCAGGCGCATGACGATCTTCTCGCCGTAGCGCGAGGGCAAAGTGCTCAGGCGCACCTCGAGCTTTCGGCCGTCGGGCAGGCGCACGCGGAAGCGGCCGTCTTGCGGAACGCGGCGCTCGGAGATGTTGAGGCTCGCCATGATCTTCAGGCGCGCGGCCATCGGCGAGGACATCGAGGACGGCACCTCGAGCTGCGGGACGAGCGAGCCGTCCACGCGGAAGCGCACGCGCACGGCCTTCTCCTGCGGCTCGATGTGGACGTCGGAGGCTTTCTTGTCGACCGCGAGGCCGAGGATCGCGTCGACCATCTTGATGATCGGGGCGGCGTCGGCGGCGGCCTCGTGCATGTCGGAGCCCTGGCGCTCGGTCTCGACGTCGCAGTGGGCGGCGCGTCCGAGGAGGCTCTGGAGCTCGGCTTCGGCCTTGCGCGGATCGGCTTCCTTGGCCTCGGGCGCGGCTTCCTCGGGCTCGGGCACGGCGCGCTCGGGCAGGCGGGCTCCGAGGACGCGGCCGAGAGAGTCGACGACGGCGGAGGCGCCGGCGGGCTTGCGCAGCAAGGCGAGGACCTCGCACTCGAGGGACTCGGCCATGTTGAAGGCGCGCGGACTGCCGGTGAGCATCAAAACGGGCACGTGGAGGAGCGCGTCGTGCTGGCGCATGCGGCGGATCATCTCGAAGCCGTTGCAGCCGGGCATCTCGAAGTCGCTGACGATCGCGTGCGGCGCCTCGGCGAGGGCGGCGGCGAGGGCTTCCTCTCCGTTCGAGGCCTCGATGACGCGGCAGTCGTAGCGGCCGAGCATGCGCTTGAGGGCTGACCGCAGCTCGGGCTCGTCCTCCACGATCAGGATCGGCGTCCCCGGCGGCAAGGTCTTGTCCTTCCAGGATTCGTCGGGAGCGCGGAATTCCCCGAGGGCGGCGCCGGCCTTGTGGTGGTGTCTCCTCTGCATGACGGAATTATGACCGTCAAATCGCATGGCCGCCTGGGCTGTCGGTGAACACCATGATCACGATGAAGGCGAAGAGGACGCCCATCATCGCCGAGCGCGAACCGCTCTGAAGGATCGCGAGGCCGCCGACGATGCCGACGGCGCCGAGCGCGGCCTTGAGGCGCGGGTTGCGCGCTCCCGACCAGGCGAGCATCGCGAGGCACACGGCGGTGAGGCCGGAGAAGCCGAACGAGTTCGGGTCGAGGAAGCCGCCGGCGTTTCGCACCTCGGCGGACGCCGTCCTCATGCTGGTGTCGTTCGATACGTAGCCGCCGAGAGCGAGGACCGCGAGCAGGCCGGCGCCGTAGCCGAGCGCGGCGAGCTGAACGCGCGCGCGGTCCCACATCAGGGAGGCGAAGGCGAGGCCGAAGACCGCGAAGATCCCGATGCGCGCCAGGATGATTCCCGAGCCTTCGTTGACCGAAACGAAGCCTTCGCCCTGCAGCGACGAGCCGAAGGAGCCGAAGGACAGCTCCTCGGGAAAGATCAGCGTATAAGTGATGATACCGTGGACGGCGTAGAACGCGAGGAACCAGTTGAAGGCGCGCGGGAAGACGAGCTTCCGCTTCACGAACAAAAGCGCGTAAAGGATGACGACGAGAGACAGGACCGGGAAGACCTTCGAGAGATCCACCGGGCTGACCTTCTGCATGCCGGAGCCCCAGGTCGAGAAGAACATCGCGACGAACAGGACCGAGCCTATCGGGAAAGCCGCGTGCCACCTCCTGCCGCTCACGCCTTCCTCCCGGCGTCGAGCATGTCCATGAGGTCGCCGCTGACGGCGCGGTCCATCTTGCGGCAGAACATCTTTCCCGAAGCTGCGATCGCGGGGTGGTCCGCGGCGGTCAGGATCTTCGGATTAGGGCGCCTCTCCGACCAGTCGACGTAGCGGTGGTTGTCGTTGACGATCGCCGCGCGCAGCGGCGAATTGAGCAGGATCGTGTGGAAGAACACCTCGTCCGGGATTCCGACGGTCCGCATGAACTCGACGTAGTCGGGACGCGCCGCGGCAAATTCGACGCACGCCGCCGCCGCCTCCCGCGACAGGATATGCCAGTTCGGTCCCCCGTGGGGAGCCAGCCCGCCCGGCATGGTCCGCTTCATGCCGAGCGCGCGCATGGCGCCGCGGACCGTGCGAAAGAAGGCCCGCTTCGTCCTCGAGGGCCCCTCGTAGTGGTGGTATTCGACGCGGTCGGCCGCCCCGCTCCACCCGCCGGGCCCGAGCGGCTCGTGCTGGACGAAGCTCCGGCCCCCCGCGTTCGCCAGGAAGTCGACGATGCGGCCCGAGCTCCAGACCGGATAGTCCTGCCCGCTGACGTTGATCACGTGCCCGCAGTCGCCGTCGCGCAGGATGCGCTCGAGCGAGTCGATGGTCGACTCGACGAGCTCGAAGGAGCCCCAGTAGATCGTCCGCCGCCGCTCGACGAAGCGCGCGCGAGCATCCAGCCGCGAGAGATCGACGTCGGCCTTCGCGTCCATGCTCACGTAGACCTGGATTCCCGGATGAACGAGCGCGCCGACGAGGCGGTTGACGAGCTCCAGGTCCTTGTGCGCCTGGACGAGGACGGCGACCTTCACGCGCGCCTCCGTCCCTTGATCATGCCGGCGACGTAGGCGCGCTCTCCCTCGCCCAAGATGAGGAAGTACGCGGCCGGCGCGAACAGCGCGGCCTGCGCCGCGACGCACAAGGTCAGCCGGAAGTAGTCCGGCAGGATGAACCCGCGGATCAGCCCGTAGATCGCGCAGAGGACGACCGCGGATTTGAGCGCGGTGCCCAGGACGGCCTCGAGGAGGTACGCGCGCACGCTGAGCCCCGCCGCCTCGCAGATGTAGCGCGGCTGGATCGTCAGGCGGACGAGGACGATCTCCGCGGCGGTCCCGAGCGCGGCGCCGTACATGCCGAACCGCTGGATCAGGAACGCGCTCATGACGAGGTTCAAGACGCCCCCGCCGGCGTTGAGCGCCGCGTACGGGCCGTGCTTCGAGAGGCCGTACAGCAGTTGGACGCCGGGCGACATCGGGAAGTAGCACATGAACGCGAGCGCGAAGATCGAGGTGACGACGTGGCTCGACTCGAAGCCCGGCCCCATCCACCGGAGGATGAAGGCCTCCCCGTAGAAGAGCAGGCTCATCGCGACGAAGGCCGACAGGAGCGCGGTGAAGCGGGTCGCCTTGAGGAGCGCCTCGCGCATGCCGTCGAAGTCGCCGCGGCCCTCGTACTGGCTGAAGACCGGCGTCAGCATGCCGGTGGTGGCACCGATGAGGCTCTGGAAGCCGTCGACGAGGCGCACGCCGATCGAGAACGGGGTGAGCGCGGCCGCGCTCAGGAAGCCCGCGATGAGCGCCGAGTCGAGCTGGAACCGGAGGATCTCTCCGATCTGGCTCGCGAAGATCTTCCAGCCGTAGTCGAACATCGCGCGCGCGCGGGAGAGGTCCCACTCGCGCAGCCGGATGCGGATGTACGGCATCAGGCTCCGGCACGCGAAGAACAGCGCGACGTTCTGAGCGAAGGCGAAGAACGCGGTGGCCTCGGCGACGGCCTCGAGGCCGCGGCCTTCGCGCAGCAGCAGCCAGATCGCGGCGTTCGTTCCGATCGACTTCGCGATGGAGACGACGGAGATGACGTCGTGCCGGACGTTGGCCGTGAGGATGCCGCCGAAGAGGTTCAGCGGGAAGCCGATCCCCGTCGTCACGCCGAGCACGAGCAGGATATGCCGGAACTGGGCGATCTCCGCGGGATCGGTCATGAACCAGGAGCAGGCGGCCGCCGCGAGCAGAGTCGCGACGACGGTCGCGAGCCCGATTCCGGTCAGCAGGAAGAAGCCCGTGTTCGCGACGCGGTTGATCTCGGCGTGGTCGCCCTCGCCGAGGGACTTGGCGATGTAGCGCTGCGCGGCGGCATAGACACCGTAGTTCATGAGGTTGTAGTACCCCATGAACGCGAGAACCAGGACCCAGAGGCCGTATTGCCGCTCGCCGAGCGCGCGCACGATCACCGGCGTGATCCAGAACGAGAGCCCGAGCAGCGCGAAGAGCTCGATGTTCCGGAAGATCGAGCTCTTGATGACGCGGCCGGCGACGCTCACAGAGGCCGTCCCTCGAGCCACAGAACGCGGCCCGCGGGAAGGCAGACGCCGCCGCCGCAGCGCTCCAGCGCCTCGCGCGGGCTCGAGCGTGGCTCGAAGAGCGCGCGGAAGCCGTCGAGAGCGGCGGCGTCGAGCGGAACGGGGGCGGTGGAGTCGTTGACGTAGACGGCGTAGAGCCGGCCGCGATGACGCCAGGCGCGGGAGCGGGCTCCGGGCGCCGCGACGGGCGGCTCGGCCGCCGCGCCGCGCTCGATCACCGGGCGCATGGACGCCAGCTCGCGAAGCGCGCGCGCCGGCGCCTGCCAATCCTCGGGGAAGTCGAGCAGATCGCGGCCGGCCGGAGGGGCCGGGAGCCTGACGAAGAAGCCGCGCGAGCCGTCCGCGGCGGCGAGCGCCGCGCGCAGGCGAAGGGAGGTCCAGTCGGCCGCGATCTCGCCGCCCGTGGCCGACGGAGAAGCGGCGGAGGCCGACGCCGCCCCCTCGGGCGCGGTCTCGACGATCGCGAAGCCGAGGCGCGCCGCCTCGGCCTCGACGCGCGGGGATACGGGACCGAGCAGGCCGACCGGGAACGCCGCGGCGAGCAGGAGCGCGGTCTTCACGCGGGATCCTCGCGCGAGTCGTGGAGCGCGGCGAGCAGGAACGCCGCCATGATCGGGAAGCGGTAGCCGTCGAGCAGCGGTCCGGTCAGCAGCAGCGCCGCGAGCAGCAGCAGGAAGGCGCCGACGGCGGCGCGCCGCCGGAGGTCGTCCTCCGTGCGCAGCAGCGAGCGGACCAGAGAGAGGAGGCCGTAGGCGAGGACGACGCCGCCGAGCCAGCCGCCGCGCGCGAGCCAATGCAGGTACTGCGGGCTCGTCGCCGACAGCAGCTCGTAGCGCGCGGGGCCCCAGCCGAGAAGCGGCGAGGCGCGGATCAGGCGCAGGACGTCCGGCGCCGCCGCGACGGCGGGCGCGGCTCCGGCCATCGCGAGCGCGGCGAGCGCGGCGGCCGCGTGCGCGAGGCGCAGACGCGAGCGCGAGAAGAGCAGCTGCCAGCACAAGGTCAGCGCGGCGGCCGCGAAGCGCTCGCGCGGCGAGTCGAACACGAGGAATGACGCGTAGGCCGACGCGGCCATCGCCGTCTCCGTCGCCTCGCGCACGGCCGGGCCGTGGTGGCGGATCAGATGGACCGCGAAGACTCCGAGCAGGGCCCAGCGGGGCAGGTCGAGCCAGTCGAGCGGCCCGGTCTGGGCGCCCTTGAAGGCGAGCGCGAACAGGTAGGAGAGGATCCAGAGGAGCTGCAGCGCGGCCGCGACGGCGGCCGCGCGCCACGCCGGCCCGCGCGACTCCCACGGCGCGGGCATCGTCCACAGGCTCGCGGCGCCCGCGGCGGCGGCGAGCGCGGCGAGCGGCAGGTCGAGACGGCCCGGCGCGAGACGGTCGGGCAGCAGGAACGCGCACCAGGCGATCGCCACGAGGGGGTTGGGGAGCCTGACGCTCACGGGTTCTCCCGTCCCTGGCCCACGACGAGCGGCGTGAACCTCACGGCGCGCGCGCGCTCGTAGTACTCGTTGGCGTCGCCCGGGCGACCGAGCCGCGCGAGGACCCCGGCGGCGAGCTCGAGGGCCTTGTAGTCGTAGGGGCGCTGGGCCGAGGACTCGAGCGCGAGCGCGAGGGCCGAGCGCAGCCCCGGCGCCGACGGCGAAGCCCCCCCGCCCGCCGCGAGGAACGCGTTGGCCCCGAGCCGGCGCAGCGCCTTCGGATCGGCGTCCGCGGGACGCGCCGCCCAGCCGGCGAGCATGACCGCGCACGCGACCGCGGCGGCCGCCGCCCATACGGGCGGCGGAGCGGCCTTGTCGGCCGGCGCGTTCTTGTCGGCCCACAGCGGCGCCGACAGCAGGAAGCCGCACACGGCCATGAACACCGCGGCGTTGCCCGGAATCTGCAGCGGAAAGTCGAAGAGCGCGTGGACCGAGAACGCGGCCGCCGCGGCGAGAGCGCCGCCGATGAGCGCGCGCATCTCGCGAGAGGCCGCCTTGAGCCAGGTCCGCCCGGCCGACACGGCGAGCACGAAAGCGGCGGTGAGCGCGAGAGCCAAGCCGGGCAGGCCCGTCTCGAGCGCGAGCTCGAGCCAGTCGCTGTGCGCGTGCGCGGCGAGGCCGCCCAAGCCCGGGTCCTGGTAGGCGGGGTAGACCGTCTCGAAGCTGCCGAGCCCCGTCCCGAACAGCGGCGCGTCGGCGAGCCAGGCGCGGGCGTCGCCGTACATGAAGAAGCGCATCGCAATCGAGCGGTCCGTCATCGCGCCGGCCGACGCGGCGGAGCCGACGACGCGGAAGCAGAACCAGACGCAGGCCGCGGCGGCGGCGACGTAGGCGGCGGCCCTCAGCCGGCGGGCGCCGGCGTCGGGAGCGAAGCCGGAGGCCGCGAAGCCCACGAGGGCCGCGGCGAGCGGCATCGCGAGCAGCGCGCCGCGCGAGCCGCAGACGAAGACCGCCGCGAGGATGACGGCGCACAGCCCGGCGAGGGCCGAGGCCTCCTTGACGTAGTCGGACGACGGCCCGTCGACGGCGGGCCAATCGCGCGGCTTCGAGGCGAGGACGCCCAGGCCCAGCGCGAGAGCCATCAGGAAGAAGTTCGCCGCGTGATCCTTGTTGTACCACGACGCGAACGAGGTCGCGAGGCCCGTCTCGCGGATCCAGTAGATCCGCCCGCCGCCCGTGAACGACTGCAGGACGCCCTGGGCGGCGAGGGCCGCGCCGAGCCCGAAGAGGACGCGCGCGAAGCGGCGCGCGGCGCGATGGTCGGAGATCACCTGCGGGACGCTCCAGAGGATCGCCGCGTGCGCGGCCCAGAGCAGCGCGGAGGCGCGCGTGGCGTCGGCGGCGACGGTGAACGGCCCGAAGGGGCGCGGGAAGTCGGCGGAGACCGGCGTCAGCGACTGGACGGCTCCGAGCACCGCGAAGGCCGCGGGGAACAGCCAGAACCACTCGGCGACGGCGCCCGCGGGCTTATGGCCGCGCAGGAAGCAGCCGAGCGCGAGCGCGAAGGCCATGATCTCGAGCGCGGCGCGCGACCAGGGCTCGACGCAGCCGAACGCGAGGGGCGCGAAGGCGAGCAGCGCGTAGAGAAGGCCCTCCAGCGCCGCGGAGGGGACGCGCGCCGTCATGAACGGCGCTCTTTTCCTTTCTCCGCGTCGACGTAGTCCCGGTAGTACGCCTCGTAGTACCGGCCGTCGGCGTAGGTCATCGTCCCGAGGCGCGCGCCGTTGATCACGCCGCCCAGGAGCTTGATGCCGCTGCCGCGCAGGCGGGCGCACGCGGTCAGGATCAAAGGAACCCGCGTGCGGCCGAAGCGCGTCACGAAGATCGCCGGCTTGACGTGCCGGCCCCACAGGAGGATGTCGCTGATCGGGAACACGGGCGGGCAGTCCACGATGACGCGCGCGTACTTGCCGCGCGCCCACGCGACGAACTGCGCGAGCTGGTCGGTGTTCAGGAGCTCCGCGGGATTCGGCGGCCGCTGGCCGCACGTGATGATGTCGAGGTGCTTGATCTCGGTCTTCTGGACGAGCTCGGCCGGATCGGTGACGTCCCCGGAGAGATAATCCGTGAGCCCCCTCTCGCTCGAGGCGCGCAGATTGCCGTGCTGGCGCGGCCGGCGGAGGTCGCCGTCCACGATCAAAGTCTTCTGGCCGAGCTGCGCCATCGCGACCGCGAGGTTGCTCGCGACGAAGCTCTTCCCCTCCTCCTGCACCGAGCTCGTCATGAGGATGATCGGCTCGCCCGCGACGGCCTCGGCGAAGCCGGTCATCGTGCGCAGGTTGCGGAAGGACTCGCTGAGGAGAGAGACGTCCGTCGAGATCAAGGGAGCGTAGATCGCCTCGCCCTTCTTGTGGCGCGCGAACGGGATCAAGCCGAGGAACGGCAGTCCGAGGCGGCGCTCGACGTCGTCCTGAGTGCGCACGGTCTGGTCGAGCATCTCGACGAGGAGCGCGGTCAGCGCGCCGAGCGCGAAGCCGCCGAGGAGTCCGAAGACGAGCGCGAGCGCCTTGCGCGGGCGGACCGGGTTGTCCGGCAAAGTCGGCATGTCGATGATGCGGACGTTGTTGGCGCGCAGCTGGCCGGAGAGCTCGGTCTTGAGGCTCGAGACGATGTTGTCGACCTCGATGTTGAGGACCTTGTGCATCGACGCCAGGCGCGACTTGAGCGAGATGACCGCGGGGTGGCTGTCCGTGTACTTCATGCGCAGATCGGCGAGGTGGGCCTCGCCCTCGAAGATCTGCGCCTTGATGTCCTGGACGAGCTTGTTGTTGACGACGGACGGGAGAGACTGGTTGACCTTCTCGGAGTCGGAGCCGCGCGTTCGCTGCTGGAGCGCGTCGAGGACGTCCTTCGACATGAACAGCTTGCTGTTGAGGTTCTGCTCGACGAAGTGCATCGAGATCGCCGCGGAGACCTTCATCGCGAGCTGCGGGTCCTGGCTCTCGACCTGGACGCGGCACAGGCGCGTGCGCGGCACCTGGACCACGGTGATCGCCTTGCCGAGCGAGGTCAGGTTGTTGAGATCCTTCGAGGCCGCGAGGTTGAGATCGGTGAAGACGCGCCGCAGCGCGGTCTGGCTCGTGATCAGCTTGAACTGCGTGCCGAAGTAGTCGTCGTCCTGGACCTCGACGAGGCCCTGGCCGGGGGCGCTGCCGCCGCCCTCGCGCTCGATGTTGAGGACCGTCGTGGCTCGGAAGATCGGCGGCCAGTAAACGGCGTAGCACACGGCCCCGGCGAACACGGCCGCCGCGATCAGGAGGACGATCCAGCGGCGGCGCGAGAGGACGGAGAGGTAGTGCGCGAGGTCGAAGTCGACTTCGAGATCGGTCTCGGCCATGTCTTAGAAGAAGCTCTGCGGGACGTAGATGACGTCGTTCGGCTCGAGGACCATGTCCTTCTCCTTCTGACCCTCGGAGGTGATCTCCTTCGTGTTGATCGTGTAGGTGACGCTCTGGCCGTTGACGTTGCGGAGCACGCGCGCGCGGTCCTGAGCGGCGATCGGCGTGAAGCCGCCCGCGGTCGAGATGGCCTCGAGGACGGTCATGCGCGACTCGGTCGGGATCGGGTAGGAGCCGGGCTTCTGGACCTCGCCCATCACGTAGATAGTCTTGTTGCCGTACTCCTCGATGAACAGCGAGACCTGGGGGCTGACGAGGAACTTGCCGAGCTTCGACTCGATCGCCGCCTGCGCCTCGATCAAGGTCATGCCGCCGACCTTGACCGCTCCGATCAGCGGCATCGAGACCGTGCCGTTGGCGTTGACGCGGACCTTGCGGCTCATCTCGGCGTCCTGATAGACGGTCACCGCGATGAGGTCGGCCGAGGAGATGCGGTAGTCGGTCTTCGCCTTGACGACCTGCTGGAGGGCCGCCGAGATCTCCGAGGCTTCCTTCTCGGAGGCGGCCTTCTGCTGCTCCGGCGTGAGGCCCGGATCGGCCGAGGCGGGCGCGGAGCCCGCGGGCGAGGACGGCTCGGGCGGCGCGCCCTCAGTGACGCGAAGGCCCCCGCAGGACGAAGCGAGGGCCAGCGCGGCGGCGAAAATCGCGGTTCGGATCATCCGAACTGATTTACAGGGATTAGAACTTCAGCGCCACGTTCCAGGCGGTCTGCTGGACCTGGTAGTTGAACTCGCCCGAGAAGGTCGAGTTGCGCTCCCGGAAGATGTGCGAGATGCCCGTCGAGAGCCACTGCTGGATGTCGTACTCGATCCAGCCGCCGACCTGATAGAGGTCGTCGCGGCGATCGCCGCGCGCGCCCGTGACGACGAGCTGCGTGTCCGGGTACTTGTCCTGGCCGTAGGCGCCGTTGAGGCCGACGGAGAACTTGCGCGGGAGCTTGTGCTTCCAGTCGAGCGAGACGGTGTTGCTGATGTAGAAGCGGTTCGAGCCGGACACGGACTCCTGGAGGCGGCGGACGGCGTTGAGGATGATGTCCGTGCGGTCGGAGGGCTGATACGTGAGGTTGACGAGAGCCGTCGTGTTGCGCGAGATGCGCGTGACGCCGCCGATCGGAGCCTCGTCGTACTCGCGGTAGGTCAAGCCGCCCTCGATGCGGCCTTTGACCTTGGGCGCGATCTGGCCCGTGACGCCGACGCCGAAGTCGTGCGCCTTGCTGTTCTTGTCCTGCTCGTTGGCGACACGATCGCGGGTGATCGTGTAGTGCGTGACCGAGCGATGGTAGGACACGTAGGCCTTCGTCTTCGGCTGCACCATGTAGCCGACGTGGCCGCCGGCGCTCTGCTCGTAGCGGTTGAGCAGGCGGGCGATCGCCGGTCCGAGGTACTTGATCGCGGTGTGCTGCACGTCGACGCCGCCGGCGAGCTTGCCGTTCTCCGGGCTGTAGTCGACGATCGCGAAGAGAGTGTTCTGCCAGCGGCGGTTGCGCTCGATGAGCTGAGAGAACGCCTGGTCGGTCGTGTTCTCGTAGCGGTCGCCGACCTGGACGGTCGTGCCGTAGGCGCCCTTGTACTCGTAATCGGCGTGCGCGCGCTGGTTGATCGTGTCGTTGCCGGCCGAGTCCTTGCTTTAAAGCTGGGAGTCGAACGTGTAGCCGGCCTTGAAGTTGTGCAGGCGCCGCCAC
>CAYVFO010000074.1:2305-13227 GCA_964450975.1 uncultured Elusimicrobia bacterium | reverse complement strand
GCCGCGAACCAGAAAAGTCCAGCCATGGAGCTAGACTAGCAAATATCCCGCGGGGCGGGGGAAAAGGGGGCGTTCCCGCGGACTAAGCGCTTATTTTTTCGGCGCTTTCTGGGCTTCGACGAGCTTCGCGGCCTCGGCCGCGCCGACCATGTCCACGAGCTGGTTCTCGGCGCCCTTGCTCATGACCTCGTCGGCCGAGTTCGCGGCGTAGCGGGCGAGCAGCGGAACGGCCTTCGGGCTGCGCGAGGCGAACGCGGCCGCGGCCCAGTACAGGCGCTCGGCGTCGGTCTTCTGCGCGTCGTGCTCGGCGACGAGCTGCTCGGCCTCCTCGTCGGTCGAGGACATGCCGACCTTGAGAGCGATCTGGTGGCGGAGCTCGGCGTCGGCCTTCGTATCGCGCAGCAGCTTCAACATCTCGTCGCGCGTCGCGCGCGCGTCGGCGGGCTCGATCGCGGCGGAGGCGGCCTGCGCGGCGCGCTCGCGCGTGAGCGGATTCGCCGACGCGGACCAGCTCTTGAGCTCGGGCAGGGTCTTCTTCCAGTAGAAGCGCCCGAGCAGGCGCCCGACGGCGGGGCTCTCCTCGGCGCGGCGCTTGGTGTTCGAGTAGGCGGCCTCGGGCTCCCACTGCGCGAGCACCGAGAGCGCCTCGTACTGCGTCCACCACGCGTGGCGCTCGGAGAGCATCGTCGCGTCGGAGAGCGACGCCGACTCGAACTTGCGCGCCGCGATCGAGCGGATCAGCGGAAGCGCGGACCGCGCCTTCAGGCGGAACGCGCCGTTGATGCCGTAGAGCTGGGCTTCGGCCTCGGGCTGCTTGAGGTAGTTGATGAACAGCGGCTCGAGCTGCGGCCGGTCGGGCGTCAGCAGCGCGAGCGAGTCCATTACCGCCTTGCGCACGGCGGGATCGGGGAAGCGCGAGAACAAATCGAAGAGCCCGGCGACGTCCGAGCCGGACGCGGGGGCGGTCTTCGCGAGCTGCTCGAGCGCCTTGTTCTTCGCGGGCGTCTCGACGGCCTCGATGAAGCGGTCCTTGATCATCGTGACGGTCGCGCCGGCCGTCGGAGCGGCGGCGGGAGCGGCCGGGGCGGCGGGCGCGGGCTCGGAGGCGGCGGCGCAGGAGGCGAGGACGGCGGCGAGAAGGACGTTCATTTTGTCTCCAATGTCTTCGAGAGGGCGGCCTCGAGGCTGACGAGGCGGTAGCCGGCGGCGTCGACGGCGGTCGTCTCGCGCGGGAGCAGATCGAGGTCCCACGACGAGCGGATGAGGACGGCGGCGGTCTTGCGCGGAGCGGCCTTCGCGAGCGCCTCGAGCGCGGCTTTCTGGCCGGGGAAGCGGCGCGCCTCGAAGCAGAGGAACACGACGCGGTCCGCTTTCTTCGCGAGCACGGGCAGAGTTCCGAGCGCGGTCGTCTCGATCGGCGCGCGCGCGACGGCGCAGCCGCGCGCGAGCCGGCGCACGAGCGCCTCGGGTCCCGCGGGTCCGCCTTCGAAGGTGAAGCGCGCGCGTGCCTCGCGGAAATCCGGAATCACGACGAGAGTGCCCGGCCCGCGCGGCACGGGCAGCGGCAGAGCGCCGCGCCGCGCGATGACGACCGCCTTTCCGGCGATGCGGCGCGAGAGCTCCTCTCCCTGCGCGAGCGTGGTCTTGCCGCCGGCCTTGCGGCGAGCGAGCAGGCGCGTGATGCGCTCGTTCGCGGCGGCGAGGCGGTCCGCCGGGGCGCCGGCCTCGCGCAGAAGGTCCACGGCGTCGGCCATGCCCTGCTCGTCGTGCGCGATCATGAGCATGTCGTGGCCCGCGTCGAGGCAGCGCAGAGTCGCCTGCGCGACGGGCCAGCGCTTCGTGATCGCGCCCATGCAGAGGTCGTCGGAGATCACGAGCCCCTCGTAGCCGAGCTTCTTGCGGAGCACGTCCTCCACGATGCGGGCGGAGAAGGTCGCGAGCTCCTTGTCGAGCGCGGGGAACTTCACGTGCGAGGTCATCACGGCGTCGACGCCGGCGGCGCACGCGGCGCGGAACGGCGCCAGGTGCGTCTTCTCGAAGGCGGCGCGCGGCAGGCGGATCGTCGGGAGGCCTATGTGCGCGTCGACGGTGGCGGCGCCCTTGCCCGGGAAGTGCTTCGCGCACGCCGAGACGCCGTGCTCCTGCATGCCGCGGACGAAGGCGGCGCCCAGCCGCGACGCGAGCGCGGGGTCGGAGCCGAACGAGCGGATTCCGATGCCCGGGTTGTACGTCTTCACGGCGACGTCGAGCACGGGCGCCAGGTTCATGCGGATCCCGAGGGGCGCCAGCTCGAGCGCCATCTGGCGGCCGACGGCGTAGGCGAGCTTGGGGTCCTTGGCGCGGCCGAGCGCGGCGTTGCCCGGGAACGGCGTGACGCCCGACTTGAACCGGAGCACCCAGCCGCCCTCGTGGTCGATCGCGACGAGCAGGGGCCGGCCGAGGCGCTGCTCGAGCTCGTCGACGAAGGCGCGCGTCTGGGCAGGGGTCTCGATGTTGCGCGCGAGGAGGAGGAGGCCGGTCGCGCCCGAGGAGCGGAACAGCGAGACCGTCCGGCGGGACGGGCGCGTCCCATAGGCGCCGAACATGAACAAACGGCCGGGGTCGGTCACGCCGAGAAGTTTAACAAAGCCCTGAGTCGCTTTTGTTAAACTCAGGAAATGGACGCGTTGACGTACCTGAAGGACCACGTTTCCCTGTTCGCCGGCCTGACCGACGAGCAGCTCACCCCTCTGGCGGTCGTCGCCGAAGTGGCCAACTACAACAAGGGCTCGACGATCCTCTTCAAGGGCGCCACCGTCGACCACCTCCAGATCGTCTGCGTGGGCTCGGCCGCGGTCTTCGTCAAGCCGCCGAACAAGCCCATCGTCCAGGTGGCGACGCTCAACCCCGGCGACGTGTTCGGCGAGACCTCGATCCTCGAGCTGGGCGTCGCCGGCGCGACCATCAAGGCCGACTCCGACGGAACCGTCATTTTGACGATCCCCCAGGAGGCCTTCCGCGGCCTCCTCTCCGGCAGTCCCGAATTCGTCGCCCGCGTCCAGGCCCTCATCGCCGCCCGGCGGGGGCCGGGTCCCACCGCCCCCGGGTCTTAAGGCCCTCCCGGCGTGTAAGCGGGGTGCTATACTAAGGGTATGGACGCCATGACCTTCCTCCGCGACCACGTCTCCCTGTTCCAGGGCGTCACCGACGCCAACCTCGAGGCCCTCGCCGCGAGCTCGACTTTGAGCTCCCACGCGAAAGGCTCCACGATCCTCTTCAAGGGCGCGACCGTCGACGGCCTCCACGTCGTCGTCTCCGGCAAAGTCGGCGTCTACGTCAAGCCGTTGAACAAGCCCGCCGTCCAGGTCGCCGAGCTCGGCGCCGGCGAGGTGTTCGGCGAGACGTCCATCGTCGAGATGGGCACCGCCGGCGCGACGATCAAGTCCGCGGACGACGGCACGATGGTCCTCATGATCCCGCAGGAAGCCTTCCGCCACGTCCTCCAGCAGGACGAGGCCTTCGCGGTGCGCGTCAACGTCCTGATCGCCTCGCGCAAGCAGCAGCCCTCCGTCCCGGCTTAACCTACTCCGTCCAGGCGACCTCGACCTCCCGCGCGTCCGCGCGCCCCTGATCGTCCACGACGCGCACGACCGTCTTCCCCTGTCGCGGCGTCCAGAACAGCGGCTTGCCCGCCGGCGAGCGCCCGACCGGCGCGCCGTCGGCGAACCAGAACAGCTCGCCCGCGTCCGCGTCGGCGACCGCCGTCAGCGCGATCGAGCCGGGATCGGCCGCGCCCGCGTGATAGACGACGCCGGAGAGAGGCGAGGTGATCTTCGGCGGCAGGCCGTGCGCCGAGCGGTCGGCGAGGCCGCAGTCCGGCCCGTAGGCGGGCGGGCGGCGCCGCGGCAGGCCCGCGAGGCGGAAGATCCGCGAGAGATCGGTCGGCCAGAACTCGAAGACTTCGGCTTTTCCCGCGCCGGGGCGGCAGGAGCGCAGGCCGTCCGGGCCGACCAAGACCTCGCGGTGCACCTCGCAGGCCGCGATCGGCGAGACGCCCGGAATGACCCAGGCGCGCGAGCGGCGCGGGCACATCCGCGTCGGAGCGGCGCCCGTGAGCGCGCACGTCTCCGCCTCGGCGACCGCGACGCCGGAAGTGCCGAGCGCGTAGACGTCGCGCTCCGGCCCGCGCGCGCGCAGCGCGTCGGCGATCTCGAAGAACAGCGGAGCCGCGGCCTCGACGCCGACGAAGGCGGGATTGCCCTCGCCGCGGAAGTCGCCGATCCACACGATCAGGACGCGGCGGCCGAACACGCCCGCGGTCCACGCGTCGCGGAACGCCCATGACGTGCCCGTCTTCCAGTACGCGGGCGAGGAGCGGACGCGCCACTCCTCGCGGAAGCCCTGGCGCGGCCGCGGGTTGGACTTGAGCGCGTCCATCGCCAGGAACGTTCCCTCGCGCGAGAGCACGCGCCGTCCCGGCTCGCGCGCGTCGGTCGCGAGCCAGCGCAGCGGCTTGAGCTCGCCGCCGTTGCCGAGCGCCGCGTAGAGGCGGGCGAGATCCTCCATCGTCACCTCGCCGGAGCCGAGCGCCAAGCCGAGCCCGTAGTGCTCGGGCGGACGCGGGAGGTCGACGCCCGCGCCCTTGAGGAACCCGTAGAGGCCGGGCGCCTTCAGGCGCGACGCGAGGTCGATCGCCGGGATGTTGCGGCTTTTGACGAGCGCCTCGCGCGCCGTCACCGGGCCCGCGAAGTCGCCGTCGAAGTTCTCCGGGTTGAACGCGCCGAAGGCCGCCGGCGCGTCCTTGAGCAGGGACTCGGGATGGATGAGGCCCTGCTCGAAAGCGAGCGCGTACACGAAGGGCTTCAGCGCCGAGCCGGGCGAGCGCTTCGCCGTCAGCGCGCTGACCTGGCCCATGATGGACTCGTCGAAGAAGTCCGCCGAGCCGACGGCGGCCTCGACTTCCATCGTCGTGAAGTCGACGAGCAGAGCGGCGGCGTTCTTGATGCCCTTCGCGCGGTGGCGCTCGACGTAGCCCTTCACGACGCGCTCGAGCAGGCGCTGCGAGCGCGGCTCGAGCGACGTGACGATCCGCCGCTCGCGCGAGCGCGACAGCGCGCGTTGGACGGCGTGCGGCGCCGCGAAGGGCAGCTCGCGCGGGCCGCGCAGGGCGAACGGCGCCTCGAGCGAGGCGCCCGCCCGCGCGTCCTCGGGGTGGACCGTGCGCCACACGGCGAAGAGGCGGCGGCGCGCGTCCTCGCGCGCGGCGTTCTCGGCGGCGGAGCCGAGCGCGCGGCGCACGGGGTTCTGCGGGATCACCGTCAGCGTCAGCGCCTCGGCGAGATCGAGAGCGGCGGCGTCCTTGCCGAAGAACACGAGGCTCGCCGCGCCGGCGCCCTCCACGTTGCCGCCGTACGGCACGAGGTTCAGGTACTCCTCGAGGATTTCGTCCTTCGACAGGTACGCCTCGAGCTGGAGGGCGCGCGCGATCTGAACGATCTTGCCCGCGGGGCGGCTCGAGTCCATGCCCCAGCGCAGGCGCGCGAGCTGCATCGTCACCGTCGAGCCGCCGCGCCGGCGCGCTTTCCTCACATACGTGGTCCAGACGGCGCGCGCGAGCGAGGCGGGATCGACGCCGGGATGGCGGCGGAAGCGCCGGTCCTCCTGCAGCAGCGCCGCCTCGACGAGCAGCGGCGAGATCTCGCGCAGCGGCGTCCACAGGCGGTACTTGCCGTCCTCGGAGAGCGTGAGCCGCAGCAAGGTCCCGTCGCGCGCGTGGACGGCGCGCGAGAAGGAGAAGAGCTCGCGCGCGGACGCCGGGCGCAGCGCGCGCGCCGCGACCGCCAGCGCGGCGAGGACCGCGAGCGCGGCGAGCGCCCGCCGCTTCATTTGACCTCGATCGTCGAGGAGGGACCGAGCGCGGAGGCGGTGCGGTCGTACATGGACTCCGCGAACGGCGGGGGGACGACGAAGCGTCCGCGCGACGCGGCTTTGATCCGGTAGGTGAGCTCGCCGACGTTCCCGTTCGCGGACGTGAAGAACAGCGCGCGGTCCTCGCGCAGCTCGCGCCAGTCGGCGGTCTCGGCGCGCTCGCGCTCGGCGGGCTCGCAGGCGTAGTCGCCGCCCTCGCCCTCCTCGCCGTCCGCGTAATCCTCGCCGCATCGAGGCGCCGCGGGACGGCCGCCGGTGTCGCCGCGCGCGTCCTTCCACACCGGCTCGAAGCCGCCGGGCACGAGGTCCACGACGGCGACGTGCGGGATCCAGCCGCCGTCGAGCGCGCGCAGGCGCAGGCGGACGTCGTACTCGCGTCCCAGCTCGCCCTCGGTCACGGTCTTGCCCTTGTCGTCGAGGATCTCGCGGAAGACCTCCATGCGCTGGGAGACGGGGCCCGTGGGGATCGCGAGCTCGTAGCCCGACTGCGTCGTCTGATGGTAGATGCGGCGTCCGGACTTGTTCTCGTAGCGGATCGCCCGCGCGGCGGGCTCGAACTCGACCTTCGCGTAGAGGCCGGGCGGCAGGACGAGAGGGCGCGTCTTCCCGTCCTCGCGGAGCTCGGAGAGCAGGGCCTCGCCCGGCTTGAGCTCGCCGGCCGCCGTCACGTACGCGTCGAGCGCCAGGATCGCGTAGGCCGAGGAGAGCGAGTTGTACGAGCCGCGCGCCAGCGGCTCGACGACGCGCGTGAGCGAGTCGCCGTCGAGGTCGTTGAGGCGCTGCGGGAAGTGGCGCGACAGCAGGTAGAGCAGCTGGCCCTCGTGGACGAAGTCGTCGTAGAACCACAGCCAGTCGGGCACGACGGACCCGTTGCGCATCGCGCTGCGGATCAGCTCGGAGGCCTGCGCGTCGAGCCGGAGCATCGAGTAGGAGGAGGCGAGATAGGCGGCGGTCAGGTCCCTGCGCCACGCGCCGTCGTTGTCCGCCTCGAGGCGCGAGCGCAGCCCGTTGATCAACGCCGTCGTGATCTTGCCGTTGCGCGTGAGCACGTAGATCGCGTAGGCCTTCACGCGCGGAGGCGCTTCCTCGCCGGGGATGCCGGCGGCGAGGCGCTCGAGATAGACGAGAACCCGCGCGAGCAGCTCGGGCGGCACCGCGTAGCCCTTCTCCTTCGCCTCGGTCAGGAAGTGCGCGGCGTAGACGGCGTGGAACGGCGAGACGTAGGAGTTCGCGGCCCACGCCCCGAAGGCGCCGTCCTCGTTCTGCCGCGAGCGCAGGATGTCGACCGCGTGCGCGAGGTTCGTCTCCACCTTCTCCGGCGCGTAGCCGAACTCCGGGCGCGCGCGGAGGATCAGCGCCGGGAAGGCCTTCGACGTCAGCTGCTCGGTGCACCCGTACGGGTACTTCTCCAGATACTGGAGCAGGCCCTTCGCGAGGACGAGCGGAATCGGCGAGGCCGCGGCTTCGAGCACGCGGTAGGACGGATACATTTTCCGCTCGGTCGCGACGTCGGCGCGGCCGCTCTTGATGTTTCCGGTCTTGATGAGAACCTGGTACGGCATCGACGGGCGCACGGACAGCGAGACTCCGCGACGCGAGGTCTCCGTCGACAGCGCGGCCTCGAACGCGAGCTCGGCGGCGCCCAGCGCGGGCTTGGCGCGCAGACGGAACACGGCGACGGCCTCGCGGTTCTCGCCGACCTCGACGTCCTCGAACGCGGGTCCGGCGTGCTCGAGGTGGCCGGACGTCCTCAAAGTCACGCGCACGGCGGCCTTCGGGCCCGAGCCCTTCACGCCGTTGGCGACGGAGACGCTCGTCTCGAACTCGTCGCCGGGCGCCACGAACAGCGGCGCGTTCGCGGTGAGCACGAGCGCCTCGCGGACCAAAGTCCGCGCCGTCGCGACGCCGATCGACGCGGGCTCCGCGCCGACCGCGGTGATCCTGAGCGAGCCGTTGAAGGTGTCCGGGACGGGGATGCGGATCTCGCGGCCCTCGGGCCCGACGTCGACGAGCCCGGACCAGAACACGGCGGGCTTGTCGCGGCGGCGCTTGAACGGGTTCAAGTTGCGGCCGATCGCCTCCCACGCGTCGCCGTCGCCTCCGGGCGCCATCACCGACAAAGAGAGGCGGTGCTCGGGCATGAGCAGGTCCAATATCTGGAACGTGCGAACCTCGAGCGCTCGCTTCCTCAGGAAGTGCGCGAGAGGCTCGGGCGTCTTCCAGCCGCCCGCCTGGAGAATGCCTTCGTCGGCGGCGAACACGGCGACGCGCGCGCGGCGCGGCGAGACGACGCGGACGACGCAGTCTCGGCCCGGCTTCATCGCGTCCGGCGCCGTCAGCTTGAGCCCGAGGTCGCGGCGCGAGCGGCTCACGCTGAACGCGGCGACGCCGTGGCTCAGCGGGCTCATGAAGATCTCCCGCGAGTCCGGGGCGCGCAGGTAGGTCACGGTCACGTAGCCGTTGCCCTCGAGCGCTTCCGGAACTCGGATCGTCTGCGTGGAAGAGGGTGTCGACGAGCGGAACCATTTGTGGACGTACGTCTTGTCGCGCTCGATCGTGATCAGGCCGGCGCCGGCGTACGGCGCCTTGAGGTGCAGGAGCGCCGCCTCGCCGGGCGCGTAGTCCTCCTTCTCCAGCCGCAGCTGCAGCTCCGCGTTCTTCTCGAGGCTTCGCGCGAGGTTGCCGTGCCCGACGACGGTGTAGCGCACGCGCGCGAGCTCGAGGCCCGCCTCGTCGCGCAGGATCAGCGAGTAGTCGCCCGGCGAGGCGGTGTCGAGCTTGAGCGCGCGCGGCTCGGGCGTCAGCGACACGGCGCGCGAGGACACGAACAGCTCCTTCTTCACCGATTGATAGCGGTAGAGGCCGTCGTTTCCTTTGGTCAGCGCCGAGATCCAGCGCTCCTCGATGAGGCTCGACGACAGCGGGCCGGCGGCGATCGGCGCGCCGTCGGGCCCGACCGCGACGAAGGTCGCGGTCCGCGAGGAGCCCTTGTTCACCCACCGCAGGTCGCCGTCGGTCTTCGCGCCGACGACGTAGGCGCGCGGCGAGACGAGCGACGCGATCTGAGCCGATACGCCGCGTCCGCCCTCCGCCTCGAAGCCCTCGACGGCGAGCTCGACGCGGTAAGTGCCGCCGGCGAAGCGGTCGAGCGGCACGGCGATCTCGGCGCCGCCCTCGGCGTCCGTCGTCGCGTCCTCGAGGCTCTCGCTGAAGCTCTTCGTCGCCTGCGCGGGATCGTGGAAGCTCCAGCCCGCCCAGCGCTTGAAGTACGGGGCGCCGGGCGACAGCCTCAGCTTGGCCGTGACGCGCCGCGCCTCCGCGGGCGCGCCGAAGAGGTTGCGCAGCGAGACGGCGGCCTTGAGTCCCTCAGGGGCGATCCAGCCCTCGTCCCGCTCCGAAGAGAAGCGCGCGGAGATCTTCATGCGGTCGGGCTGGAACTCCTCGACGCGCACGGAGGTCGAGCCGAGCAGCGCGTTGCGCTTGCCGTCCTTCACGAGGTACACGCAGACCTGATAGGAGCCCGTCGGGCCGTTCTCCTGCGTCGCGTAGGAGACCGCTTCGAACGCGGCCGCGCCGAGCGTGAGCTTGAACTTCTTGATCTCGAGCCCGCGCGGATCGAGCACCGCCGCCTCGAGCGGGATGCCCGCGAGGTCGCGGCCCCACACCTTCGGCCGCACGAGGAAGCCCGCGTGAAACGTCTCGCCGGGCCGGTAGAGGCCGCGATCGCTGAACACATAAGCGGAGAGCTCGTCCTCGCGGCCCCCGGTCGTCTCGCCGCCGACGTCGAAGCGCGAGACGTCGAGCCTGCGGTCGTCGCGGTCGAACGGCAGAAACGAGAGATCGTCGCCGTCGCGCACGACGACGACCGCGGGCTTGCGCTCCCTCTGGAAGCCGGTGAGATCGGGAAGCCTCGCGCGCCCCGACCAGTCGGTGGCGGCCGACGCGACGGGCACGCCGTTGAGGCCGAGCACCTCGACGCGCGCGCCCGCGACGGGCTCGCCGTTCGTCAGCGACTGCGCGAACACGTCGCGCGTCTTGTCGGCGTTCTCCTTGAGGAGCACGCCGAGGTCGGTGAGCAGGACGAAACGCGTGTCGGCCGAGCCCGTCGGCCGCTTCTCGACGGGATCCCAGCCCTCGGCGCGCAGGAAGAACAGGCCGTTGCGCGTTCCCGCGCCCGGCGCCTGGAGGTGCGGCGTGAAGTCGAACGAGAAGAACTTGAGGCGGTCGGGGGCGACGTTCTCGAGCGCGCGCACCTCCTCGAAGCGCTCGGTGATGTTGTCCTGGCCGAAGTGCCAGTTGCGGAACGTCGGGTCGGAGAAGCTGCCGCCGGTCTGGCTCGCGAGGTGGTTGATCTGCGAGCTGCGCACGCGCCCGGCCTCGAGCCGCACGTGCTGCTCGCCGAGCGAATAGAGGGAGAGCTTGCGCTCGCCCGAGAGGCGGAGGATCGCGCCCTCGTGCAGGATCTTGAGCTCGCGCGGCCAGCCCGGGGCTCTCAGCACCTCCGCGAAATCGCGCGCGAGCACGTAGCCGCCGTAGGCGGTCAGCCCGCGCGGGACCTTCACGTAGAGCGCGGCGCCCGCCGGGGCGCGCAGCTTGAAGCTGTGCTGCGACGGGTTCTCCCGCTCGGCGGGGACGGGCGTCAGCGCGAGCGGCGTCGAGAGCGCGAGTTCCGCGGGGCCGATCTCGTGCGCGCCCTGCCAATAGTAGTCGTAGGCGACCGGGCGGCCCGTCGCGGCCGGGCGCGTGCTCGTCAGCACCCAGGCGCGGACCGCGCCCGCGAGCGCCTTCTCGGAGACGCCAGCGCTCGCCGTGAGGATCAGCACCTGCTCGGGCTCGAGGCGCTCGTTGCGCACGAGCGTCGTCTCGGCGTTCTCGAGCCGGAAGTAGTCGAACATGCTCGGCACGCGCACCGACGCCTTCATCTCGCCCGCCGCGCCGCTGCCGCGCACCGGCCGGACGCCCGCGCCCGCGACCAGCTCCATCGTCGACGAATCGAGAGGGACCTCGAGCGGCTC
>CAYVFO010000074.1:0-2295 GCA_964450975.1 uncultured Elusimicrobia bacterium | reverse complement strand
GATTTACGATTGACGCGGACAGCCGTGAGGCATACCTCGAGCGGCTCGGAGAGGACGTACGCCTCGCCCTGGAATTTGTCGTACTTCACCTCGAGCTTCTTCGGCTTGCGGCCGCTGTCGAAGAGATTCTGCTTCCGCGAGACGAGCGTCATCGTCAGCCGCTTCTCGAGCGACTCGGCGTCCACGGGATGCGTGAACTTGAAGGTCGCGGCGACGCGCTTGATCTTCGGGTCCGTCGGGTCGACGTGGAACTCCGAGGAGGCGAGCGAGGCCGAGAACGGCGCGGTCATGAACGTGTCGGCGGTCTTGTCGAGCCGCAGGTGCTTCGGCATCATGCCCGCGTCCACGCGCACCGCGTACTCCGTGCCGGCGGGCCAGTCCTCGGACGGGGTGAAGCGCAGCTCGCGCTCGCTCGCCCACGTCCACTCGCCGCGGATCGAGGGAAGGAGCGTGACGCCGCGCCGGACCGGCTTCCCGGCGTCCTCGAGCTTGGCCGCCGAGTCCGTGAACGTCACGCGCAGCGGCTCGGGCCGCGCGCCCTCGACGAGCGGGGTGGCGCCCGGCGCGTGCGCCGACCAGCCGATCTCGCGCGGCCGCGGGCGCGACGCCGACCACTCGTGCGCCGCGACTATGGCGAGGAGGAGCGCCAGAAGGCTCGACGCCGACCTAAACGGCCCTCGCGGTCCTTGAAACCACTGCCGGATCGCCGCGAGCCTCTCCATGACGCCACCTCTCCGGGACGATACGCGCCTGCTCTCCCGGAACTTACGTGGTGTACAATGGGGGCGTGAGAGCGTTGCTCCTCGCCCTGCTGATCTCCCCGGCCGTCGCCGGCGAAACGGCCGCGCCCAACGTCGTGCTCGTCACGCTCGACGGCGTGCGCTGGCAGGACATCCTCGACAACAAGCCCGACGCCTTCCTGCGCTCGGGCGACAAGGCCCCGACCTTCCCGGGCTTCTGGACGACGCTCGTCCCGCAGGGCGCGCTCTGGAAGCACGCCGAGATCTCGAACAAAGCCGTGCTCTCCTTGCCCGCCTACCAGAGCATCTTCGCCGGAAGCCGCCAGCCGTGCAAGGACAACGAGTGCGCGCGCGTCGCGGTGGAGACCTTCCCCGAGCGCCTGATCCGCGAGCTCGTCCTCCCGAAGTCCCAGGTCGCCGCGTTCTCGTCGTGGGACAAGATCCCGCTCGCTTTCGAAAGCGTGCCGGGCACGACGCACACCGACGCGGGCGACGCGGGCGCCACGCGCTGGGACGCCGCGACTTTTCCGAAGGCTCTCGCGTACCTCAAGGCCGAGAAGCCCCGCTTCCTGTATATCTCCCTCAACGACCCCGACCACTGGGGCCACGCCGGCGACTACGACAAGTATCTCGCCGCTCTTCGGCAGTCGGACGCCTGGCTCGTGGAGTTGGCCGCCGCGCTCGACGAGAACACGACGCTCATCGTGACGACCGACCACGGCCGCGGCATCCTGTGGGACTGGAAGAGCCACGGCGGCCGCCCGTGGGCGAAGCGGATCTGGATCTACGCGCGCAATCCTAAAGCGGCGAAGAAGGGCGTGACGCCGTCGGGCGGAACCCACGCCGACCTGCGTCCCACGATCGAGTTCCTGCTCGGTCTCACGCCCACCGCCTGCTCCGGTTGCGGCCGCCCGCTCGCCGAAGCCCTCACGCCCTAGTTATCCACAGGACTCGCACCGGTGCGAGTTAGACCTTGCACGCCAGGAATCCGGCGGCCCATACGATTCCAGGAATCAACCAAACGCTTAGTCCCAATGGCATGCCCCAAATGATGAAAAGGAGAAAGGAGGTAATCCAGGCTAGGAAAATCAAAAAAATGGGTACGTGGTCGGCGTTTGGACCAATTTTTCGGCGGAGCATCCACATCACGGTTAGCCCAAAGAAAAGGCAAAAGCAAAAAAAAGCTAAGGCCGACCTGGTGCCCAGGAATTTGGTCAACAACACTAAAAAGGTCAGTCCGAAAGAGATGCTTAAAAAACCTGCAGTGCTGATCAATAGGTCGCACTGCGCCGGAGTCAGAAGCGCCAGCCTTCTCTGAAGGCTCAAGGCTTTATCGCGGCCGCGGCGACCCAGTCCTCGACGGCTTTACCCGTCGCCGCGTCGTCGAGCATCGGCGCGCCGTGGCCGAAAGGGGCGATGACCGCCGTCGCGCCGTTCTCGTTCTTGAGGCGCAAGGTCGCGATGTAGGCGAGCGAGTCGGCCTGCGACGACGCCGACAGAGTCTTGAGGCCCGGGCGCACGGTCAGGCGCACGCCGCGGTACTGCTCGGCGGGGG
>CAYVFO010000073.1:0-13253 GCA_964450975.1 uncultured Elusimicrobia bacterium | reverse complement strand
TCGCACGGTTGCCTCCTGGTATCTCTGGAGGTCTTTAGATCAGCCGACTTGAGCTCCATCGCGAATAAGCCTTGCGGCAACGACGTTCTTCCATCTTATCCGCGCTAACGCGGATACTAAAGCCTGGCACCGGCCATCGACGGAGGAGCGCCGATTCTGTACAATGTAGCTCCAGGAGCGAAACAATTCATGGCCACCACCGTCGACACCAAGCAGATCATCTATTCGATGATCGACGTCGGGCGCATACACCCGCCCAAGAAGCAGGTCCTGAAGGGCATCTATATCTCGTTTTATTACGGCGCCAAGATCGGCGTGCTCGGCGACAACGGCTCGGGCAAGTCCACCTTGCTGCGCATCATGGCCGGCAAGGACACGGACTACACGGGCCAGATCACGCAGTCGAAGGGCTACACCGTCGGCCTGCTCGAGCAGGAGCCGCAGCTCGATCCCGAGAAGACCGTCAAGGAGACGGTCTCCGAGGCGCTCGGCGAGACGATGAAGCTCCTCAACGACTTCAACGCGATCAACGACCAGCTCGCCGACCCGAACCTCACGCCCGAGAACATGGAGAAGCTCCTCGAGAAGCAGGGCAAGCTCCAGGAGAAGATCGACGCGACGAACGCCTGGGAGGTGGACAACACCCTCGAGCTCGCGATGGACGCGCTGCGCTGCCCGCCGTCCGACCAGAAGTGCGGCACGCTCTCCGGCGGCGAGAAGCGCCGCGTCGCGATGTGCCGGCTGCTGCTGCAGAAGCCCGACATCCTGCTTCTGGATGAGCCCACGAACCACCTCGACGCCGAGTCGGTCGACTGGCTCGAGCAGCATCTCGCGCGCTACGAGGGCACCGTCATCGCGGTGACCCACGACCGCTACTTCCTCGACAACGTCGCCGGCTGGATTCTCGAGCTCGACCGCGGCGAGGGCATCCCCTACAAGGGCAACTACGCGTCGTGGCTCGAGCAGAAGGGCCAGCGTCTCGCGCAGGAAGCCAAGACCGAGACGAAGATGCAGAAGGCCCTCGCCGAGGAGCTCGAGTGGGTGCGCCAGGGCGCGAAGGGCCGCCAGGCGAAGCAGAAGGCCCGCCTCAAGAACTACGACAAGATGCTCGAGGAGGCGCAGAAGGAGAAGTCCTACGACGCGCTCGAGCTCTACATCCCGCCGGGGCCGCGCCTCGGCGACACGGTCATCGAGGCCAAGGGCATCGCCAAGTCCTTCGGCGACAAGCTGCTCTACGACAACCTCACCTTCCGCCTCCCCCCGAACGGAATCGTCGGCGTCATCGGCCCGAACGGCGCCGGCAAGACGACGCTCTTCAAGATGATCACCGGCCAGGAGAAGCCGGACGCCGGCGAGTTCAAGGTCGGCGAGACGGTCAAGCTCGGCTACGTGGACCAGAACCGCGTCCTCGACGGCGAGAAGAACGTCTGGGAGGTCATCTCCGACGGCCTCGACATGGTGACGCTCGGCAAGATGCAGATGCCCTCGCGCGCCTATTGCGGCCGGTTCAACTTCGCCGGCCAGGACCAGCAGAAGCTGGTCAAGAACCTCTCGGGCGGCGAGCGCAACCGAGTCCACCTCGCGAAGATGCTCAAGGAGGGCGCGAACGTCCTCCTGCTCGACGAGCCCACGAACGACCTCGACGTGCACACCCTGCGCGCGCTCGAGGAGGCCATCGAGGCCTTCCCCGGCTGCGCCGTGGTCATCAGCCACGACCGCTGGTTCCTCGACCGCGTCGCGACGCACATCCTCGCGTTCGAGGGCGACTCGCAGGTGACGTGGTTCGAGGGCGACTTCGCGGCCTACGAGGCCGACAAGAAGAAGCGCCTCGGCGACGTGACTCCCAAGCGCATCCACTACAAGAAGCTCACGCGCAAATAGTGCTGCCCTGGCTGACGGCCCGAGGGCTGCCGCCGCTGACCGCCGCGCTGCTCCTGGCGGGCATCGGCGCCGCCGTCTGGGCGCGCAAAGGCCTCAAGGACGCGATCGCCGAGACGTGGCGCCGCGAGGCCCTGCTGATGCTGCTCGTCATCTCCGCGGGCTCCGCCCTCGCGCGCTTCCTCCTCGCCGAGCCCGGGCACCGGGTCTGGGACGAGCTCGTCCAGCTCAACATGGCGCACAACCTCTTCCGCATGGGCTCCTACGGCGAGTCGCTCGCGGGCGGAGCCGCCCTCGACGTCGTCTCCTCGCCGCGCTACTGGCCTCCCGCCATGGCCGTGCTGCTGACGCCCGTGTTCGGATTGTTCGGGTACGGGGAAACGCGCGTGTTCGCGCTCAATCTGGTCCTCGGCTCCGCCGCCGTGCCGCTGCTGGGCCTGGCGGCGGGCGTTCTCCTCGCCGACGCGCGCGCGGGCCTCGCCGCGGCCGTCCTGCTCGGGGCTCTGCCGCCTCACTTCGAGTACTCCGCGGGCGGCTCGAACGCGATCCTCTCGACGACGCTCATCGCCGCGGCGCTCCTCGCCGCGGCCGCGGCGAAGGCCAAGCCGACGAAGGCCCTGACTTGGCTCGCCCTCCTCTGCGCCGCCGCCGCCGCGCACGCGCGCGTCGAGAACGCGCTCCTGCTGCCGTGGGCGTTCCTGCTCTGGCGCCGCCGGCCGACCGTTCCCGAAGCCGCGTTCGCCTTCCTCGCGGCCGCGCTGCCGCTCGGTCTGCTGATCGCCGCCAACCGCGCCGACGTCGCCCAGGTCTACTCGGGCGCCGCCGGCACGCTCGCGTCGCGCCTCATCGGCAACCTGCGCTACCTCCTGCTCGGCCACGGCGGGCTCTGGCTCGCCGCGATTTCGGCGTTCTTTCTCTGCAAGCGCGAGCGCGCCGTCATGGCGAGCCTCGCGGCGCTCGCCGCGGGCTACTTCGTCCTCTATTCCGCGCACGCGTTCGGCGACCTCGGCGCGGTCGACGGCGAGCGCCACGCGCTGCAGCTGCACGTCCTCGCCGCCGCAGCCGCCGCGGGCCTGGCCGCGCGCTGGCGCGTCGGCGCGGCGGCCGGCGTCGCCGGAGCGCTCGCGGTCTCGGCGCTCGCCTGGGCGGGCGCGGGGGCCCGGTTCGGCCCCGACCGCGAGCTCGCCGAGAAGCTCGCGTGGGCGTCGGAGGCCGCGGACTCGCTCCAGCCCGAGACGTACGTGATCACGGCCCAGCCCGCGCTCTTCGTCTCGATCGCGGGGCAGCCCGCCGTCTCCTCGCGCCTGCTGCTCGAGGATCCCGCGTTCCTCGACAAGCTCCCCGCCGCGGTCCTCTTCGAGGACTACTGGCGCCGCCGCGACCCCGGAACGGCCGCGCGCCTCGACGCGCAATTGGACAAGACGCACATTCTCAAGCCGCTGATGACGCGGGAGATCGGCGGCCTCGACTACCCGTTCAAGGCGCTCGAGAAGAGATGATCCTGACGCGCGTCTACCCCCTCGTCCTGCTCGCCGCGCTCGCGGGCTGGGCGGCGCTGCTGCCCTTCGCCCTCGCGCGCTTCCGCCGCCGCCTGACCGCGTCCGCCGCCGTCGCGCTCGCCGCCCTCGTCCTCGCCTCGCTGGCGTGGCGCCTCGCCCAGCCGGCGGCGCACCGCGTCTTCGACGACGAATTCGAGCATCTCGACGCCTCGCGCCGCGTCTCGGAGGAAGGGATCTACGGCGTGACGACGGCGGGCGGCCTCGGGGACTGGTCGGTGTACGCGGCGCCGACGTGGCCCGCGGGCCATCATGCCGCGCTCGCCGCGTGGATGAAGGCCGCCGGGACCGACGCGGCCGCAGCGCGCGCCTGGAGCGCGCTGCTCGGGGCGCTGACGGTCCTGCTGATCTTCTGGGCCGCGCTCGAGATTTTCGGCGAGGAGGGCCCCGCCTTGGCCGCGGCTTCGGCGTGGGCCGCGTTGCCGCTCGCGGTGCGGTACGCGGCGGCGAGCGAGTTGACGACTCCGTCGCTGTTCTGGGTCGCGGCGTCCTTGGCGTGCCTGCACGCCCGCGAGAAAGAAACCTCGAAGTGGTTCGACGCCTTCACCGCCGTCACTTTGGCCTACGCCGTTCAGGTCCGCCCCGAGAACGCCGTGCTGATCTTATACGCCCTTGCCGTTTGTTCCCGGCGGTCTCTCATCATTCCGTGCGTCGTTTCAGCCCTGGTTCCGTTGACCATCGCTTGGTCGAATCGCGCTTCCGGAGTCGCCGGCTATGCCGTTCAAGACTTTTCGCCGTTGACGCACTTCTTCCGTCAGTCGTGCTCCAACGTTTCATTCCTCGCCGCCGTTCCCGTCGCCTGGGCCGCGGCGATCTCCGTTTTCCGCCGTCCGCTGAAAGCCGCTCCGCTCTGGGCGCTCTCCGCCGTGCTCTTCGTCGTCTACACCTCGTTCTTCCGGGGAGAATTCGCCCGCGGCGCCGAGGACCGCTACGCCCTCTTCGTCCTATTGCCGCTGACGATCGCCGCGGCCGGCGCGCTCGCCGTCTCCGCCCGCGCCGCCGCCGCTCTCTTCATCGGCTTCGGCCTCGTCGCCCCGAAGCCCGCCGAGCCGGTGGAGCACGAGCGGGCGCGCGCGCATCTCGAGGAGTCGTCGCGCAGGCTCGCGCCCGGGACGCCGATCTTGGGCTTCAACCCGTCGAAGCTGCGCGTCGTGACCGGCCATCCGGCCGCGTCGGTCTATTTCGCGCTCGAAGACTTTCAGGCTCTCGCGGGCGAGAAGCCCGCGCTCGCGGTGTGGAAGGACTGGGGCTGGAGGACCCGGCCTGCGGCCGGCTCCCGGCTCGAAGGACTCCTGAGCAAAGACTACGATCGCGTCGCGACGTTCGACGACGGCGCGGACGCGCTCGTCGTCTGGCGCCGTCGCTAGCCGAGCGCCTCGCGGGCGACGATCAGGCTCTGCACCTCGGTCGTGCCCTCGTAGATCTCCGTGACGCGCACGTCGCGATAGAAGCGCTCGACGGGGAACTCGCGGATGAAGCCGTTGCCGCCGTGGATCTGCACGGCGTCGAAGCAGGCCTTGTTGGCGATGCGCGAGGCGAAGGACTTCGCCATCGACGCCTCCTGGGTGCACTTCTCGCCTTTGCCGAGCTTGGCCGCCGCCTGATAGACGAGCAGCCGCGCGGCGGAGATGTTCGTCGCCATGTCGGCGATCTTCGCCTGCGTGAGCTGGAACTCGGAGAGTCTTTTCCCAAATTGTTTTCTTTGCTTTGAATACGAAACCGCTTCTTCGAAAGCGGCTTGGGCGATTCCCACCGCTTGAGCGGCGATCCCGATGCGGCCGGCGTCCAACTGCGCCATGGCGATCTTGAACCCGCCGCCGACGAAGCCCAACGTGGCGGACTTCGGAATCTTGGCGTTGACGAAGCCCAGTTCCCGAGTGTCCGACGCCCTGAGGCCCATCTTCTTCTCCTTCTTGCCGATCTGGAAGCCGGGCATGCCCTTCTCGACGAGCAGGCAGGTGATGCCGCGCGAGCCCGCTTCCTTGTTCGTGGAGACGAACGTCAGGAACACCTCGGCGAAGCCGCCGTTGGTGACCCAGGACTTGGTGCCGTTGACGAGCCAGTGGTCGCCCTTGTCCTCGGCCATCGTCGACAAGGAGCCCGCGTCGGTGCCGGAGCCGGGCTCGGAGAGGCAGTAGGCGCCGATGCGCTTGCCCGCGGCCATGTCGGGCAGCAGGCGCTTCTTCTGCTCCTCCGTGCCGAACTTGGAGATGCCGGCGCAGACGAGGGAGTTGTGGACGGTCGAGCAGACCTGGAAGGAGGCGGAGCCGCGCGCCAGCTCCTCCATCGCCGCCGCGTAGGCGAGCGGGTCGACGCCGAGCCCGCCGTACTCCTCGGGGATCGAGAGGCTGAAGAAGCCGAGCTCGGCGCCCTCTTTGTAGACCTCGGCCGGGATCTCTTCATGCTCGTCCCATTCCTGGGCGCCGGGCTTGAGCCTCTTCTCGGCGAAATCGCGCGCGGAGTCGCGCAGCATCGCCATCGTCTCGGTGAATTCGAAGTTCATTTCTTGGGGTACTCGTAGAAGCCGGCGCCGGACTTCACGCCGAGCTTGCCCTTGGCGACCATGTCGCGGAGCAGCGGCGAGGGCTTGTACTTCGCGCCGCCGAAGCCGCGGTCGAGGACTTCCATGATCGCGAGGCACACGTCGAGCCCGATGTAGTCGGCGAGCTGGATCGGTCCCATCGGGTGGGCCATGCCGAGCTTCATGATCGTGTCGATGTCTTCCTTGGTGGACACGCCCTCGCGGATGCACTCGATCGCCTCGTTGAGCATCGGCATGAGCACGCGGTTGGAGACGAAGCCGGGGAAGTCGTTCGCGACGGCGGGAACCTTGCCGAGCTTGATCGTGAGATCGCGGGTGACGTCCGTGGTCTCGTCGGAGGTCGACTTCGCGCGGATGATCTCGACGAGCTTCATGACCGGGACGGGATTCATGAAGTGCATGCCGATCACGCGCGAAGGATCCTTCGCGGCTGAGGCGATGTCGGCGATCGGAATCGACGAGGTGTTCGTCGCGAGGATCGCGCCGGGCGCGCCGTGCTTGGAGAGCTCGGAGAAGACGGCTTTCTTGATCTCGAGCTTCTCGGGGACGGCCTCGACGGCGAAGTCGAAGCCGTCGGCCTCGGCGATCGTGGTCGCGACCTTCAGGCGCGAGAGCGCGGCGTCCTTCTCCTGCGCGGTGAGCGCGCCTTTGGCGACCTGGCGGTCGAGGTTCTTGGCGATCGTGGCGAGAGCCTTGTCGCCGAGCTCCTTCTTCGCCTCGACGATCGTCGTCTGATAGCCCTTCTGCGCGAAGACGTGGGCGATGCCGTTGCCCATCGTCCCGCCTCCGACCACGCACACGCGGGAGACGTCCTTCATGGGAGCGATCTTATCAAATCGGGCAGGGCCGCTTCGCCTTGAGCGGCTGGTAATGCTGGCCCGCGGGCGAGACCCACGCCGGCTCGACCGAGTAGCGGGCGTTGAGGGACTTCCACAGCGCCTGGGCGCGCTTCTCGAGCTCGGCGGGCGAATGGCGGCTCGAGCGGAACAGCGCGTCCGCGGCGAGCACGGCCTTCCCCCCGCCGCAGAGGACGGCGTCGAGCTCCTTCTCCGACGGCGGCGCCTCAAGCACAGGCACGCGGCCCGCCAGGCCGTACATGACGGACCAGTCGGGATCGGACAAGGCGATGATGCGGTCCTTCGGACCGAGCCGCGCGGCGAGATAAGCCGCCTCGTCGAGGCCCGCGTTGAGCTCCGGTACGTAGTCGGGCGGGTCGAACGCGGCCTTCGCGGCGAGCAGAACGAAGACGAAGGCCAGCGCCTTGCGCGGAACGGTCATTGCCAGCAGCGCGGGCGCGAGCAGCGCCGCGAGATACTTGAAGCGGTTGTCGGGATCGTTGACGAAGAAGAACGCCGTGACGAGCAGCCACAGCCAGGCGGCGAACGGCCACAGCTTCTTCTCCTTCTTCCAGCTCCAGGCGAGAAGGAAGGGCATAGTCAGGATCGGCCAGTCCGCGGGCGCGCGGCTCGTCCACCACGCCTTGAGCTGGCGGACGACGTCGAGCGACTTCCAGAGCGGCACGATGTCCTTCGGCAGCGAGCCGAAGAAGCCGGACACCGTCGGCGGGAACGGCCAGCCCATCGAGGCGAGCCGCTCGACGAGCAGGGCGTAGCCCGCGATCAGCGGCGCCGCGAAGCCCAGCAGGAACCACGACCGCCGCTTGAGCATCACGAGCGCGGGAACCGCGGCGAGCGCGGAGGCGCTGTCGAAGCCCGCGGCGAGGCCCGCCCACAGGCCCGCTCTCAGCGAGTCGTCGTTCATCGCGGCCAGAACGGTCGCCAGCACGCAGGCCGTCGAGAGCGTATAAGAGGTGGTCTGCAGGCTCCAAGACCAGAGATTCGCCGTGCACGCCATGATCGCCGCGGCCGCCAAGGCGGCGTCCTCGCGGTCGGAGGCGCGCTTGACGACGCGATGCATCAGCACGATGTTCGCCATGCCCGCGAGCAGGCTGACGGCCTGAAGCGCCGGCAGAGCCGGCCCCGTCATTCCGACGAGCTCCCACAGGCGGCGGACGACCGCGACGACGGGGTGATACAGCGGGTGGAACGGTTCGAGGGTGTTGTACGCGCCCGCGTACTCGACGAGCGGGTACATCAACGTGTGGGTGTTGTGGCCGGGCGGCGGAAACGCGAGCCGGACAGCGGCCCAGCCCGCGGCGAGCCCCGCCGCCTTGAGCGTCCCGTCGCGCTTCACGCCGCTAGAATAGCGAACCCGAAGGCCTAATAACAGCCTTCCCTTATGACTGCCGGGGACTTGCCCCTTACGGCCCAGAGGTCCCGACGGGGCTTATCCTACAATGAGCGCGTGAAAGCCATCGCCTTGGCGGTCCTCGCCGCGCCCACGATGACGGTCGCTCCCGTCGCCGTGACGCCCGACCGGCCCTCCATGCTGGTCCAGCCGCTGATCCCGGCCGCGCCGGCGCTCATGCCGGCGCTCTCCGCGCCCTCGACGCCGGACAAGCCCGTCGAGCAGCAGGCGGCGCAGGCCGGAGCCCAGTTCGACGGCTGGAAGCAGGGCGCCTTCAAGGGCGACGGCGGGGCCGACATCGCGTACGCCTCGCGCGAGGGCGGAGAAGGGCCCGCGCGCGTCTACTCCGGCGGCCTGGCCCTCAACGAGAGCTTCGCGCCGGTTCTCGCGCGGCCCGCGAAGCCCTCCGGAAACGAATTGGTCCTCTGGACGCGCGCGCATCCTCCGTCGGGCTGGGTCCCGACGAAAAACCCGATCGACGCCGACGCGCGCGACCTCGCCGCCGCGATCAACCTCGCCGCGGTGACCTCGCCCCAAGGCAAGGTCGAGCTCGCGCTCCACTCCTTCGGCACGCTCGTCTTCCAGCGCATGATCCAGCTCCACGCGGAGCCCGCCGTGAAGGCCGCGCTCGAAGCGCTCAAGGACTCGCGCGTGTTCCTCCTCCACGCGACGACGCACTTCGAGGGCTCCGAGCGCCGCGCCGGACCCGATTTCGAGCGCATGGGCCAGGCCACGCGCGCCGTCGTCGACTGGCTCGACGCGGGCGACGCGATGGCGCCGTGGTGGAGCCCCGTGTCGGCCGCGTGGCGCTTCACTCGCGGCCAGGTGATCGCCGCCGCCGCGAAAGAGGCGGCCGCGATGATGAAGAAGGACCTCTCCGAGCCGTGGCCCGCCTTCGACGGCATCCGCAAGCGCTTCATCAAGGAGCTCGCGCGCGACGCGAAGGATCCGGCGTGGCAGGAGGCGATGCTCCGCCGCTCGAGCGACATGTTCCGCCTCGAGTTCTCCCCCGCCGACGCCGCCCGCATCCGGGAGCTCGGCATCAAGCTCGAGCTCGTGCACGCCGACGGGGACGCTTTGCTCAACTGGGAGAGCGCGCTGACGCTCTTCGAGCGCCTCGGCATCCGCGCGCCGAAGAAGGCGCCGCCCGCGGGCACGATCCTCACGGACGAGAGCGGCCGCTTCCGCGCGCGGATCGTGTCGGGCGACCACTACTGGCCTCTCAAGAAGCCCGGCGATCTCGCGGAGCTGATGAAATGAGCGTCGTCCGCTCCTACGCCTACCGCGTCGAGCTCCCGCGAGAGCCCGGCATCGTCGAGACCGATCTTCCCGATCTGATCACGTCCACCCCGTCCGCCGACGCGCTGCACATCGCGCCGCCGGCGAAGTACCGGACGAAGTACGCCCCCGTGCCCGGCACGCTCGTGACCGGAACGCTCGCCCCCGACTATCGCGCGCGCTTCCTGCTGCGGATCCCGAACAACTGGAACGGCGGCCTCGTGGTCGCAGCCGCCTCCGGCGTCACCGACGAGACGACGTACGACCTCTGGTTCTCCGACTTCGCCGTGTCGAAGGGCTTCGCCTTCGCCGCGACCGACAAGGGCGTGCGCCGCTCCGTGCTCGACGGCGACACGATGCTCATGGCGATGACGCCGGAGTCCTCCGTGCGGCGCTGGGCGTCGCGCCTCGAGGCCTTGATCGAGCTCTCGTCCGCGAAGATCTTCGCGCGCCAGGGTTCCTCGCCGGACCGCGTCTACGCGGTCGGCCTCTCCAACGGCGGCTTCGTCGCGCGCCGCGCGGCCGAGCTCGGCCTCGTCGACGGCGCGCTCGAGGTCTCGGGCGTCATGTGGCGCTCCGCGTCCGGCAACCTGCTCCGGGAGCTTCCGGCGCTGCTCCGCGCGAGCGCGAAGACGCCGTGGGACGAGAAGGCGATCATGGCGGCGGGCTTCCCCGCGGTCGAGCCGAAGTGGAAGCCGCTGATCGACATGTACAAGCTCATCTACTGGGAGGCGTCGCTCGGCCTGTTCGTCTCCGACCTCGATCCGTCCTACGAGGGCGCGCTCGCGGGCTACGATCTCGAGAAGCGGCCCGAGGCGCTCGAGGCGATCCGCTCATTCGAGAACACCGGCGACCTCAAGTGCCCCCTGATCTCGATCGCGGGCCGCCGCGACTGGCTCATCCCCTGCGCCTCGCACGCCGAGGCCTACCGCGATCTCGTGAAGTCCCGCGGCAAGGGCGAGCTCCACCGCCTCGAGATCGTCGAGGACGCGGCGCACGTGGACGCGCACGCCGAGATGTTCTCCTTCGTCGAGCCCCTGATGCCGCGCGCGCACGCGGCCTTCGAGCAGCTGGTCTCGTGTCAGGCCTCCCGCTAGTCGCGGTATTGGAACTTTTGGCCACACTTGATCGTCTGGTAGGATGGGACGACGCCCCCGCATCCACTACTCCGGCGCGATCTACCACGTCATGTCGCGCGGCGTCGATCGTCGCGACATCTACGTCGACGAAGCCGATCGCCTAAAGTTTCTCGCCGAACTCGATCGCTATTTCGGCGAATCCTGTGTGCGCGTTCACGCTCACTGCCTCATGGGAAATCACTTTCACTTAGCCGTCCAAGTCGCGGACGTCTGCCTTTCTACCCCCATGCAACGCCTGCTGACAGGCTACGCGAAGTATTTCAACGAACGACACGGCCGAAGCGGCCACCTCTTCGAGGCCCGCCATCTTGCGAAGCTCTGTCTCGACGATCACTATCTGCAGCGCGTCATCCGATATATTCACCAGAATCCAGTCCGCGCCGGATTCGTCGCAAGAGCCCGCGATTGGCCGTGGTCGAGCGTTCATCGATTCGCCGATGACGGCTCCGGGGATGACTTCACCGCCTTCGACCCCTGGGAGGATGCGGATTCGATCCAGATGACTCGCGCCGCGCCGACTCCCCATCTTGATTTGCCCGCTTTGGCCGACAGCGTGAGCGAACGAACGGGTGTTTCCGTGGCCGTTCTCCGTTCCAACATCCGGCTGCGTTGGGCAATTTCAGCCCGACGAGTTTTCGTCCACGATGCTGTTAGGAACGGCCACTCCCTCGCCGGCATCGCCGATTGGCTTCATACGACCCGGAGCTCGATCCATCGCTACCTTGCTAATATAGGCCATGCTCAAAGGTAAGACGGCCGTCGTAACCGGCTCGACCAGCGGTATCGGACTCGGTATCGCGCAAGCTCTCGCGGCGCAGGGCGCCTCGGTGATGATCAACGGTTTCGGCGACAAGAAGGAGATCGAGCAGCTCCGGCAGGGCCTTGAACGCCTCTCCGGCGCGAAGGCCGCTTACCACGAAGCGGACATGACGAAGGCCGGCGAGGTAGCCGCCCTCATCCTCGACGCCGAGCGCCTGTTCGGCCGCGTGGACATCCTGGTCAACAACGCCGGCATCCAACACCTCGCGCCGGTCGAAGATTTTCCCGCCGATAAGTGGGATCAGGTCATTGCGATCAACCTGACCTCGAGCTTCCACACGATCCGCGCTGCCTTACCGGGCATGAAGGCCCGCAATTGGGGCCGAATCATTAATATCGCTTCGGCGCACGGCTTGGTCGCATCAGTCCATAAGGCGGCCTACGTCGCCGCAAAACACGGATTGGTCGGGTTGACCAAAGTAGTAGCCCTCGAGACCGCCGCGACAGGCATCACGTGCAACGCGATTTGCCCCGGATGGGTGCTCACCCCTCTCGTGCAAAAGCAGATCGACGCTTTAGCCACTCGTGATCGAATGACAGTCGAAGAAGCCAAAGCCAAGCTTCTCGCCGAGAAGCAGCCGTCCAAGGACTTCGCTACTCCCGAACAGATCGGCGGAATCGCCGTTTTCCTCTGCTCGGACGCGGCTAATCAGATACGCGGCGCCTCCCTGACGGTCGACGGAGCCTGGACCGCTCAGTAACCGTTTTTGTGGCCAAAACGGCCAATACCGCGACGAGCGGGAGGCCTGACACCAGAGCCCTTTTGCTAGAATTGGGCATGGCCAAGAAAGTCAAAGCCGACGCCTCCGGACAGCCCTTCCAGTACCCCCCCAAGCGGGAGTTCCGGGAGCCGGATTGGACGCGCCTGCCGGGGTACAAGGGCGTCACCAAGGAGCAGTGGGAGTCCGCGCTCTGGCAGCGCCAGCACTCGGCCAAGAATCTCAAGGATCTGAAGGACGTGTTCGGGCCGTTCCTCACGGACGCTCTCGCCGAGGAGATCGTGAAGGACCAGGCGGAGAAGGCGACGATGTCGCTTCTCATCCCTCCGCAGATGCTCAACACGATGAACGAGAAGGACCTCAAGAACGACCCGGTCCGCCGCTACATGATCCCGATGGTCTCGGATCGCCACCCGGAGTGGCCCAACCACCCGAAGGCGTCGCGCGACAGCCTCCACGAGTCCGAGATGTGGGCGAGCGAGGGCCTCACGCACCGCTACCCCACGAAGGTCCTGGCCGAGATGATCGCGACGTGCCCGCAGTACTGCGGCCACTGCACGCGCATGGACCTGGTCGGCAACTCGGTGCCGCAGGTCGAGAAGCACAAGTTCGCCTCCCAGCCGCAGGAGCGCTGGAAGGCGATGCTCGACTACCTGAGGAAGACCCCTTCGGTGCGCGACGTGGTGGTCTCCGGCGGCGATATCGCCAACGTGCCGATCGCACAATTGGAGTCGTTCTTGATGGACCTGATGGACATCGACAATATCCGCGACATCCGCCTGGCGACCAAAGGCCTGCAGGGCCTGCCGCAGCACTTCCTGCAGGACGAGGTGCGCCGCGCCCTCGAGCGCATCGCCAAAAAAGCCTGGTCGCGCGGGGTTGATATCGCGGTGCACACCCACGTCAACCACGCCAATCAGGTGACTCCCCTCGTCGGACGCGCCGTGCGCGGGATACTGGAGGCGGGCTTTCGCGACGTGCGCAACCAGGGGGTGCTCCTTCGCGGCGTCAACAACACGCCCAAGGACATGCTCGAGCTGTGCTTCATGCTGCTCGACCACGCGAAGATCATGCC
>CAYVFO010000072.1:7660-13351 GCA_964450975.1 uncultured Elusimicrobia bacterium | reverse complement strand
CTCATGATGACCACGTCCGGCACCGGCGCGATGGAGTCGGCCGTCGTCAACCTGCTCTCGCCCGGCGACCTCACGATCGTCTGCACGACCGGCGCCTTCGGCGACCGCTTCGTCAACATCCACAAGGCGTTCGGCCTCAAGCCGGTCGTCCTCTCCTTCGAGTGGGGCACGGCCGTGGAACCCGAGGCCCTCCGCAAGGCACTCAAGGAGAACAAGGGCGCCAAGGCCGTGTTCATCCAGCACACCGACACCTCGACGGGCGTCGTCAACGACCTCCAGACTCTCGCGAAGATCGTCCGCGAGGAGTCCCCGGAGACGCTCGTCGTCGTCGACTCGGTCTCCGGCCTCGCGTGCGAGAAGCTCGAGACGGACGCGTGGGGCCTCGACTGCGTCGTCACGGGCTCGCAGAAGGGCCTGATGAACGCGCCGGGCCTCGGCTTCGCCGCGCTCTCCGAGCGCGCGTGGAAGGCCGTCGAGTCCTCGAAGCTGCCGAAGTTCAACTTCGACTACAAGCTCATCAAGAAGTCGCTCGCCGACAAGGAGACGCCGTGGACGCCGGCGATCTCGATCGTCGCCGGCCAGGCCGCGGCGCTCAAGATGCTCCGCGCCGAGGGCATGGAGGCGTGCTGGAAGCGCCACGACGAGCTCGCCGCGCACGCGCGCAAGCAGCTCCAGGCCAAGCTCGGCCTCCCGTTCTACGCGAAGAACCCGGCGAACATCCTCACGGGCGTGAAGCTGCCCGAGTCCGTCGACGGCTCCAAGCTCCTCGCCGACATCCTCAAGGAGGAGGGCATCTCGATCGCGGGCGGCCAGCTCCACTTGAAGGGCAAGATCTTCCGCCTCGCGCACATGGGCTACATCTCGAAGTCGGACATCGACGCCGGCGTCGCGGCGCTCGAGAAGCGGCTGGCCGGGGTGAAGGCCTAGTGCCCAAGCTCAAGGTCCTCGTCACCGACAAGATCGACCCGGCGGGCCTCGAGCCGCTCAAGTCGCACGCCGGAATCGAGCTCGTCTACGAGATCGCGCCGAAGCCCGAGGTCCTCGAGAAGGCCCTCGCCGGCACCGGCGCGTGGCTCGTCCGCTCCGAGAGCAAGGTCACGGCGGACTGGATCAAGAAGGCCCCCGACCTCAAGCTCATCGGCCGCGCGGGCGTCGGCGTCGACAACATCGACCTCGAGGCCGCGACGCGCCGCGGCATCGCGGTCGTCAACGCGCCGGCCGCGAACACGCTCGCGGCCGCCGAGCACGCGGTCGCGCTGATGCTCGCGCTCGCGCGCCACGTCCCGAAGGCCGACGCCTCCACGCAGGCGGGCAAGTGGGAGCGCGGCAAGTTCATGGGCGTCGAGCTGTTCGGCAAGACTCTCGGCGTCGTGGGCCTCGGCCGCATCGGCCGCGAGGTCGCCAAGCGCGCGCAGTCCTTCGGCATGAAGCTCGTCGGCTTCGACCCGTTCGTCACCGAGACGCAGGCCCGCGAGCTCGGCATCGAGCCGATGTCGTTCCTCGACGTGCTCGCGAAGTCGGATTTCGTGACGCTCCACGTCCCCGGCGGCGAGAAGACCAACGGCATGGTCAACGCGGCCGCGCTCGCGAAGGCGAAGAAGGGCATCCGCATCGTCAACTGCGCCCGCGGCGAGCTCATCGACGACGCGGCCCTCGCCGACGCGCTCAAATCCGGCCACGTCGCCGGCGCCGCGCTCGACGTCTTCCACGCCGAGCCGCTGCCGGCCGACTCCGTGCTGCGCGGCGCGCCGAACCTGATCCTCACGCCGCACCTCGGGGCCTCGACGTCCGAGGCTCAGAGCCGCGTGGCGACCGAGCTCGCGCAGGCCGTCGTGGACTTCCACGACAAGGGCATCGCGCCCAACGCCCTCAACATGCCCGGCTTCGATCCGACCACGCTCGCCGCGCTCGGCGAGTGGATCCCCCTCGCCGAGGCGATGGGCCGCTTCTTAGCGCAGACGCTCGAGGGCGGCGTGTCCGGCTTCGACTGCCTCTTCGAGGGCGAGTTCAAGGGAAGCGAGCGCCGCCCGCTCGGCGTCTCCGCGCTCAAGGGCTTCCTGACGCCCATCATGGGCCCGGGCGTCTCCTGGATCTCCGCGCCCGCCGTCGCCGCCGATCGCGGCATCAAGGTCGGCGAGTCCACCGACCCGCGCCGCGCCGAGGGCGTGAGCCGCCTGCTCACGCTCACCGCGTCGACCGACAAGGGGCCGATCTCCGTGTCCGGCGCCGTGCTCGCTCCCGGCGAGCCTCGAATCCTCAAGCTCGGAGGGCTGCGCATCGACGTGCGGCCCGAGGGCAAGATGATCGTCGTCACGAACACCGACGCGCCCGGAGTGATCGGACGGGTCGGCACCCTGCTGGGCAAAGCCGGCGTGAACATCGCGGACATGCGCGTCGGCCGCCGCTCGGCGCACGGCGAGGCCGTCATGGTCCTCAACGTCGACGACGCCGCGCCGTCCTCGGTCCGCGCGGAGCTCTCGAAGCTCGAGGGCATCCGGCGCGTGCACTGGGTGGAGCTGTAGTGGCCGGCCCGCCCTCGAAGTGCCCTGACTGCGGCACGAAGCTCGGTTTCGAGGTCGAGAACTGCCCCAACTGCCCCTGGTCGTACAAAGAGGAGCGCCCCGAGCAGAGCGCGCTCAAGTCCGACGGCTTCCGCAACGGCGTCATGCCGGCCGTCTTCCTGCTCGGCCTCGGCCTGTTCATGTGGAAGATGGGCGGCTTCTTCTTCAATCAGGTCGAGGCGAACAACCGCCAGACCGAGTCCGAGGAGAGCGCGGTCCGCAAGGCGAAGGTCGCGCAGAGCAAGATGACGCCCGACCAGGCCGCCGAGGCGATCGCGCGCGGCACCGCCGCGGTGCGCGCGGCGCTCGGCGACCAGGCGGCCGGCGTCAAGCCGGGCACGTCGCACGCGACGGCGGGCCGTCCCGACGGCGCCGGCGAGGCGACCGTGGTCGGCGGCGACGACGAGGCCTATTCGGGCGGCGGCTCGATCTCGATCACGCCCGTGGGCCAGGGCCCCGCTCCGAAGGCCGTCACCGAGTGGAAGCTGCGCGGCCACGTCTACGACCTGCTCACGCTCCGCCCCGTGTCCGGCGCGCAGATCGTCTTCACCGACAACGAGACCAACTTCAAGGCGAACTCGACGAGCGACTCCACCGGCCGCTACCGCATCATCCTCCCCCCGCTCGAAGGGCGCGGCTATCTCGTCGCGATCAAGAAGCAGGGCTACGCGAAGACGTACCTCAACCCGGGCACCGAGGGCGTCGCCGAGATGGACCGCGCCAAGCGCAAGGAGCTCAGCCGCGAGCTCGAGTCCACGATCCAGGAGCCCGCGTCGCTGCAGCCGTTCTCGTCGGACCCGCTGATCACCGACTTCCACCTGGCTCCCCAGGGCGCGCGCTGACGCGCGCGGCGGCTCCTACTCGTCTTCGCCGCCCTCGCGCCGGCCGGCTTCCTTGATCCGCTTCTTCACGAGCTCGACGAACTGAAGCTTCGCCGCCTCCTTGCCGACCTGGTCGGCGTAGGAGATCGTGTAGATCGCGCGGTCCTCCTCGGGATGGAGGTTGCCGAGGCTTCCGAGGATCGCGCCGATGCCGACCTCGACCTGGCGGGCGGGCGTCTCGTTCCAGCGCACGCTCTCCTCGGCCAGGCGGGTCATCTCGCCGTCGAACGCCGCGACCTCGTGGCGCTTGGCGTCCTTGAGCCACTCCTGCGTCGCGAACAGCGGCGACGGGAGGCCGGCGAACACCGTCTTGCGCGGCTTGCGGCGCGCGAAGGCGTTCTTGATCACGACGTTCTTGCCGGTGAAGTGCGCGAACTCGCTCGGGATCGCGAGCTCGTCGCGGTCGAGGCTCGGGTCCACCTGGGCCGAGGGTCCGGCGTAGTACACGCGCCGCGCGCCGCGGCGCACGAGCTGGCCGAGCGACGCCGCGAGGATCTCGCCGAAGTTCGTGTGGCGCGCCTCGACGGTCGCGGTGATCGTCGGATCGGTGCGGTAGTACGTCAGCCGCCAGTAGTCGTTCTCGTAGACGCCCAGCTTCTTGTCGGCCCATTCGGGCTCGAACTTGTAGTCGTAGCCGACGATCACGTTGTCGGCCTGGTAGGGGATCGAGCCGAGCAGAGAGCGCATCGCCTTGACGCCGGGCTGCGTCCACTTGCAGGCCGAGCACGTGAGCGTGCGCACGACGGGCCCCTCGCCCTTCGCCATCTCGGTGAGCACGGCCCACTGAGCGCGCGTGTGCGCGAACAGGTCCTGGCCGTAGAACGCGCAGTAGACGAGGCGCGGGCGCAGGCCCGGCTCGGGCGCGAAGACGTACGCCTGCTTGCCGTAAGAGACGTACGGCAGGCGCAGGCGGTAGATGCGCCGGTAGCCGAGGTCCTGGTAGTGGTTGAGCAGGTCGTCGAAGGAGCCGAGGTAGAAGTCGAGGTTCCACTTGCGGCGCCGGAGGAACGGCCCCGTCGTGCCGAATCTGCGCTCGGCGTAGGCGGCGGCCTCCTCCATCGCGGGCGTGCCCTTGAGCGCGCCGGCGACGTCGGCGCCGACGCCGTCCTCCTGCATGAAGTCGCGGTGCCCGGGCGGCGGCGGCCAGGGCAGGCGCATCATGGGCGGGCCCGGCGCCAAGTCGTGGTAGCGCCGGATCTCGGCGACGAGCCGGTCGGCCTCGCCGACGGCCGTCGGATCGAGCGCGATGATCTGCGTGCGGTAGTCCTCGAGGATGTCCGAGTCCGGCTTGAGGCCGGCCTTCACGCGCTGGGAGAACACGTCGACCTTCTCGCCGAGCATGACCTTCATCGAGCCCAGGCCGAGCCACTCGGCCTGGCGGACGAGCTCCTCGCGCAGGAGCTCGACGGACTGCTTCTGGATCGTGAGGATGAGCAGCGCGACCTCGGGGTCGTACGACGCCTGTTTCGCCGCGGCCGGGACCGCGGCGAGCAGCAGCGAGAGGAGCGCGGCGCTAGACGAGGGTCGCAAGCTCGACGGGCTTCTCGCCGACCGACTGAGCGACGGCCGCGTACGTGACCTTGCCGCGGTAGACATTGACGCCCTTGCGGAGCGCCTCGTCGCGCCGCACCGCCTCCTCGAGGCCGTGCTTGGCGATGTCGCGCGCGTACTTGAGCGTGACGTTCGTCAGCGCGTAGGTCGAGGTGTGGCTGACCGCGCCCGGGATGTTCGGCACCGCGTAGTGGAGCACGCCGTGCTTGACGATGATCGGCTTGTCGTGGCTCGTGACCTCGCAGGTCTCGATGCAGCCGCCCTGGTCGACCGCGACGTCGACGATGACCGAGCCGGGCTTCATCTTCTTGACCATGTCCTCGGTGACGAGGTGCGGCGCCTTCGCGCCGGGGATGAGCACGGCGCCGATGAGCAGGTCGGACTTCACGACGGCGTTGTGGATGTTCTCGTCGTGGCTCATGAGCGTCGTCACGGAGTTCCCGAACACGTCGTCGAGGTAGGCGAGGCGGGAGGCCGAGATGTCGAGGATGTTCACGCGCGCGCCCATGCCGATCGCGATCTTCGCGGCGTTGATGCCGACGACGCCGCCGCCGATGATCGTGACGACGCCGCGGTTGACGCCCGGCACGCCGCCGAGGAGCACGCCGCGGCCGCCGTGGTGCTTCTCGAGGAACTGAGCGCCGAGCTGGACCGACATCTTGCCGGCGACCTCGGACATCGGGGTCAAGAGCGGCAGG
>CAYVFO010000072.1:4802-7650 GCA_964450975.1 uncultured Elusimicrobia bacterium | reverse complement strand
AGGTGTAGAGGATCTGGTCGGCGCGGAAGAGCGAATACTCCTCCTCGAGCGGCTCCTTGACCTTGACGATCATCTCCGCGTCGGCGAACAGGCGCTTCTTGTCGACGATCGCGGCGCCCGCGGACTTGTACTCCTCGTCGGTGATGCCCGAGCCGAGGCCGGCGCCCTTCTCGATCATGACCTTGTGGCCGTCCTTGACGAGGGCGCGCGCTCCGCCGGGCACGAGGCCCACGCGATGCTCGCGGTTCTTGATCTCCTTCGGCACTCCGATGATCATGATAGTCTCCTTGAAATCATTTACGGCAGATCGAAAGCGGCGGCGAGCTCCTCGGGCGTCGAGACGCCGCGCGGATAGCCGTTGAGGCGGCTCAACACCTTGCCGCCGCGGTCCGTCACGAGGAACAGGGGCACGCCGCGCGCGGCGATCGCGCCGCCCTCGTCGAGCATGGTGTCCGAGCCGTAGAGCTTGGCCATCCCCTTGAGCTGCTCGAGGTCCGAGAGGCCGACGACGACGCGCATCGACACGCCCGCCTTGTCCAGGAAGCGGCGCAGGCGCACGATGTCGGGGGTCACCTGGTGGCAGATGCCGCACCACGGCGCGACGACGACCGTCAGGCACTTCTCGGTCGGGCAGGCCGCGAGCGAAGGTCCGACCGGGCCGCCCAAAGTGGGCAGGCGGACGTCGGGCAGGCTCGAAACGGGCGATTTGCCGCAGGCGGACAGCACGAGGACGGCGGCGAGAAAGAGGCGTGCTCTCACCCCTGGATTTTAGCAGAAACGCGGCGCGGAAGGCCCGACAGCCGCGTAAACGAGGATTTGAGCGTGATTTGAGGAGACGGGCGGGTCCCGCGGGGCTACACTGGGGAAAATGCCCTGGTTCAAGGACGCGGTGTTTTATGAGATTCCGATCAAGTCGTTCTACGATTCCAACGGAGACGGGATCGGGGATCTCGCCGGGCTGACGCAGAAGCTGGATTATCTCCAGCATCTGGAGATCGACTGCGTCTGGCTGCTGCCGATGTACCCGTCGCCGCGCCGCGACGACGGCTACGACATCTCCGACTTCTACGGAATCCATCCGGACTACGGCACGCTCGCGGACTTCGACGCGTTCATCAAGGCGGCCCACGACCGCAAGATCCGCGTGATCGCCGATCTGGTCCTCAACCACACTTCCGACCAGCACCCGTGGTTCCAGGCGTCGCGGCGCCCCGGCAATCCCAAGCGCGACTGGTACGTGTGGTCCGACCGTGACGACAAGTACAAGGACGCGCGGATCATCTTCACGGATACCGAGAAGTCGAACTGGACGTGGGATCCGACGGCGAAGGCCTACTATTGGCACCGCTTCTTCTCGCATCAGCCCGACCTCAACTTCGACAACCCGGAGGTGCGCGACGCGATGCTCGACGTCGTGCGCTTCTGGCTCGACCGCGGCCTCGACGGCTTCCGCGTGGACGCCGTCCCGTATCTCTTCGAGCGCGAGGGCACGAGCTGCGAGAACCTTCCGGAGACGCACGCGTTCCTCAAGGACCTCCGGGCCATGGTGGACGCGAACTACCGCGGCCGAGTGCTCCTCGCCGAGGCGAACCAGCTGCCCGCAGAGGTCCGGCCGTACTTCGGCGGCGGCACGGGCGACGAGTGCCACATGGCGTTCCATTTCCCCCTCATGCCGCGCGCGTTCATGGGCATCCGCAAGGAGGACGGCTCCTCGATCGTGCAGACGCTCAAGGAGACGCCGCCGATCCCCGACACGTGCCAGTGGGGCCTCTTCCTGCGCAACCACGACGAGCTCACCCTCGAGATGGTCACGCCCGAGGAGCGCGACTACATGTACAAGGAGTACGCGATGCACCCGCGCGCGAAGCTCAACCTGGGCATCCGCCGCCGGCTCGCGCCGCTCATGGAGTACGGCCGCCGCCGCACGGAGCTGCTCGTCTCGTTGATCATGTCGCTGCCCGGCAGCCCCGTGCTCTATTACGGCGACGAGCTCGGCATGGGCGACAACATCTACCTGGGCGACCGCGACGGCGTTCGCACACCGATGCAGTGGAGCCCCGACCGCAATGCGGGCTTTTCCCGCGCCGATCCGGAGATGCTCTACGCCCAGCCGATCATCAACCCGCTCTGCAGCTACCAGATGATCAACGTCGAGTCCCAGCGGCGCGTCCCCGGCTCGCTGCTCAACTGGATGAAGCGCGTGATCGACCTGCGCCGGCGCCACCCGGTCTTCGGGCGCGGCTCGCTCGAGTTCCTCGAGCACGGCAACAGCCGCGTGCTCGCGTATCTCCGGCAGCACGAGGGCGTCACGGTCCTCGCGGCGGCAAACCTCTCGCGCTTCGCGCAGGCGGTCGAGCTCAAGCTCGACCGCTTTCGCGGCTGGCGGCCGGTCGAGATGTTCGGCCATTCCAAGTTTCCCGCCGTCGGAGACTGCCCGTACGTGATCACCTTGGCGCCGCACGGATTCCTGTGGTTCCGGCTGGAGAGATGACATGACCCCCGATGAACTCGCCATCGTCGGACTCCTCCTCGCCTCTGCGGGGACGGGCGCGCTTCTGGCGCGCGCGTCCGCGCGCGCCCGAGCGCTCCGCCTCGTCGATTGGATGCGCCGCGCGCGCGCCGGACAGGCGGGCGACCCGCCGCCCGGAGGCCTGCTCGGCCCCGTCGCGGCGGAGACGGCCGTGCTGGCCCGCGAGCTCGCGCGGGCGCGGGAGACCGCGCATCAGGAGGCGCGCCTGCGCGACCTCGGCGACTCGCTCTGGACGCCCGAGCGTCTGCGCGAGCACGTGCGCTCGAAGCTCTTCGGCCGGCCGCTCCTCGTCGTCTCCAACCGGGAGCCTTACCGCCA
>CAYVFO010000072.1:0-4792 GCA_964450975.1 uncultured Elusimicrobia bacterium | reverse complement strand
GGACCGCGACGCGCGCGGCCGCGTCGCGGTCCCCCCCGGCGCCCCGCAGTACACGCTGCGGCGCGTCTGGCTCACGGCGGAGCAGGAGGCCCGCCACTACTCCGGCTTCTCCAACGAGGGCCTCTGGCCGCTGTGCCACATCGCGCACGTGCGACCCGTGTTCCGCGCCGAGGACTGGGCCGGCTACCGCGAGGTCAACGAGCTCTTCGCCGAGGCCGTTCTCGAGGAGATCAAGGGCGAGGAGGAGCCGTGCGTGCTGGTGCAGGACTACCACTTCGCGCTCCTGCCGGCGCTCATCAAGGCGCGGCGCCCCGACGCGCGCGTCGCGCTGTTCTGGCACATCCCGTGGCCCGCCGCGGAGTCCTTCGGCATCTGCCCGTGGCAGAAGGAGCTCCTGGCCGGCATGCTCGGCGCCGACGTCGTCGGCTTCCACACCCAGGCGAACTGCAATAATTTCCTGGACACCGTGGATAGATTCCTCGAGACGCGCATAGACCGCGAGCGCTTCGCGGTCAAGAAGGGCTCCAGGACGACCTTGGTCAAGCCGTTCCCGATCAGCGTCGCCTTCCCCGATCCGCTGCCCGGCGACCCCGCCGACGCCGCGCGGGCGGCGCGCGCCGCCGTGCGGAAGCTGTCGGGGATCGCCCCCGAGCACATCGCCGTCGGAGTGGACCGCCTCGACTACACGAAGGGCATCCTCGAGCGCCTCCGCGGAGTCGAGCGGCTGCTCGAGGTCCGGCCCGATCTCCGCGGCCGCTTCACCTTGATCCAGATCGGCGCGCCGAGCCGCACGGCGCTCGCGGGCTACCGCGACTTCGCCGCTCAGGTCGCTCTCGAGACGGAGCGCATCAACGCGCGCTTCGCGGGCGCGGGCGCGCCGCCGATCGTCCTGCTCGCCCGCCACCACGAGCAGCGCGAGCTGCGCCCGTACTTCCTCGCCGCCGACGTCTGCCTCGTCACGTCGCTTCACGACGGCATGAACCTCGTCGCCAAGGAGTTCGTCGCCGCGCGCGAGGACGACGGCGGCGTGCTCGTCCTCTCGCGCTTCACGGGCGCGGCGCGGGAGCTTCGCGACGCGCTGATCGTCAACCCGTACTCCGCGGACGAGGTCGCGGGCGCGCTCGCGTCGGCGCTCTCGATGCCGGCGGAGACGCGGGCGCTTCGGATGAGCCGCCTCCGGAGGCAGGTCCGCGAGAACAACGTCTACAGGTGGGCGGCCAACCTCATCACGGACCTCGCGTCCGTGCGGCTGCCGGCGGCCCGATGAGCGCGCTTTCGTCCCGCCTCCTGCGCCTCGTCGAGAAGATCGCGGACCAGCCGCGCGCGATGCTGCTCCTCGATTTCGACGGCACGCTCGCTCCGTTCCGCTCTCGCCCCGAGCTCGCCGGCATCGACGACGGACTGCGCGCCTGCCTCGACCGCCTGCACGGCGGGCGCACGCGCGTCGCGCTGATCAGCGGGCGCGCGCTCAAGGATCTCAAGGAGCGCGTCGGCCTTCCCAAGCTCAGCTACTCGGGCGTCTTCGGCCAGGAGCTCTCCGAGCCCGGCTGGAGCTCGACGAACCCGCACGCCGTCGCGACGCGCCCCGCGCTCTCGGCGATGGCCAAGGAGCTCGAGGAGCTCTTCGACGGCCTCCCCGGCGTCCGCGTCGAGGACAAGGGCGTCGGCATCGCGCTCCACTACCGCCACGTGCCCGAGGAGCGCCGCTCGGACTTCGGGCGCCGCTGGGAGAAGGCCAAGAGGCTCGCGCCGCCCGGCCTCCGCTGGCGGCGCGGCCAGCGCGACTGGGAGGTCACGCCGACGAAGGTCTGGAACAAGGGCCGCGCCGCGCTGATGTTCTGGCGCCGCCACGGCAAGCCGTTCCTCCTCGCGATCGGCGACGACCGCTTCGACGAGCCGATGTTCCGCGCCGTGCGCGGCCGCGGCCTCTCGATCAAGGTCGGAGAGGGCCCGACGTGCGCGCCGTACCGCGTCGACGGACCCGAGATGGTCGCGTGCTTTTTGCACGCGCTCGCGGAGCGCGTCGCGGGCAAAGAGCTGCTCGGCAAGGCGCGGAAGCCGCGCGCGGGCTCCTCGATGAAGAAAAAGCCGAAGCCGAGACGACGCTAGGACTCCGCCGCCTCCGAGGAGCCTGTCACAATTAACTCACAAGACGGAGAGATCGCAGTCACAGACATCGTGGCCACGCGGGTGTAAAATTAAGCGCATGTCCGGGGCAATCGATTCTGTAGGCAGGCAGGCAGGCAGGCAGGCAGGCAGGCAGGCGGACCGCTTAAATGTTCACGTCACCCTCGCCTGCGCGCTTAGCGATTTTCGAGGCCGCCAACAGCGACTTGAAAGAAATCTACGTGGCAATGACGTCCACTCCGATTTTTCAAGCGATGGCTGAATTGGCCCGAGAGCGTCCGTCCGTAGTGGCTCACTGGCGCCCTCAGCGAGAGCACATAGAATTTCGCAGCCTGGAATTCGAATTGACGGAAGACGCCGCGAAGGAATTCATCGCGCGACATTTGACCAATCCACTTTCCGATGGCTGGAAATACTTGCGCTGCGCTGATCGCGTTCCAGACGCCCGTTGCTCCGGGCGAGACGCTAAACCATAGAAGCGGGGTTTGGCAGGAAGCAAACGAGAGGGCGCCCCGAAGGACGCCCTCTCATCAGATTGGCTCCGGGCCAAGGACTCGAACCTTGAACCTTGCCGTTAACAGCGGCCTGCTCCACCGTTGAGCTAGCCCGGATCGCGCAACCATTATAGCAAAGAGTCCGACTGTCGAGTCGACCAACAGGCGTCGCGCGAATATCGAGACGTCCGATCCCCGCTTTCGCGGCGGAAGTCGAGATCGGACCGATCGATATCGCCCGTCGAAAGCGCCGGCCTTTACCCGATTTTAATCGCTCCGGCCTTGATTTATTGCGCCTATCCTTATATCCTCCTACCCGCATGGCCGAACCCATCGATTTGCCGACGCTTCTCGCGGACGTCGTCTCCCGCGGCGGCTCGGATCTGCACCTGATCCACGGCATCCCCCCGATCGCCCGCATCGCGGGCGAGATCGGCGCGCTGCCGTATCCCGCGATGTCGTCCGACACGATCATCAAGATCCTGGATCCGTACCTCCAGGACGTGCACCGGCAGACGTTCAAGACGGAGATGCGGGTCAACTTCTCCTACACGATCGGCGACACCGGCCGCTTCCGCTTCAACCTCTACATGGCGACGGGCACCGCGGGCGCCACCATCCGCGTCATCCCGACTAAGACCTACCCCCTCTCCTCGCTCGGCCTGCCGCCGATCGTGGGCAACCTCGCGCACAAGAAGTCCGGCATCATCTTCGTGACCGGCTCGACGGGCTCGGGCAAGTCGACGACGATGGCCGCGATGCTCGAGTGGGTCAACCAGACCGGCCGCCCGGGCAAGGTCATCACGATCGAGGATCCGATCGAGACGCTCTTCAAGCCGTGCCGCTCGATCTTCGTGCAGCGCGAGGTCGGCGTCGACACGCCGACGTTCGACGGCGGCATCCTCGACTCCCTGCGCCAGGACCCCGACATCCTGTGCGTCGGCGAGATGCGCGACCCGGAGTCCATTCGCGCCGCGCTGCTCGCGGCCGAGACGGGCCACCTCGTCATGACCACTCTCCACACGCGCGACGCGTCGAAGACGGCGCAGCGCATCCTGACCGCCGTCGCGCACGCCGACCAGGAAGGCATGCGCGAGCAGCTCGCGATGACGCTCGAGGCCGTGATCTCGCAGGAGCTCCTCCCCCGCGCCGACGGAAAGGGACTCGTGATCGCGTGCGAGATCCTCATCGCGACGCCGGCCGTGCGCCAGCTCATCCGCGAGAAAAAGCTCGAGGCGATCAACGACGCGATCCAGGCCGGCGCGCAGGTGGGCATGGTCTCGAAGGACGCGTTCATCAAGAATCTGTACTCGAAGAAGATGATCACCAAGGAGGTCGCCCTCGAGCACATGCGCAACCCCGACCTCCTCCTCCGCTAGGGAATGTCTTCCGCCAACCCGCCGCGCTCGGTCCCGAGCGACGCCGACGCCGCCGTCGTCGCCCGCGCGCTGCGCCTCGAGAGCTTCTTCCCCGAGTTCAACGGCGAGCTGTGCGCGAAGGTGTTCCCGCGCAGCGGCGTCGCCGCCTACGACACGGGCGCGATGCTCATCGAGCAGGGCGAGACGGGGCGCGACCTCTTCGTCGTGCTGAGCGGACGCGTCTCGATCACGCTGAGCATGGGCTCCGCCTCCGCGGAGCTCGCCGCCCTCGCCGCGGAGTCGCTTTTGGGCGAAGTCGCTTTGCTGCGGGACGGCACGCGCACCGCGTCCGCCGTCGCCGTGATGCCGACGCGCGCGTTCCGCCTCGTCTTCGAGGACGTCGGCTACGTGCTGCAGAACAATCCGGAGCTGGCCGCGCACCTTCAGGGCCTCGCCAAGCAAAGGACCTCCTGATGAAGCTCATGGCGCTTCTCGCCGTTCTCGCCGTCCCGGCCCTCGCGATCGACGAGGAGCCGACCGAGTGCCCGGCGGGCACGACGCGCGTGCTGACGCAAAACCCCTACGACCCGTTCCACTGCGTGAAGGAGGAGCCCAAGAAGGGCTTCGGCGCGGTCTCCGGCACGAAGGGCTTCAAGTTCCGTCCGAAGTGCCCGCACGGCACGCGCCCGGTGGCGACGACCGACGGCCTGCAGCAGTACAAGTGCGTGCGCTCCGGCGCCGGCGAGCGGGAGCCCGACTTGGCGCCGCTGCGCGTCGACGAGGACGCGCCCGCGTTCGAGGGCGCGGCCGTCG
>CAYVFO010000071.1:0-13360 GCA_964450975.1 uncultured Elusimicrobia bacterium | reverse complement strand
ACCTGCGTCAGCGGCGCCGAGTTGTCGTAGTTGAACATGCGCGCCGGCGAGCCGTCGGCGTTCTGGTCGTTGTCGAGCTGGCCGTTCGTCGGCGTCGCGGAGACGTTGCCGGCGCGGTCGGTCGCGCGAATCCAGAGGCGGAAGTTCTTCGACTGCGCGGGCATCGGCGGGAAGGCCTGCGACCACGGCGAGCCGAGCGGCACGGTGCGCCATTGGTTGTACTTCGTTCCGGCGACGGTGTCGTAGTCGGCGAGGGTGCCGGTGACGCCGCCGTTCCAGTAGGCCTCGTCGGCCTCCAGCTTGAGCAGGATCTGGACGCTCTGGAGGCCGGAGGCGCCGGTCGTCTCGTCGTTCGCCGTGCCCTGGATGGAGCCGAGCGACGCGGCGTTGAGGAAGGCGCCGTACGCGGGCGAGGTGATCGCGGCCGTCGGCACCTGCGTGTCGTAGCGGAACGCCGAGCCGGAGCCGACGGGCGTCGGGTTCTGCTGGAGGTTCGTCGCCTGGTCGAAGGCGTCGGAGACCACGCGGTAAGTGGCCGACGACTCGAGCATGCCGACGGGCGTCGGCGTGGACCACGCGAGCGTGGCCAGGCCCTGGATCGGCGAGCTCGACACCTGCGTCCACGCGGCGGACGGCGGGGCCGGCGGCGGGTCGGAGATGCCGGCGTCGAAGTTGCCGGTGCCCCAGTTGTACCAGCCGATCGGGGCGGAGCCGCCCGCGGTATGGCGGATCGCCATGTAGTTGCGCAGGACGCCCGAGGGGTTCGCCCCCCCGTCCGTGCCGACGCCGGAGAACGACGGCAGCGCGTTGACCGCGGTCTGGTTGACGGGCACCGACGTCGTCGACGTCGGGCGCGTCACGTCGTACATGAACGGCTGCGTCTGGGAGGCCGCCGAGGCGCCGGGCAGCATGCCGACCGAGAAGTTCGTCACGTTGCCCGCGCGGTCGCGCGCGTACACGAACGCGGTGTAGTTGACGCCGTCGGCGAGCGCGGCGGCGAGCGCGGGGTGGTTGTAGGACCAGGCGCCGCCGCCCTGGAAGACCATCGTCGACCAGGAGATCGTCGCCTGGTTGACCGTGAAGTCGTTGGTGCCGTGGCTCCACCAGACGTTCTGCGCGGGGCCGGACGAGACGGCGAGCCAGATCTCGGTCACGCCGCCGGCCCCGGCGCCGGCGTCGCCGCTCGTGCCGGTGATCGGCGTGAACTGGCGCGAGGACTCCGCGTTGTTCGAGTACGGCGGGTTCGCGGGCGGGCTCGCCGGGAAGGAGATCGCGACGTTCGGCGCGGTCACGTCGTAGCGCACGCCGTAGACGACGGGCGTCTGCGTGTTGCCGACGTTGTCCACGCCGCGCACCGAGATGTAGTAGAGGTTGTTGTCGGAGAACGCGCCGCCGAGCGTGCCGTAGCTCCAGGTGCCGGCGCCGAGGGACGCCGCGTTCCAGATCGGCACGCCGGCGAAGGTGTAGACCGTGCCGTTCCAGTCCGGGCCGGTGACCGGGTTCGTCGTGATGCGGATACCGACCGACGCGATGCCGGCGAGCGAGCCGTCCTGCGTGCCGGTCAGCGACGTGAGCGAGTTGACGTAGGAGCCGTCGGTGATGCCGGTCGCGGTCGAGACGGGCGGCGTGCCGTCGACGATGAACGACGTCACCGGCGTGAACGCGCTGACGTTGCCGGTGTCGACCGACACGCTGCCGTCCGCGAGCACCGAGGCGTCGTGCGCGCGCGCCATCGTGTAGTAGATCTTGTCGGCCGGGCCGCCGCCGCCCGCCGCGTACTGCGGCGCGGTCGGCACGAGCGGCAAGGTCCAGCTCGTGCCGCTCGCGGCGACGGTCGTGAGGGTCGTCGAGAAGCCGCCGCCCGTCCAGTACCAGGACGTCGCGCCGACGACGTGCCAGAGCAGGACGTCCACGCCGCCGGTCAGCAGCGCGGCGGCGGTGCTGTTGACGACGGGATCGGCGGCCGTGCCCTGGATGCCGAGCGCGGCCGCCGCGGCCGGCGTGTAGGCCGCGAGGCTCGGCTGCGTGATGCCGATCGTCGGCGCGTCCTTGTCGACGGTGATCGTGAACGAAGAGCCCGCGGCCGTGAAGACGTTCTGAACGTTGCCCGCGACGTCGCGCGCGCGCGCGGAGATCGTGAAGATGCCGGAGACGAGCGCGGTGTCGAGGTTGGCGTTGGTGTAGGTGAATGTCGCCACGCCGGGCGCCGACTCGTAGAAGCCCGTCGCCGGCAGCCACGTCGGGGCCGCGGCGCCGAAGTTCGTGCCGTTGAAGTAGAAGCCGTTCGCCTGGCGCTGGATCAGCAGCTCGACCGTCTGGACGCCGGACGGCGAGGAGTTCGAGTCGCCGAGCTTCGGGTTCGGGTCGCGCGCCGTGCCCGAGATCGTGCCGAGCGTGTTGATGACGACCTGCGAGACCGGCCGCGTGATCGCCGCCGTCGGGTAGGAGACGTCGTAGCGGAAGATCGAGCCCGTGACCGAGCCCGCGTTGCCGGCCTTATCGGTCGCGAACAGGTTCGCGCGGTACTGGTAGCCGTCCTCGAACATCATCTCGGAGGTCAGGTACGTCGTCGTGTACGTGAACAGGCCGCCGCCCTGATCCGACGCGGGCAGGTTGTCGCCCGGGGGCGCGACGAAGGTCGAGGCGTTGATCGCCCACTCGCGCGCGTCCTTTATGCGGACGACGCGGTAGTAGACCGACGACGTGTTCAGCGAGGTCGGGTTCGCGGGCGCGGTCGGATCGGTCACGGTGCCGGACAGCGACGCCATCTGGCCGGCGCGGTACGCCGCGGCCGACGGCAGGGTCACCGCGTTGATCGGCGCGGAGGAGTCGATGACGAAGGTCTCGGTGTCGAGGACGCCCGAGCAGCCGCCGCCCGCGATCTCGGGGTTCGGGCAGACGCGCAGGTCCACGGTGTAGTTCTGGTTGACTCGCCACGGGCCCGGGAAGCCCCACGACCAGTCCTTCGGCGGCGCGACGTTGATCGCGAAGCCCTGCGGGCTCGTCACCCACGTCGAGACGGCCGTCCAGAAGCCGTTGTTGTCGTAGTAGAGGTTGTTGTCGGTGTCGAGGATGCGGACCTGCGCGTGCGAGTTGCCCGTCGCCGTGCCCGAGATGGTCGTCAGAGTGGTGGGCTGGTAGTACGGGAACGTCGCGTCGGCGATCGACGGCCGCTGCAGCTCGCCGGACGCCGTCGGGCTGACGATGCGGAAGCGGATGTGGTTGCTGTTCGCGCCGGCGGCCGCGTTCCACTGCTCGACGTTGTTGACGGTGTCCGAGGAGCGGACGAGCACGTGGTAGAACGTGCCGATGGACCACGCGGTGACCGCGTTCGTGTTCAGCGACCACGGCGAGCCCGTGACCTCGTGCCACTTGAGCGCCGCGTTGAAGTCGACGCCGGCGGAGCCCGGGTTCTGGAGACAGTTGGAGAGGTTCGGCGTCCCGGCGCTGTCGGTACACACCGCGATGAACGTCTTGCCGACGCCCGCGCCCGAGTCGGCCGCCGTGCCATTGATGGAGGCCACGGGCGCCGTGATGTCGGAGTTCTGGACCGGGTTCGTGATCACCGTCGTCGGCGCCTGCTTGTCGACGCGGACGCAGCGGACGTTGTAAGTCGACAAGAGGACCGAGTTACAATCGGCCGGCGTGCCGGGCGCCTCGGTGTTCGGCTTCCAGACGTTGCCCGACGTGACCGCGGCGTCCTTGCCGCGCAGGCGGATGCGGTAGGAGTTGTTGTGGGCCATCGACTCCCACAGGCCGCCGACCGTGCCGATCTGCGTGTCGAGGGTATAAGAGGAGGCGATGACGGTCATCGTGCGGAACACGCCGGGCGTGCCGCAGGTGCCGGCGAACGCGGAGCCGTTCCAGCAGAGGCCGCTCGAGGTGTCCTGGATCTCGGTCTCCTCGGCGCAGACGTTCGGCGAGCCGCCCGGGAAGCCGCCGGGACCGCCCGACATCGAACACGCCGTGTTGATGCCGCTGCCGGGGCCGGACGTCGGGTAGTCGAACGCGGTGCCGACGATGAACGGCAGGTTGAAGCCGGTGTGCGAGGAGTACCAGACGTTGTTCGTCGCGGTGGACGGCGAGACGAAGGTCGAGCTCGGCGCCTGGACTTCCCAGTGGAACACGCCCTTGAGCGCCTGGCTCGAGCTCACGTTCGAATACGGCGCGACGACGTTATCCTGCGACCAGACGTAGAGGAGGTACGTGTCGGTCGAGACGCTGTTCCAGAAGGAGCCGACGTTGCTGCCGAGGGGCGAGAAGCTCCAGTTGTTGCCCGAGAACGAGGTGATGACGGGATCGCCGCGGAGCACGGTCCACGTCGGTCCCGCGGCGTTGAACCAGCGGCTGTCGGACATGCGCTGGATGCCGACGCCGACCTGGAACACGCCGGCCGGCTGCTTGCCGATCTGATTGAGCTCGTCGACGACGATGCCGGTGATCGCGTTCGGCAGGTCGAGCGAGTCGCCGAACGTCGCGCCCGACGCGATCGAAATGCCCGTGATCGTCGGCGAGGAGATGTCGTACGTCCACGTCATGAAGTTGCTCGTGACGTTGCCGGCCACGTCGTAGATCTCGTAGGCGATGTAGTAGTTCTGCGAGTCGAGCCACGGCACGCCCGTCGCGACCGCGACTTGGAAGGGGATCGCCGTCGTCGAGAGCATCGGCTGCCACTGCGGCGTCGTCGGCGGGTTCGTGAACGTCCACGACGCGGCGGTCACATCCGAGCTGTAGTTGAACAAGCCGTTCTGGCCGTCGTAGCGGATCCAGAAGCGGCCGCTCGAGATGCCCGAGCCCGTACCGTCGTTGAGGCTCCAGCGGATCGACGTCAGCGGGCTCGACGAGAGGTGCAGGCCGACCGTCGAGGTCGTCGCGAACTCGATCGAGTTGGAGGCGACGCCCTGCACGTTGCCCGTCGAGATGCGGATCTTCTGCACCGTCGGCGGCGTGCGGTCGAGGCGCAGGTAGAACTTGCGGATCGGGGCGATGGCCGTTCCGGTCGAGTTGCCGGCCGAGTCCGCCGCGTAGGACTCGATGCGGTAGATGGTGCCGTCGGTGAGCTGGGAGTTCGCCGCCGAGATGTCCCACGTCCACGGGTCCGTCGCGTCCGCGGCGCTCAAAGTCTGCGTGATCTCCTTATAAGCCTCGGCCGGCGTGATCGCGCCCGTGAAGTTGAGGGTGCCGGGATCGAGCCAGCGGTTGACCGTCTCGGGCACGATGCCGCCCGTGACGAGCTCGGCGACGCGCACGAACGTGTGCTGCTGGTCGAGGGTGTCGGCGACGTTGTCGCGGATGGTGCCCTGAACCTGCGCGAAGGAGGTCACCCAAGTCGCGGTCATCGAGCTCGCCGTCAGGCCGAGCGGGAAGGTGACCTGCACGGTCGGCTTCTGGATGTCGTAGATGAAGGTCTTGTAGCCGCTCGTGCCCGTCGTCGACTGATCGATCACGCGGCCGGCGCCGTCGCGCGTGAACAGGGAGATGGCGTACTTGTGGCCGTTCTCCCACTGCGGCAGCTTGATGTTCGAGAGCCCGTCGATCGTGGCCGGGATCGCCGCCTGCGGGTCGCCGGGGAAGTACATGGTCGGCAGGTACGGCGCCGCCGTCGACATCCAGACCACGTTGCCGGGCGTGTGCAGGACGCCGGCGGTCGTGAAGGCGACCCAGGTCGCGGTGCCGAGCGTCGGCATGCCGATGTCCTGGACCATGATGCTCGAGACCTCGACGCCCGTGCCCGCGTCGGTGAAGGACATCTGGATGCTGGTGATGCTGTTGAACGCCGCGTTGCCCGGCGTGATCGCGGGCGTGATCAAGGTCGCGGTGGAGGCGAAGCGGTCGAGGTTGACGACGGTGGACGAGACCTGGAGCGGATTGTCGGGGTCGCCGATGCCGCCGTCGCGCGTCTGGGCGCGGACGTCGATCACGTAAGGACCGTCGTCCGGAATCGCGGCCTGACCGGCGGGGCTCACGGTGTCGAACGGGAAGTTGTAGGTGACGTGGACGTTGTTGCTGCCGAGCGTCGCCAGCCGCCAGCGCTGCTCCTCCGTCAAGGTGCCCGCGGGAACCATCGACGTGCCGTTCCACACCTTGCCGGTGCCGACGTGGGTGACGCGCAGCGACGCCGAGCTGATCACGGTCTGATTGACGTTCTGGAAGCCCACGGTGCCCATGACCACGGTGAAGCCGAAGTTGTTGCCGAGAGCCGGCGTGGCGATCGACGCCGTCGGAACGGTGACGTAGAAGGTGCTCGCGACGGAGAGCGCCGTGCCGGAGGACGGGTTCGTCAGCAGGATCGTGTACTGGCCGGCCGACACCGCGGTCGATATCTTAAGGTAGGCGGTGAGCGCCGTGTTGCCGGTATAGGTCATCGACGCGAGCGAGATCTCCGGCTGGAGATTGCCGAGGGAGTCCTGGAAGTCGAGCCGGATCGTGTTCGTGCTCGGCAAGACGCTGACCCCGGTCACGCCCGACCAGTTCATGAAGCCGGTGCCGTTGATGCGGATCGCGCGGCTGAGGTTGGCCGTGCCGTCGTTGGCGAGCACCGAGCCGCCGGAAACGTGGAGGTTCGCCGCGGGCTCGATGTTGCTGTTGCCGCCGTCGTTGACGCCCGTGATGGACGGCGGGTTCAGACGGAACGGCAGGGAGATGTTCGATCCGTTCGTCCGGTTGCGGTCGAAGCGCGTCGGCACTTCCTGGCCGTCGGTGCCGGTGATGCGCATGTCGTAGTCGAATCCGGCCTTGACGTGAGTCGAGAGGACGATCGACGCGCGCATCTGGTTCGGGCCGATGTACGTGACGGACGTGACCCGGATGTCGCTCTGGGTCTCAGAGCTCATCAATATCTCGAACTTCGGCGTCGGCGTGGAGACGTTCGGAGCGAGCCACCAATTGGCGCCGTCAATGAGGACGTCGAAGTTCGGCTTGCTGAGATAGGAGTCGCGCGCCACGGACGTCGAGATGTTGGTGACGCTCGGAATCGCGAAGGTCGAGGTGATGATCATGTCGAAGTAGACGTTGTTCGCGTCGGACCAGATGACCGGCAGGGGCTCGTTGGCGTTGGTCCAGAACCCGAGCTTCGGGTTGTTGAGGTTCGTGCCGCCGCGGTATTGATAGTTGGGTCCGCACTGCGCCGCCGAGGTCACGGTCGACGTGCAGGTCCGGTACCACAGCGTGTCGGAGTTCGTGCCGACGTAAACGACGTACAGGGAGCCGACGCGCGTGGCCGCGGGCTTGTCGTAGACCATCGCGATGGCAGGGTCCTTGAGGGGAACGCCGAGGTCGCCGCCGGAGCCGTTGCCGTCGATGACGAACGACTGGAAGTTGGCGATCACGTTGGTCGGCGCGGTGAGGCCCGAGCCGATGCGGCGGATGAAGACGAGGTCGCCCTCGCCCGCGTCGGTGCCGCCGGCCGTGTTGTTGTCGCAGGTCGCGCCGTCCTGACAGGCGATCATCGCGTAGAAGGCGTTCGAGGAGTAGTAGACCGTGTCGTTGATGCCGGACACGCCCCACGCGTCCGGGGAGTCGATCGTGTTGAGCTTATAGGTGAGGGTGTCGGTCGTCGAGGCCGAGTTGCGCAGGACGAGGTCGTGCGGGCCGCCGAGCGCGGCCGCCGCGGTGTCGGCCGCGCAGGCGCCGTCCGACTGGTCCGCGTCGCCGCACGAGCTCAGGAAGTTAAGCTTGAGCATCGCCGCGTCGTAGTTGTTGCCGCCGGCGGCGTCGAGGTTGTCGTTGCGCGCGATCATCGAGACGTTCGCCGCGGTGCCGTCGAGCACGGGAACGGCCGCCATGAGAGCGCCGTTGTCGAGCGACGGATCGGCGCCCGCGGCGTTCGTCTCGTTGCCGAAGTAGTAGACGTGGCCGCTGATGCCGTCGCCGTCGTCGTCCTGCGTGTCGCCGTCCGTATGGATGTAGCCCGTGAGGTTCGCCGTCAGGTTCATGATGCCGATGACGCCCATACCGTCCTGGGCGGCCTGGCGGGCGGCCGGCGCGAACACGGAGACGTACTGCAGGCCCGTGGCGGTCGAGGAGGTGTAGGTGATGACCGCGGTCTGCTGGGAGCGCGGGTCCCAGGTCGTGTTGGCGTTGCCGTTCGCGGAGCCGTTGCCGCGCACCGACATCGACTGACGGCGGATGTTCGACCACGTGATCGCGCCGGTCGAAGTGAGGGTACCGTAACGGATGAAGAGCTTGTTGCCGTTCGTGTTCGAGTCGCGCATCGCGCCGTCGGCGGTCAGGTTCGTGGCGGCGATGTTGCCGACGCCGTCGTTGGCGACGACGTACACCAGCTTGAGGCGCTCGTGGTACCACACCGAGGGGTTCGCCCACGCCGCGTCGGGCGCGAGCGAGAGGTACGGGAAGATGTCGGCCGCGTCGGTCAGGGCGCCGTTGGCGTCATAGGCGTACCAGTCGCGGCCGTCCTTCGAGAACCGGTAGACGGCGCGGTCGGAGTTCGCCATCTTGAAGAACGCGTAGTAGCCCCAGCCGGGCACGTGGATCATGTTGCGCTGACCGGAGTAGGCGGTGTTCGCGCCGTCCGTGCCGATCGTGCGCTGCGCGGCGTCCGCGGGCTTCAGCGGGTAAAACGCCGCCAGCGCCGCGAAGGCGCCGGCCGCGAGGACGCGCTTCCAGGAGGGCTTAAGCACCGACCCTCTTCAGCGCGGCCTTGGCCTGGGCCCGGACGTCGGGCTTGGCGTCGTTGAGCAGCTTCGTCAAAGCGGGGCGGGCCGCGGCGGCGCCCTTGCCGATGCGGCCGAGGGCGGCGGCGGCATGCGCGCGGACCAGCGGGTCGCCGGACTCGAGGGCTTTGGTCAGGGCCGGAACGTGGGCCGCGGCGGCGGGGCCGGAGATTTTCACGATGGACTGGGCGCAGTAGCCCTTGGCCTCGGGGATGCCCTCGGCGCAGGCGATGAGATCCGGGATGCGGCCGGCGTCCGCCGGCTCGAGGACCTGGAACAGGACGCTGCCGGCGTGGCGGGCGTACTGCTTGTCGCCCAGCAGGTTCATGAGCGTGGGAACCGCCTTGCACCCCATCTTGACCACGACCCGGCGGGCCATCTCCTGCTGGGCCGGGCGATGGCCGTAGCGCATCAGGTCGATGACGGTCTCGGGCTTGGCCGCGGCGATGACGGCCTGGGCGGCCTTCTGGGCCTTGGGGTCCTCGTTGATCAGCGCGTTGAGCAGTTCGCGGACGTCGCGGATCGGGTACTCCGTGTCGGCCCCCACGGGCGTCGCGGGCGCGCTCGCGCGCGTATAAGAAAGGGCGCACGCCAGATAGAGCGCCGCCAAAGGCAGCGTTCTATATCGCGCGCGCGCGCAAGAATCGGACGCACTCCACCCGAGGATGGTCAATTGAGCCTCTATAGTGCGGTTAACCGGCTGGGATGGGGTGTCCGAAATGTTACCGGAACCGCCGTCCTGACGAGCTTTGGTGGGAACCCCTATGGCCGTGCGAAAGGGGGGGTTGGCCTCGTCTTTAACAGCGGAGAACTTCGGGACGGCTTTGGCGGGAGCGGGAAACCGGGACTTTGGTGGCGGCCCGACAACACAAAGTGGTCGTGGCCGCGGCGGTACTGATCAGCAGCAGGAGAAGGGCGTCGAGCTTCGGCCTCCCCCCCGGCAAGGACGCCAGGGCGGACGGCAGGTGGAAGCGGGCGACGGTCAGCTGGAAGGCGGCCGCGGCGTCGGCCAGGAGCTCCAGGGCCGACAGGATGGCCCGGGCCTTGGGCAAGGAGCTCGTGTAGGCGTTGTCGGCGGCCTTGGCCACCGCGGCGCCCTTGAGGTCGGACAGGACCTTCTCGCGGGTGACGGGGCGGCCGAGCTCGTCGCGGACGTCGAGGCCGTACTTGTTGTCCACCGCGGCGCGGGGATCGACGCCTTGGGCGTCGAGACCGGCCGGGGTTTCCGCCTGGGCGCCTATCGCGAGGACCGCGAGGGCCAAAACGAGGCCCGGCCCCACCAACCATCTAACCCCTCTATCCCGTAGATGGCGAGTTGAGGCCGGGCGAAAGCTGTCGGGCACGCCTGAAGTCAGCATGTTTTGGTTTCGGTAGCCAGGCGACCTCGGACCCGCCCGAGGCCCTTCGCTTTGCGCCCCACCCTCGCGGATGGTTTGCCGATTTATCGCTCCAACGACCGACAGTCCCAGTATAGCAGGAGCGCTTGCATTGTCAAGACCCAGGGTCTTGACTATCGCGTTTGTCGTCGAGAAAACGATGTTCATTTTGGCGTAAGCGCAGAGTGCCGGAACACCCCCAAAATGGCGGGCGCCGGGCATTCCGAATGTACATAAATCGAACGCGCGGCGGTCAAGAAAAAGAGAAGCCCCGGCTCCCGCGAGGGAACCGGGGCTCGCCGGGCGGCGACGGCTAGGCCCAGAGCTTCTTGGGGTCCCGGACGATGGTCTGCTCGCGGGACTGGCCCACGGAGACGATGGCGATGGGGGTCCCGAGCAGCTTCTCGACCGCGAGCACGTACTCGCGGGCGCCCCGGGGCAGGTCGTTCCATCTGCGAACCTTCGTGAGGTCTCCAGAAAACCCGGGGAAGGTCTCGTACACGGGCTCGACGTCGAGCTGGTCGCGGCGGGAGACCGGGAAGTCGGTGATCTTCTTCTTGCCGAGCTTGTAGGCGACGCAGACCTTGATCGGGTGCACGCCGGTGAGCGTGTCGAGCTTGGTCATCGTCAGCGCGGTCATGCCGTTCATGCGGATCGCGGCCTTGAGCTGCGGGACGTCGAGCCAGCCGATGCGGCGAGCGCGGCCGGTGGTCGTGCCGTACTCCTTGCCGACCTCGCGGACGTAGTGCGCGACGTGGCCGTCGATTTCCGTAGGAAACGGCCCCAATCCCACGCGCGTCGTGTAGGCCTTGGTCACGCCCATGACCGCGGTGATCGCGGTCGGGCCGATGCCCGCGCCCGCGCAGGCGCCGCCGGCGACGGGGTTCGAGGAGGTCACGAACGGGTAAGTGCCGTGGTCCAAATCGAGCATGGAGCCCTGCGCGCTCTCGAGCAGGAGCTTCTTGCGCTTCTTGACCGCGCCGTCGAGGAGCAGCGAGACGTCGGCCGCGAACGGGGCGAGGAAGCGCCTCAGGCGGTCGTAGTCCTTGAAGACTTCCTTCTCGATCTCCTTGAGGGGCTTGACCTTCGCGAGGTCGGCGGCGCGGACCTTGAGGTTCTTCCGCACGAGCTTCTTGAACTGCTCGGGGTCGAGGTAGTCGGCGACGCGGATGCCGATGCGCGCGACTTTATCCTCGTAGCACGGGCCGATGCCGCGCTTGGTGGTGCCGATGCCGCGCCCCCCCTCCTCGCGGAGCGTGTCGACGTAGATGTGGTACGGAAGGATGACGTGGGCCGCCAACGAGACGAAGAGCCGGCCGCGCACCTTGATGCCGCGCGACTCGAGCATCTTCACTTCCTTGACGAACGCGTTCGGGTCCACGACGACGCCGTTGCCGATCACGGAACGGCAGCCGCGCGCGAGGATGCCCGACGGCGTCAGGTGCAGCGCGTACTTCTGGCCGCCGAAGACGACGGTGTGGCCGGCGTTGTTGCCGCCCTGATAGCGCGCGACCCAGTCGGCCTGCGAGCCGAGATAGTGAACGATCTTGCCCTTCCCTTCGTCGCCCCACTGGGCGCCCACGACCACCAAAGCCGGCATGCTGTCACCTCAACCTTTGAAAAATCGTCTCCACCACGACTCGTCCCCGCCGCCGCGGGCCGCGCCGCGCGCCGCCTTGAGGCGGCGGTCGGACGGGACCACGACGTCGCCCGCCACGCCGATCGCGAAGCGCACGCGAGCGAGCGCGCCGCCGTCGGCGGTCTCGACGGCCTCGACGGGCGCCTCGATCGGGACCGGCCCCTGCGCGGTCAGGCCGCCGAAGAGGCGGGCCAAGTACTGCGCGATGTCGCGGCCGTCCGTGATGCGCGCGAAGACCATGTCTCCGGCGCGCAGGTCGGACGCGGCGATTCCTTCGGCGTCTTCCTCGAGGGAGATCTTGAGCACGAGCAGGTCTTCGGGCGGCGGCGTGCGCGACTCGGAACGTCCCTTGCGGGCGGCCGGCGCCGGGCTCTTGCGGAGCGAGCGGTACTGGCCGAGGTCGAGGATATCCTTTTTGAGCTTCAGGCTCAATTCCGGGTCGCGGAAATGCGCGCGCAGCTCGGAGGCGAGGCCGTCGCCGCCGCCCGCGTCGTCTCGCAGGCGGTCGAAGAGCGCGGGCTCGGCGCCGCGGAAGTGCGCGACGAGGCGCTGCTCGACCTCGAGGCTCTCGGCAGGCAGGGAGCCGTCCCACAGGCGGCAGCCGTAGAGGTGCTTCTCGAAGGCGAACCAGTCCTCCTCGAGCCCGATCGAGCAGACGGCGGGATCGTAGGACATGACGGCGCGCGCGCGCAGGACCTGGCGGGTCTTGAGGTTCAAGACGACGAGGACGAGGCCGTGCTGGTTCATCGCCGGGCGCACGAACTTGCCCTTGAGCGCGCAGATGTCGCGCAAGAGGCGCGGGATCTGGCGGACGGCTTCCTCCACTTCGAAACCGCACATCTCGAGTGCCAACTCGGCCTCGCCGCGGTCGCAGCCCGTCTCCTCCATCAAGAGCTCGATCTTGTCCTTCATTTCGTCGAGCGCGGGTGCGCGTCCTTGTAGACTTCCTTCATCCGGTCGAGGGAGACGTGCGTGTAGATCTGCGTCGTCTGCAGGCTCGTGTGGCCGAGCATCTCCTGCACGGTGCGGATGTCGCAGCCGTTGTTCATGAGGTGCGTCGCGAAGGAGTGGCGGAGGACGTGCGGGGTGATGTTCTTGCGCAGGGCGCTGGCCTTGATCCAACGCGTGAGAATGAACCCGAGACCGGCGTCGGAAAGACGAGTTCCTCGATTATTGACGAACAACGGATCCGCGTCGGCGCGGCTCTTGCGATCCTCCAGATAAGACCGGAGGCTTTGGAGGGCCGAATTGCCGACCGGCACGACTCTTTCCTTGGAACCCTTTCCGAAAACACGAACCGTTCCGGAAAGAAAGTCGATATCGCCGACGGAGAGAGAGATCACTTCCGAACGGCGGAGACCGGACGAGTAGATCAACTCCACGATAGCCTGGTCTCGCATGTGAGCGCGGCGATCCGCGCCGGAAGGCACGGAAAACAATTCCCCCATCTCGGCTTCGGTCAGGAATTTCGGGAGAGGACGGCTTCGCTTGGGCAGCGGCACGCCGAAGACCGGATTCCCCTTCAGCACGCCGTTCGAACGGAGGAATTTAATGAACGAGCGGAGAGCGGCCATTCGCCGCAGAACGGTCGCGCGGCTCAGTTCCTCTTTCTGGAGATCGGCCAGGTAGGAACGGACGTGGAGGCGCTCGATGCCCGACGGCTCGACCGCCGG
>CAYVFO010000070.1:0-13441 GCA_964450975.1 uncultured Elusimicrobia bacterium | reverse complement strand
TGCCCGCGTTGCCGACGCGCACTTCATGCCCGTCGGCAACGCGGGCAACATCACCGCGTACTGGAAGGGCTATAAAGAGTCCGCGGCGAAGCCGCGGATGTACGGCTTCCAGGCCGCGGGCGCCGCGCCTCTCGTCCTCGGCAGGCCCGTGCGCAAGCCGCAGACGATCGCGACCGCGATCCGCATCGGCTGCCCCGTCTCGTGGAACGCCGCGATCGCCGCGCGCGACGAGTCCGGCGGCATGATCGGCAAGGTGACCGACGCCGAGATCCTCTCCGCGTACCGACTGCTCGCGCGCGAGGAAGGCGTGTTCTGCGAGCCCTCGTCGGCCGCCGGCGTCGCCGGCCTGCTCAAGCTCGCGCGCGCGAAGAAGGCCCCCTCCGGCACGGCGGTGTGCGTGCTCACCGGAAACGGCCTCAAGGACCCCGACATCACGTCCCGCTTTTCGCCGAAGATCCGCCGCGTGAAGGCGGGAGGAGCCATTCATTTGTGAAGGATAACATCAAGCTTTGAGCAAGGATAAAGTCCTCGCGCGCGTGACGGTCACCGCGCCCGCCACGACGAGCAACCTGGGCCCGGGCTTCGACTGCCTGGGCCTGGCGCTCGGACTGCGCAACGAGCTCACGCTCGAGCTCCACGACGCCTCCGGCCCCGCGGTCGTCGAGATCGAAGGCGCCGGCTCCGACTCCCTTCCGCGCGGCGAGCAGAACATGCTCGTGCAGGCCGCGCGCGAGTCGCTCCCGCATCCGCTGCCCGGCCGCCTCGTCTTCAAGGCCCGCAACCGCGTGCCGCTCGCGCGCGGCCTCGGCTCCTCGGCCGCCGCGGTCGTCGCGGGCCTCTGGGCCGGCGCGCACCTGCTCGGCACTCTGCGCCGCACCGAGGACGAACTCGAGCAGATGGCGGTCGCGATGGAGGGCCATCCCGACAACGTCGCCCCCTGCGTGCACGGCGGCCTGACCGCGAGCCTCATGGTCGAGAACCGCGCGCGCGCGCACCGCCTCAACATCCACTCCGCCCTCTCGGCGGTCGTCTGCATCCCCGACTTCGAGCTGTCGACGAAGAAGGCGCGCGGAGTCCTGCCCGAGACCGTGTTCCTCAAGGACGCGGTGTTCAACTCCTCACGCGCGCTGCTGCTCGCGCGCGCCCTCGAGACCGGCCGCGTCGCGCGCCTCTCCGAGCTCATGAAGGACCGCCTCCACCAGCCCTTCCGCGCCAAGCTCGTGCCGGGGCTCGAGGACGCGCTCGCCGCCGCCGTCGAAGCCGGCGCCGCGGGCGCCGCGCTGTCGGGCTCCGGCCCGACCGTGTTCGCGTTCGTCGAGGGCCGCCACGGCCCCGCCGTCGGCGAGGCGATGACGAAGTCCTTCTCGAAGCACGGCGTCTCGAGCCGCTGGCTCACTCTCCCGGTCGACAACCAGGGGGTCCTCGTCCACAAATGACGTCCGCCGTCCTCCTCCTCGCGGCCGCGGCGCTCGCGGCCGAGCCCCTCGACAAGTCGCCGCTGCCCGACGGCCGCTGGAGCGGGCCCGCGCGCTGCCGCGCGCCCCGGTCCGCCGCGCTCAAGCGCGCCGTGCTCGACGTCGCGGACGATCGGCTCGTCCTGCGCGGCGTCGACCGCCGCGGCGTGGTCATCGACGAGATCCCGCTCGTCCGGCTCGAAGATCCGCCCTCGGACTCCTTCGATCCGCGCTTGCCGCGCCGCGGAAAGCCGGGCGACGCGACCCGGACCGTCCGCGTCGCCTCCTCCGTCGAGGAGCGCCCGCTCGAGGGCAAGATCGAGGCGACGCGCGAGCGCGACATGGCCTGGCTCACGCTCGAGTCCTCGGACAAGGCCGGCCCCTTCGGCGGCGTCTGCTCCGCGACTTTGCGCCCCGAGAAGAAGGATAAGGCGAAATGAGGATCACCGTCATGAAGTTCGGCGGCACTTCGGTCGCGGATCCCGAGAAGATCCAGCGCGCGGCCGAGCGCGCGATCGCCGAGCGCCGCAAGGGCTACGGCGTCGTCGTCGTGGTCTCCGCGCCGGGCGAGATGACCGACGAGCTCATCGCGCTCGCCGAGCGCATCACGCCCTCGCCGGACGACCGCGAACTCGACCAGCTCATCACGACCGGCGAGCAGGTCGGCATCTCGCTGTTCGCGATGGCCTGCAAGGCTCGGGGCGCCGACGCGGTCTCGCTGACGGGCCCGCAGGCGGGCATCGTCGCAAAAGGCGGCGCCGCGAAGGCGCAGATCGACGTGATCCGCACCAAGACGATCCGCCGCCACCTCAAGGCCGGCCGCATCGTCGCGGTCGCCGGCTTCCAGGGCTCCGAGAACGGCGACGTCGTCACGCTCGGACGCGGCGGAAGCGACCTCACCGCCGTCGCGCTCGCTTCCGCGCTCAGGACCGGCCGGTGCGAGATCTTTTCCGACGTGAAGGGCGTCTACACCGCCGACCCTCGAATCGTCCACGAAGCCCGGAAGCTCAAGACCATCACCTTCGAGGAGATGCTCGAGCTCGCGGGCGCGGGCGCGCAGGTCATGATGGCGCGGTCGATGGAGGTCGCCGAGCGCTTCGGCGTCCGGATCCACGTCCGCTCCGCTTTTCATCCCCAGGGAGGCACCTGGGTCGTCGCCAAGGAGAAGTCCATGCTGGAGAAAGCTTTCGTCTCGTCCCTCGCGCTCGACAGGAGCGAGGTGCGCCTCTCGGTGATCGGCGTGCCCGACCAGCCCGGCGTCGCCGCGAAGGTGCTCACCGCCCTCGCCGCCGACGGAATCCCCGTCGACATGATCATCCAGTCCGCGCCGAGCCAGGCCGGAGTCAACGACATCTCCTTCATGACTCCCAGGAACTCCGCGCCGAAGGCGCGGAGAGCACTCGAAGGCGTCGCGAAGGTGCTGCGCGCCGCTCGCGTCGACCTCCACGAGGAGGTCGCGAAGATCTCGGCCGTCGGCACGGGCTTCCGCCGCGCGCCGCGCATCGCGGCGACGATGTTCACCGCGCTCGCCGCGCAGAAGATCAACATCCACATGATCTCCGCGTCGGACCTGCGCGTGTCGTGCGTCGTGAACCTCGCCGACGGCGAGACCGCCCTCAAAGCGCTGCACAAGGCGTACGGCCTGGCGCGCGGGAGAAAATAGCCATGTCCGTGTTCGTCGCCATCGATTTCGAGACGGCCGACCAGGGCCGCGACTCCGCCTGCTCCGTCGGCCTCGTCCGCGTCGAGCACGGCGTGGTCAAGCACAAGGTCGTCCAGCTCATCCGTCCGCCTCGCATGGAGGGCGGCGACCTCTTCACGCCGATCCCCGAATCCTTCGAGTTCACCCACATCCACGGCATCAAGCCCGCCCACGTCGCCGACGCGCCGACCTTCAAGGAGGCCTGGCCCAAGCTCGCTCCCGTCATCGACGGCGCGCACTTCCTCGCCGCGCACAACGCCCCGTTCGACTCCGGCGTTCTGAACGCGTGCTGCGCGGCCGCGAAGCTCCCCGCGCCGAAGCACCGCTTCATCTGCACGGTGCGCCTCGCCCGCTCGACGTGGAACATCTATCCGACGAAGCTCCCCGACGTCGCCCGGCACCTCAAGCTCGAGCTCAACCACCACGAGGCCCTTTCCGACGCGCTCGCCTGCGCGAACATCGTCATCGAGGCGCAGAAGAAGGGCGTGAAGCTTTGACCGCGGCCGGCTTCGCCTCGCTCTGGGCGGGGCTGTACGCGAAGTTCCGGGTCCGCGGCGATCGCTCCGCCTACCGGGTCGCCTATTATCCGGACGAGCCGATGGTCTCGATGCGCCTGCGCGCGCCCCGGAGCGGCGAGGCCTACTACAACGCCGTCTTCCCCAAGGCGCCGCCGCGGCCCGCGCCGGGCTTCGCTCTCGAGCGCGACCTGCGCGTCGTCGTCTACCGGCGCCCGCGCGAGCTCGTCCTGCCGCGCGGCTACCGCGCCTCCGTCGGAGACTTCGGCGACCAGAATCTCTACTCCGCCTACGCGGAGGTGACGGCGCGGGTGTTCCCGGGCGGCGGCAAGTATCCGCCGCTCAACCGCAAGCTGTGCGCCGCGATGGACGTTCCGAGCATGCTCGCCGTCGTGCACGGGCCGGACGGCCGGCCCGCCGCCGCGGGCGGCGTCTCCTGCGGGAAGAACGGCGCCCTCCTGTTCGGCGGCGCCGTCATGCCCGCCCACCGCCGCAAGGGCTTGTGGACCGCGCTCCTCGCGCTGCGCCAGGCGCTCGCGCGCGGCCGCGGCCGGAAGATCTGCGTCCTGCTCACCGCCAACGAGCATCTCGCCTCCGGCGGCGAAAGCCGCTCGGGACTCGCCGTCTACCGGAGGATGTCGTGAGTCGTCCGCGTGAACCGCTGATGGACGCGCTCTCGCACTTCGAGTCGCGCCGCGACCGCTGGGAGTTCTATAACGCGTTCAGCTCCCCGTTCCTGAACATCACCTTGCGCTTCTCGTGCGCGGACTTCATGACGCCGTGCAAGGCGAAGGGCGTCCCCGTCTTCCACTTCCTGCTCCATCAGATCTGCCGCGCGACGCTCGCGACGCCGGCCTTCCGCCTGCGCTGGAACGGACGGGAGATCGTCGAGGAGAAGACCCTCCACCCCTCGTACACCGTCACCTCGCCGGAGGGCGCCCTCAACTTCGCGACGTTCGATTTCGCCGACGACTGGACGGAATTCCTGAAGCGCAGTCTCGCGGCGAAAGCGAAGGCCGAGGCCGCGCCCAAGCTCCAGCTCGACGCGCCGGGCCGAGTCGACTACATCTACTGCACGTGCATGCCGTGGTTCGACTTCACCTCGATTCAGCACCCCGTCGACGCGAAGCAGAACCACACGATTCCGAGCTACGCGATCGGCCGCATTCGCGAGAAGGACGGCCGCCTCGAGATGCCTCTGTCGATCCAAGTCCACCACGGACTCGTCGACGGCGCCCACGTCCGCGAGTTCCTCGCGAACCTCGAGCGCGGAATCGAAGCCGCCGCCCGGCGCCTCTAAAGCTTGCCAAGCTTGTCGGGATTCTCTATCGTTCCCTGACTAAGGGAAAATTTTCCCCCTGGAGGACTCACCAATGGCGAAGAAGATGGAGCCGCTCGTGATCGCGAGCAAGGCGAAGGCCGTTCTCAAGAAGGCGGGCTGCAACACCGCGGGCGACGCGCTCGACGGCCTCAACGGCGTGATCTACTGGTACCTCGAGCAGGCCGGCAAGCGCGCCAAGGCGAACGGCCGCAAGACCGTCCGCGCCCACGACTTCTGCATCTGAGCGCGAAGCTCTGAACGGGAAGGCGCCCGGAGGAGACTCCGGGCGCCTTTATTTTCCGGGGACCGCGCCGACGACGCCGAGAGACCAGGGCCCGAAATCGAGCCACTCGGCTTTCGCCTTCTTCGAGAGCAGCCCCGCGAAGTGCGGCTTCTCGAAGGAGCGCAGGACGACGAAAGTCGTGCCCGGCAGGGGCAGCTTCGCGACGTCGTTGTCGTCGCCGAAGCGCGGCGCGTGCTTCGCCTCGCGCTTGGCGTAGTGCAGCTCTCCGACGAAATAGATCGCCTTGTCGACGAGCATCCCCGAGTAGAAGGGAAGCCCGTGCAGGTAGCAGCCGTAGGTCCACACGCGGTCGCCCGGCACGGCGCGCTCGCGCACGGCCGTCGCGATGCCCCGCGCGCTGAGGAGGGGCGAGGCCGAGCGCAGCGCGGTCAGCGCGAGGAGGCCGGCCGCGACGCCGCCGAGGCCGAGAGCCGTCATCCGCCGCTCCCCGGATGCGCCGAAAGCCTGGCCGGCGCCGAGCGCGCCGAGGACGGCGGCGCCGAAAAGCGCGAGGACTCGCGCGCCCGCCGAGTCGAGGCCGGGCGGCAGGCGCGACAGCAGAGACGCCGGCGGAAAGAGGGCCAGGCCCAGCGCGGCCGCCGCGGCCGCGAGCAGCAGGCCGCCGAGAAGGCGCGAGACGTTCCGCGCCCACGCCGGCAGGCCGCGGTCGAGCGCCGCGCACGCGAGCAGGCAGGCGTGCGGGAAGACGGGCAGCGCGTAAGTCGCGAGCTTCGAGTGGGAGAGGCTGAAGAAGAGCACGACGCCCGCGATCCAGGCCGCGAGCGCGGCCTCCTCCCGGCGTTCGAAGGGCGCGCGGACGACGGCCGCGAGGCCCGCGAGCAGCCCCGCCGTCCAAGGCATGATCCCCGCCCCGACCACGACGAGGAAGAACCACCAGCCGCCCGGGCGGTCGTACTTGGGAGAGAGGTAGCGCTGGAAATGCTGCTCGACGAAGAACGTGTGCAGGAAGTCCGGGCGCCGCTGCTGCACGAGCGCGAACCACGGAACGACGATGAGCAGAAACAGCGGCGGGCCCCACGACAGCAGCAGACGGCCCGCGCCGCGACGCCAGCGCGGATACAGGATCGCGAGGCCGATGACCCAGGCCGCGGGCAGCACGACCGAGATCAGCCCTTTCGCGAGGAACGAGAGGCCCGCGGCCGCCCACGCGGCGGGAGCGGCCCAGCGGGCGTCCTCCGGCCGGTCCATGACGCGCAGCGCGAGCGCCGTCGTCCAGATCAGCATCGCGCTCAACGGCGTGTCGAGCGTCATGTTGTGCGCGAGGAACGCCCACAGCGCGGAGCTCGCCGTCGCGAGCGCCGCCGCGCGCGCCACGCGTTCGTTGAACAGCCAGGAGCCGAGCCACCACGCCCCGAGCGCTCCCAGGGCCGCGAACAGCGCCATGGGCAGGCGCGCCGCCGCTTCGCTCGGGCCCAGGGCCTTCATCGAGACGGCCGCGGTCCAGTACCACAACGGCGGCTTCTCGACGTAGGGAAGTCCGTTGAGCGTCGGGAGGACGAAGTCGCCGGAGGCGGCCATCTCGCGCGGAACCTCGGCGTAGCGGGCGTCGTCGACCTCCATCAGCGGAGAGGTGAGGCCCGCGAGCGGAGCGGCGAGCGCCAGCGCGACCAGCCACCCCGGGACGGCGCGCGGGGCGCCGGGATTCGACGATCGGCTCATGAGATACTATGATCGCTTATGTGGGGATCGATATTCCAGCTTGGGCCCGGCTCGTCGCCGCGACCTACGACGCGCGCCTGAAGGCGAAGTTCGCCGGGCTCTACGAGCGCGCGCCGGATCCCTACGCCTACGACGCCAGTCCCTTCGAGCTCGGCCGCCGCGAGCGCATGACGGGTCTGCTCCGGCTCGACTCGGGCTCCCGCGTGCTCGAGGTCGGCTGCGCGGGAGGCTTCATCACCGAGGCCCTCGCGCGGGCCGCGGGCCGCGTCGAGGCGCTCGACATCGCCGAGGGCGCCCTGGCCGCGGCGCGCGCGCGGCTTTCGGCCGCCGGCCTCGGCGGCAAATGCTCCTTCGAGCGCCGCAGCCTTCTCGAGACGAATCCGGAGCCCGGCGCCTACGACGCGATCGTGGTCGGGGAGGTGCTCTACTATCTGGGCAGCCGCAACGCGCTGATGCGCTTTCTCGGCGCGGACGCCGCTCTGCTCGACCGCTGCCTGTCCGCGCTGATCGCGGGGCTCAAGCCCGGCGGGCGGCTGCTGCTCGCCCACAGCTTCCCGGACGGGGAACGCGCCTCGCGCGAGGCCTACGGCCGCCGCGCGGCGGAGCTCGGCGCGGCGCGCGTCTCCGAGGAGGTCTTCGCCTCGGCCGCGGAGAAGCGCGAGTGCCTTCTCAGCCTTTTCGAGCGTCCGCGCTGACGAGCGGCGCGAGCCCGGCCCAGACCTCGTCGACCGTGAGGTCGCGGCACCAGTCCCAGCGGTTCGAGACGACGCCCCCGTGGCGCGGGCCGCGCGGGCGCCACACCTTGTCGGTGTAGCCCGCGTACAGGCCGAACGTCGCCGCGCCGACCGCCGACGCGAGGTGCGTCGTGCCGGTGATGTTGCAGACGAAGAGGTCGCACTTCCGCATGAGCGCTCCGATCGCGCCGAGCGAGGCGGGTCCCACGATTCCGACCTTCCCCTTCACGGCCGCCGCGAGCGCCTCCACCTTCTCGCGCTCGCCGGGCCCGCACAGAAGCGCGACGCGGACGCCGCGCGCGATCAGCCGAGAGCACAGCTCGGCGAAGCGGTCCTCGGGCCAGCGGAATTCGAAGCGGTCGAAGTTGCCCGGGTGGACGAGCACGAGCGGCCCGGAGCCCGCCGGAAACTCCTTGAGCAGGGCGTCCGCGGCCGCTTCGTGCTCCGCGGTCAGGGCGACCTCGGGACGCGGCTCGTACGGCGCGCCGAGAGGCCGGGCGAGCCGGCCGTAGAGGTCGAGCATGTGCTCTCCCTCGGCGGCGGGCTCGACGCGCAAGGTCGCGCCGTCGAGGCGCGGCTTTCGGAAGCCGAGCTTGACGCGCGCGCGCGTGATCGCGCAGAGGCCCGCGGCGATGCGCGAGGCCGAGGGGTTGAGGTCCACGAGCAGGTCCGGAGAGTCGGCGAGCTGCTCGGCGATCAGCTTGAGGTTCGCGAGCGGCGAGCTCACGTAATGCTGGAGCCCGACCTCGTCGACGAACGGGATCAAAGACGCGGTCTCCGCGCAGCGCGCGGCGGTCACGAGGCGCACGCGCGCGTTAGGATAGCGGGCCTTGAGCGAGCGCAGGAACGCCGTCGAGATGATGAGGTCGCCGACGCGTCCGAGCCAGAGCGCCGTGATCCGCCGGACGGAAGCCGGCTCTAGCGCTTCCACAGCGCTTTGACCTTGCGGTCGAGGCCGTACAGCGACGCGTAGAGCGAGCCGAGCCACGGGCGCCCGTAGACGGCGAGGCGGCGCGACAGCCAGGCCGGGTCGCCGTTCTGGACTTTGAAGCGCGCGACGCGCAGCGGGTCGGCGCCGGGCGGATTCGAGCCGACTTTCGTCGTGAACGCGAGCTTGTAGCCCGCGGGCGTCAGGTCGGAGACCCAAGGCTCCTCGTAGTAGCCCCACGGCCACGCCATCGTCGGCGCGGGGCGTCCGAGCTCCTTCTCGATGCGCTCGCGCGAGCGCTTGAGCTCGCCGGGGAGGTCCGCGAACTTGTCCTCCTCGACGAAGCGCTTGTGCGTCTCGGTGTGCGAGCCGATCTCGAAGACGCCGTCGGCGCTCATCTTGCGGATCTCGTCCCAGCTGAGCCAGCCGTCCGGGCCGCGCTCGTCGCTCTGCGTGTCGGGAATCCCGCCGCCCTCGGCGAGCGTCTTGCGCACGAGGCCGTCGGTGCGCATGTAGTCGGTGACGACGAAGACGAGCGCGCGGTGGCCGCGCTTCTTGAGGATCGGGTGCGCGTAGACCCAGTTGTCGGCGTAGCCGTCGTCGAAGGTGATGAGCAGGGACTTCGGCGGCGCGGGCCGCTCGCCGGAGAGATGCGCGATGAGGTCGGCCGCGCTCAGGCTCTTCCAGCCTTCGTCGTTGAGGCGGACGAGCTGGGCGTCGAAGCCCTCGGGCGTGACCTCTCGATCGGGCGCGACGTGGTGGTACAGCAGGACGGGAACGGCGCTCACGCGCGAAGGTCTCCGTCGGCGAGCGACTCGTAGAACGCCTCGAGGCGGTCCGCGACGGCCGCGATCGAGAAGCCCTTCATCGCGCTCTCCATGCCGCCCGCGGCGAGCTTCGTCGCGAGCGCGGAGTCCGACATCAGGCCGGAGATCGCGCCGGCGAGGGCCTCGGGGCTCTCGGGGGCGACGAGCAGTCCGCTGACGCCGTCCTTCACGGCCTCGGGCAGGCCGCCGACGCGCGTCGCGACGACGGGCACGCCGACCGCCTGCGCCTCGATGACGACGGTGGCGAGGCCTTCCTGGCGCGAGGGCATCGCGAAGACGCGCGCGCGCGCCATCAGTTCGGGGATGTCGCGGCGCTCGCCGAGCAGCTCGACGGAGCCCTCGACGCCGAGCTCCTTGACGAGCGGCGCGAGCTTCTCGACGTCGCGGCCGACGACGCGCAGGAGCGCGCCGGGATGGGCCGCCGTGAGAAGCGGCATCGCGCGCACGAGCAGGTCCTGGCCTTTCAGGCGGTTGTAGTGCCCGACGGCGAGGACGTCGCAGTCGAACCGTCCGTCGCGCTTGGCGCGCGCGGCGATCCACGGCTCGAAATCGACGCCGGGGTGGATCACCCGGATGCGGGAGCGGTCGACGCCGACGGCCTCGAGGTTGCGGGCCGTCTCGTCGCACACCGCGGCGTAGCTCGCGATGCGGCGGCTGCGGTACTTCCACGCGCTGAAGGGATTCGTCTTGACCCGGTACGTGACGTGGCGCGTGACCGCGAGCGGGCAGAGGCCGAAGAACGCGGCCGCGATCAGGCTGACGGCGTGGGCCTTCGGGTGATGCGCGTGCACGACGGAGGCGCCCCAGGCTTTCGCGGCGCGCGCGAGCGACCACGCGGCGGCGACGTCGTAATCCTGACGGATGTTGACCGGGACGGTCTCGAGGCCGGTCGCGCGCAGCCGGCTCTCGACCTGAGTGCCCGGACGGCAGGCCACCGCGACGGAGTGGCCGCGGCGGGCGAGCTCCTTGAGGGAGAGCAGGATCTGGTTGACGCCGCCCGTCCAGCCGGTGGCTTCGGTCGCGCAGAGAATCCGCATCCCTATATTGTACCCCGGGCACGAAGGTTTTGTGACGGCGCTCCGACTGGAAACGAAGCGCCCGGGGGACGTTTCTTTCCCCCGGGCGCCTGTCTTTCGGTGGGACCGAAGATCAGCTTCTGTAGGGCCGCCCGCGCCGCGACGCCTGGTCCTTGGCTTTTCTCACCGTGGACACCAGCTTGTGGGCCGTGTCGTGCACCCAGCGGCTGCGGAGCAGCCTCTTGGGGTCGATCGTCAGCTTGGCCGACAGCGCGAGCTTCATGTCCCGAGTATACCCCCTGAACCGTAAAACGCCATTTCGGCGTTGTTAACTCTCCTTGACGACCCCAAAAAAGCCTGTTATATACGGCATCTATGCTGAAGAACCAAACCATCGCGGTGATCGGAGCCGGGCACATGGCGGGAGCCATGATCGGGGGCATGGTCATCTCCAAGCTCGTCCCCGCCAAATCCGTCGTCGCGACCCGCCGCGGCGCCGAGGCCTTGGCCGAGCTCCAGAAGAAATGGGGCATCCGGACCTCCACCGACAACAAGAAGGCCGCCGCCGAGGCCGACGTGATCATTCTGGCCGTGAAGCCGCAGATGGCCCGCAAGGTTTTGGAGGAGCTCGCCGGCACCGTCCGCAAGGATCAGCTCGTCATCTCCGTCATGGCCGGCGTGCCGACCGCCGCGATCGCCAAGCTCCTGCGCGTCGACGCGCCCGTCGTGCGCGCGATGCCGAACACGCCCTGCCTCGTCGACGCCGGCGCGACCGCGATCGCCGCGGGCGCGCACGCCGGAGCCAAGGACCTCGAGCGCGCCGAAGCCGTGTTCTCCTCGATCGGCATCTGCGTGACTTTGCCCGAGTCCGCGCTCGACGCCGTCACCGGCCTCTCGGGCTCCGGCCCCGTCTACATCTACATGGCCATCGAAGCGATGATCGACGGCGGCGTGAAGATGGGCATCCCCCGCGCCGTCGCCGCGAAGCTCGCGGCGCAGACCGTCTTCGGCGCGGCCAAGCTCGTGCAGGAGACCGGCAAGCATCCCGCCGTCCTCAAGGACGAGGTGACGACGCCCGGGGGCACCGCGATCACCGCGATCCACGTGCTCGAAAGCCGCGGCCTCCGGTCCGTCCTCATCGACGGCGTCGAGGCGGCGACCAACCGATCCAAGGAGCTGTCGAAGCTGTTCGACGCGTAAGGCTTGACGCCCCCGTCGGGACCTGTTATAACCTGATGGTCGTCGACCCGGAACGCCGAGCTGGGGCGTTCCGGCTTTTTATTTTGTGGAAACCATGTCTCTGGACCAAATCAAGACCGCGACTCTGATCACGGCCAAGGAGCACCTCGACGAGGTGTGCCAGGAGCTCGCGCGCTGCGAGCGCCTCGCCTTCGACACGGAGTCGAACGGCTTCTACGCCTACAAGGAGAAGGTCTGCCTCATCCAGATCTCCTCGCCGACGGAGGACTTCATCGTCGACCCGATCGCGTTCAAGGACATCTCCGCGCTCGGCCCGCTGTTCGCAGACCCCAAGATCGAGAAGCTCTTCCACGCCGGCGAGTACGACGTCCTCTGCCTCAAGCGCGACTACGGCTTCACGTTCCGCAACCTCTACGACACGATGATCGCCGCGCGCATCCTCGGCACCAAGGAGCTCGGCCTGGCCGCCGCGATCGAGCGCCACTTCGGCCTCGTGATCTCCAAGAAGCTGCAGCGCGCCGACTGGGGCAAGCGCCCGCTCACGCACGAGATGATCCGCTACGCGCAGGGCGACACGCACTTCCTCATGCGCCTGGCCGACATCCAGCTCAAGATGCTCGAGGAGAAGGGCCGCCTCGAGGACGCCAAGGAGGCGTTCGCCGAGCTCTCCGCCCTCGAGCCGAACCTCAAGTCCTTCGACGGCGAGGGCTTCTGGAAGCTCGTCGGCCGCGACGACATCGGCGGCCGCGCGATGGCCGTCCTCAAGGAAGTCTGGCTCTACCGCGAGCACCAGGCGCAGTCGCGCGACCGCGCCCCGTTCCGCGTGATGCCCGAGGACCTCATGGTCCGCATCGCCAAGGCCATGCCCGAGACGCGCGAGGCGCTTGCCGCGGTCAAAGGCATGTCGCCCTACATCCTCGAGCGCTTCGGCTCCGGCCTGCTCGCCGCCGTCGAGAAGGGCAAGGCCGCCGAGCCGCTCTCGCGCCCCCCGGCCGCCGCTCCCGAGCGCAAGCGCCTCAACGATCTCGAGTGGCGCACCTTCGAGGCCCTGCGCGCCTGGCGCAAGAGCCGCTCCGAGAAGGACGGCGTCGAGCCCGTCGTCATCATGACGACCGAGAACCTGCGAACGCTCGCGATCCACGCGTGCCGCGACCACGGCGGCGACCCGCTCGGCCCTCTCTCCGAGCTCAAGCGCGGCCGCTACGGCGACGACATCGTCAAGGTCGTCGCGACGGTCCGCGCCAACGGCAAGTCCGCCGAATAAGCCTGCGTAGGCCCTAGGGCCCCTTCCTTCATAGGCTCCCTGTCGGAGCCTTTTTACCCTCTCGGTCCGGGCCTCCCCCGTCGAAGGCCGCTATACTGGGCGCATGAACCGGATCACCCGCTCTCTCGTCGCCCTTTCCATCCTCCTCTCCGTCCCGGGCCTGGCCCCTTATCAGGCGGCCGCCCAGACGATCGGCGCGGCCCGCGTCGTCGTCGCCCCCGCCGGCATCGGCGCCGCCGGCGCCTCGATCAACGCCCCCGCGCTCGGCGGCTCCGCTCTCTCGGCCGCGAGCCTCCAGACCGGCCTCTTGCCGTCGCTGACCCCGGCCGCCATCCCGGCGCCGTCCGCCATCGGCCAGGCGACGCTCTCGGCCCCGATCGACTCCGCTCTCGCCGTCGTTTCTCCCGCGCACGCGTCCGCGCTCGCGCTCTCGCCCGTCGCCGTCAAAGGCGCCGTCATGCCGGCCGCCTCCAAGCCCGCGGCCAACGACGCCTCGCCCGCCGCCGCCCTGCAGGCG
>CAYVFO010000069.1:0-13460 GCA_964450975.1 uncultured Elusimicrobia bacterium | reverse complement strand
GCGCGGTACTCGGACTCCGGCGGCTTGAGCGAGCGGTCGCCGTCGGCGTAGATCTGGTCGAGGCGGCGGTAGAGCGAGGCGAGCAGAGCCTCCTTCTCCTGCAAGGTCGAGGCGTCCTTCGCCTCGCGCGCGTTGCGGGCGAGCAGGCGCAGTTCCTCGTGCGCGCGCTCGAACCACTCGCGCGACTCGGAGGTCGCGCGGCGGCCGCGCCGCGACTCGCCCTCCTCGACGCGCAGCTCCCTCATCGCGTCGTCGGCGAGGCGGTCGATCGAATCGAGGGCTCCCGCGTCGGCCTTGAGAAACGCCTCCTGAATCTTGAGGCGCGCGCCCGAGACGAGCATCGGACCCCGGCCGAGCGCGGGCGGCAGCGCCTCGCCGTCGACGGGCAGATCGCCGAGCCGCGAGAGATCGTCGGGCTCGGAGGCGCGGCGCGAGGTCTCGCCGTCGAAGAGCGCGCGGTACGCGGCCTCGGAGTTCTCCCCCGCTGCGGGCGCCTCGGGAACGGCGGGACGGCCCGGAACGCGGACGGGCTCGACGGCGGCGCGCGGACCCGCCTCGACCGCGAGGCGCGCGCGCAGGTCGGCGACGCGCATGCTCACGCGCACAGCGAGCGTCTCGAGCGTCCCGTTGCGGCGCGGGTCGACGGGCGGCGCGGAGTCCTCCGCGACCGCGGCCTGGACGAACGCGGCCGCGGCGTCGCAGCCGCGCAGCGCCTCGTCGCGCGGCGGAGCGGCGAGGGACTGCCAGCGCGCGAGGCGGACGTCGTGCGCGCTCAGCTCGCGCCAAAAGCGGAGCTCGGCGCGGCTCTTCTCGAGGAAGCGCGGCAGGCCCGCCTGCGAGGGCGAGGTCCGCGTCCGAGTGATGAGCGTCCCGAGGTCGGCCTCCGCCAACCTGAGGCGCTCGTCGAACGCCAGGCGCTCCTTCTCCTTGGCCTTGTACTCGGCGCCGGCGGCCTCGCCTTCGGCGGCGGCGTAGAGCGCGGCGGCCTTGCCGGAGACGTCGCCGAGGAGGGTCTCCACGCGGACCTGCGTCGTCGGATCGGCCCAGGCGGACGCGGCGAGGAGGAGTACGGCGGGAAGCGCCTTCCACATAATAAGCCCAGACGCAGTATAGGGCCCAAGGCAAAACCGCGCAAGGCCGCTATTTAGTGGATGGAAGGACGAGCGTGAACTTCGCGCCGCGGCCGGAACCGGCGCTGTCGGCCTCGACGGTGCCGCCGTGCTTCTGCGCGATGCGCAGCGCCGCGGAGAGCCCCAGGCCGGAGCCTTCCTTCTTCGTCGTGAAGAAGGGCTCGAAGATGCGCTCGAGGTCGCCGGGCTTGACGCCCGCGCCGTCGTCGGCGACGGCGAGACGGTGGGAGCCGCCCCACGACGCCGCCTCGAGGCGCACGCGGCCGCCGCGCTTGGAGGCCTCGAGCGCGTTCTGCAGAAGAGCGTAGACCGCCTCCTGGATCAAGGACTCGTCGCCCTTCGACTTCATCGGCGCGGCGAGTCCCGAAGTCGAGAGCTCGACGCCTCGGTCGCGAGCCTGCGGCTCGATGAGCTTGAGCGCGCGCTCGACGGGGACGCGCAGGTCGAGCGGCTCGGAGTCCATCTCCTCGATGCGGCCGAGGTCGAGGAGGTTCTTGAGGATCTCCTTGCAGCGCTCGACCTCGTCGCGGATCTGCGCGAGCTCCTTGAGCGTCGCCTTGTCCTTGGCGTGGCGCGCGGAGAGAACCTCGGCGTCGACGGCGATCGTGGTCAGCGGCCCCTTGATGCGGTGCGCGACCTCGGCGGCGACGCGGCCGAGCGTCGCGAGACGCTCGACTTGGATGAGGCGCTCGTCGAAGCGGCGCTTCTCCTCCTCCTGCGCGGCCTGCGCGTCGAGCGAGAGGATCGCGAGCACGGCGGCCGAGACGGCGAGGAACATGAGGCGCAGCCAGAACGCGTGGTTGTACGGCTGCCACGTGCCGGGACGCGTGCGCGAGAAGATGAACAGCGCGATCACCGTTCCCGCGACGAGCAGGCCCTGCTTCCACGAGCGCGTGAGCGCCGCGCCGAACACGACGAGGAAATAGACGAGGTAGAGCTCGGGACGCCCCTCGATGAGGCGCAGCACGACGGTCGCCGCCACCGCGTCGCCGATGAAGAGGCCGGCCGTGAACCACGGCTTGACGAGCATCTCCTCCTTCGCGGCGCGGATGACCGCGAGGCTCGCGAGCAGGACGGTCGTGAGCACGGCGAGCTCGCCGCCCCAGCCCGCGTGCTCGCGGCCCTGGTAGAGGAACAGGAGCAGCAGCACGGCCATGTAGAGGCCCTGGAAGGCGAAGTAGACCGCGCGCCGGGGAGGACTAGGGCGCAAGGCGGTAGCCGACCTTGGGCACGGTCTGCAGGATCGCTTCCCGCTTGCCGAGCTTCTTGCGCAGGTTCTTGACGTGCGTGTCGAGGCTGCGCGTCTCGACCGCGCCGCCGTAGGACGAGGTGTTCTCGATGAGGAACTGGCGGGTGAGCGCCTTGCCCGCGTGCGAGAGCAGGAGGAACAGCACCTCGAACTCGCGCGGCTGGAGCTTGAGGGCCTTGCCATCGAGCGTCGCGGTGCGGGCCTCGGCGTCCATCTCGAGCGGGCCGGCCTTCGCGGACTTGCCCGGAACGGCGCCCGGGCCCGAGCGCCGCAGCACGGCCTGGATGCGCGCGAGCAGCTCCATCGCGCCGAAGGGCTTGACGACGTAGTCGTCGGCGCCGAGGTTGAGGCCGAGCACCTTGTCGCCCTCGCTCGACATGCCGGTGAGCATGATCACGGGGATCGTCCCGGTCGCGGCGTTGGCCTTGAGCGACTTGAGCACCACGCGGCCGTCGCCGCCGGGCATGCGGACGTCGAGGAGGATCAGGTCCGGCTTGGAGTCCACGGCCTCGCGGAGGGCCTTGCCGGGATCGCTCACCCAGCGCGTCGAAAAGCCCGGGGACAGGGAAAGGGTCTTCTCGATGGCCTCGACGATCTTGGGGTCGTCCTCGACGACCAGCACTTTGGGCACAGCCGGATCATAGCGAATTCACAATTTGACCACAATTACCCCAGGCGCCCCCGGGACCCTTCTGCTACACTCCAGATCAGCCGTCAGAAGGTCCCGGAGGAATACATGAGACTCAAAGCGTGGAAGGCGCTGAAGCGGCCGCAGGCCGGCTTCACGCTCATCGAGCTGCTCGTCGTCGTGCTGATCATCGGCATCTTGGCCGCGATCGCCGTGCCCCAGTACTTCAAGGTCGTCGAAAAGGGCAAGTTCGCGGAAACCATGCAGTGGATCAACGGCCTCAAGGGCGCTCAGGAGCGCTACCTCGCCAAGCAGGGCGTCTACTTCTCCGGCGCGGTCGCCTCGGGCTCCTTCGACGTGAACCTCGGCACCATGGGCAAGTTCACCGCCAGCAACATCTCCACCTCGGCTACGCCGTCGTGGTCGATCACGCTCGCGCGCAACACCCCGTGTCCCGCGGTCTACACCTGCTACACGGTCACTTACGTCGCGCCGCCGGGCACGATCTCGTGCTCGTCGACCGACTGCACGGCCGACCTGCTGCCTTAAGCCGTACGTCCTAGGTCCCTCCGGGACTTAAGGACCTGGACGCGCCCTCCCCGGGACGTCATCCTATAGAGGATGACACGGGGAGGGCGCTTTCTTTCCTTAGGACTGTCGCTGGCCCTGCTCTGGGCTCGGGCGGCCTCCGCCGCCGTCCTGGCGGCCGTCCCGATCCCCGAGGTCGCCCTCGCCCCGATCGGCGTGCCGGCCGTGATCCTGGGCTCCCCCTCCTCGATGCCCGTCCCGCTCGCCCAGACGCTCTCCGCCCAGCAGGTCCTGCTCTCCGCGATGCCGGCCCCGATGATCGCTCCGCACGTCGTCGCCCTCGCGGCCTCCCAGGTCCCGTACGAGCGCGCGGCCGCGAAGCTTCTCGCCCATTCTCTCGTCGAGACGCAGCCGGCGCTGGCGCCGCTCGCCGAGTCCGCCCGGAAAGATCCCGCGTTCTCCGCCTGGTTCGACGGCGCCTCCGCGAAGAAGGAGGACCACTTCGACGGATTGGTCTACAAAGGCGGCGTCTGGCGCGACGGGGACGCCAAGCTCCAGCGCCTCGGCCGCGGCGAGTTCGGCTTCGTCGACGTGAACCCGCGCGTCGAGGGCGCCGTCATGAAGACGACGGCGCACTCCTCGACGGTCGAGCTGCTCACGACCGACGGCCCCGACAAGACCTCCGAGAAGGAGCAGGCGACCGCGGACGCCCTCGCCGCCGCCGACGCGGGCCCGCGTCACTTCGGCCGCTTCAATCCTCTCGGCTACTACGTCAGCCTCCGCGAGCGCGTCTACGGCAAGACCTTGCACGACATGATGCGCGCGCGGGAATTCGGCGAGGAGGAGAAGGAGCTCATGCTCGACCTCGTCCGCCGCCTCGCGAAGGCGAACCTTCTCGTCAACGACATGCGCCCCGAGAACATCATGATCGGGCGCACCTTGCTCGATCCGCGCCGCCGCGCCTACGTCGTGGACGGCGGCGGCATCATCCCGATCCCCGAGGGCCTCGACGAAAACGGCCGCGTCGACTTCATCCTCAAGAACCCGATCTCGCTGCGCGGCCGCATGGACCGCTACGTCGGCTGGATCGAGTACGCGCTTCCCCTGAACACGATCATGGCGGACGGCATCGCCCGCAAGAACCAGGTTACTCGCTGGCAGCGCCTCAAAGGCTGGTGGAGCGAGATGCTGCAGCACTATTAAAAGGTCCTAGGCCGATTGTCGTCGGAAAAAGGGACTCTCGGCCCTAGGTGCCCCCATGCGCGCTTTCGTAACATTCGCGCATGAACCGATTCCTGTCCCTCGTCGTCTCCCTCTCCCTCGCCTCCAGCGCCTCCGCCCAGACCATCGGCCGAGCCGCGACCGCCGCGCAGGGAACGGGAGCCATCGTCGTCCCGCAGATCGGGAACTCTTTTACGTCCGGCGCGATGATGCCGCTCAACGGCGCCGCGCTGACGCTCACTCCCGGAATCGGCGTGATGTCCGCTCCGTCCATCCAGGCCTTCGCCGCTCCCGCCGCCGTCAAGCAGACGCCGGTCGCCGCGAACGTCGCCGTCGCGCCGGCCCTCAAGCCCGCGGCTCTCAACGTCAAGGTCTCCGCCGCCGCGAAGGACGTCGCCGCGATCCTCGGGAAGGCCGGCGCGCTCGAGAAGTCCGCGCCCTCCGCCGCCTCCCAGGCCGGCCGCGACGTCGAGGCCGCGCTCACCGGCTTCGCCCCCGCGCTCGAGACCGCCGCGGAGCTGCTCCCGGCCGCCTCCGAGATGGGCGACTTCGAGAAGCGCCATCTGGCGCGCCCCGCCGGCCAGGAGATCGGCGAGTCCGCCGCCGCCTCGTCCGACGGCAACGTTCCGCCCACGCCGCCCGCGCTCTCGCCCGCGCCGAAGGACAACGGCCCGTTCTGGCCGCGCCTCCTCTCCGCCGGCCTCGCGCTCGCTCCGGCGATCTTCCTCGGCCTTCCGCTCCTCGCCGCCCAGGCGTACGTGATCGGCGGCCTCGTCGTCTTCACGAGCGCCGCGCTCGCCGTCATGCCCTTTCTCAACGCGGGGTCCGCGAAGACGCTTCGCGCCGCTCCCGGCCTCGGCCTCTCCGCGCTCGGTCTCGCCGCTCTCGGCATCTCCGCCTCGCTGACCTTCGGCCTCGGCGTCGCGGTCGCTCCCGCGATGATGTGGGTCGGCGCGCTCGCGCTCGTCGGCGGCTGGGGCCTCGCCCGCTACGGCCTCGGCAAGTCCGAGAAGCGCTGGGGCTCGTACGGCTCCGTCGAGACGCTCGGCGCGTTCTTCGGCGGCCTGGCCGGCGTCGTCGCCGTCGCGCTCGCGGCCTCCACGCCGCTCGGCTGGATCGGCACCGGCCTTCTCTGGGTCGGCTCCGCGCTGACCGCGCTGCTCTGGTTCCACCTGCCCGGCTGGGTCGGCGAGGGCCTCGGCGCCGCGCTGACCGGCGTCTGGCACGCGATCCACGGCCTCTCGCGCGTGCTCACCGCGATCCACCGCGACACCGTCCTGCGCGACCGCCTCGAGAAGTTCTCGTCGAAGTGGTGGGAGTCCTCGAAGTGGAACGGCGTCTGGCTCGCGCTCATCTGGGGCCCGCTCTTGATCGTCGAGGGAATCATGTACGCGGTGTCCGCCGCCGCCGGCCTCTTCATCGGCGCGGTCACGGCGCCCGTCCTCGCGCTCTGGGGCGCCTCGCAGAAGCTCTGGCCCAAGTCGCGCCTCAACGTCTACTTCGCCGACGCCGCCCGCTTCGTCTTCGACAACGTCCAGAACGGCAAGGCGGCGCGCTACAACCCGCTCGTGAAGGGCCTCGTCGCGATGGCGAACTCGCCCAAGCTCGCCGTGCGCCTGCCCGGCGCGATCGGCCTGCGCGTCGCCCAGCTCGGCTGGCTCGTCTACTCGCTGATCGCCGCGCCCGTGCTCTCCATCGTCGGCCTGCTCGCCGCGCTGCGCGGCGGCGCGTACGACGAGAAGCGCCACGACGTCGACGGACTGCGCGTCAACCGCAGCGACCGCTTCGAGAAGCCGAAGGACGATTCCACCGAGCCCGAGCCGAAGCCCGAGCCCGGCGCGTCGCCTCTCGCGCCGAAGCTGATCGCGACCGCTCTCGCCCTGGTTCCCCTCTGGTTCTTCGGCCTGCCCATCCTCGCGGGCATGAGCTTCGTGCAGATCCCGCTCTACTTCGCGCTGCTGCTGCCGCTCGCCGCGATGCCCTTCCTCGGCAAGGCTCCGATGTGGATGAAGTCGTTCGCGGGCCGCGCGCTGACCTACAACGGCCTCTTCCTCCTCATCAACGGCAACGCGATCCTCGTCGGCGTCATCGCGATGCTCGCCGGCTGGGGCTTCACGCGCTGGGTCAAGAAGACCTCCGACAAGAACGAGCGCTTCGATGAAGCCGGCGTCGGCGCCTACTTCGGCGCGCTCGGCTCCGCGATCGCGATCGGCGCGGTCTGGACCGGCTACGTCGGCGGCCTCGTCGGCTGGGGCTCGCTCGGCCTCGCGGCCGTCTCCTCGATCTACCTGATCGGCCACCTGCCCGAGTGGACGTTCGAGGGCGTGAAGGGCGTCTTCAAGCAGGCCGGCAAGTCCATCGAGGCCTTCGGCGACGTCCTGACGTACTGGAAGGGCGGCACGGAGTTCTACGACAACCTCAAGTCGCAGGCCGACTACTGGCTCAAGAAGACGTTCTGGAACGGCGTGTGGCTCTCCGCTCTCTGGGTTCCCGCGTGGCTCGCGCTCGCGGCGCAGTACGTCGTCTCGATCGCGCTCGGCGTCGTCGCCGGCATCGTCCGCGCTCCGTTCTCCTTCGCGGCGTCGGCGTACGAGGAAGCGCAGCCTCGCTCCCGCAAGGCCGTCTTCTTCTCGACGCTCATGAAGTCGTGGCTCGCCGAGGGCTCCAAGCCCCTCTTCGAGAAGCTGACCGCCGGCCTCAAGAAGGCGATGGCCGCGAAGACCGACGTCAGCGGCCGCCCGACGGCGGGCGCCTGGCTCGCCGGCGCGGGCCTGCAGCTCGTCACGCTCTTCTGGCTGATCGGCGTCCTGGCGCTCAACGTCACGGGCTTGTCCTTCGTCTGGGGCGTGATCCAGGGCCTGCGCGCGGCGTGGTCAGCGCCCAAGGTCCAGCCCTAAGGCGCGAGCCGGATCGCCAGCCCCGCGAGGGCGTGGGCGAGGCCGTTGAGCCAGGCGATCGTCGCGTAGAAGCGCGGCGGGACGCGGGCGTTCATCCCGCCCGCGAACGCCTCGACGGCCGTCACGGCCGCCCAGAGCAGGACGACGCCCCCCGCCAGCCCGGCGCCGGTCAGCGGCCCCAGCTTGTCCAGCAGCCAGGACGGCGGCGGCGACTCGAGGGCCGAGCGGCAGTCGGGGATCACGGTCGTGAGCGCGAGCAGCGCGGCCCACTCGACCGACGAGGCGACGCCCGACGCCATCGCCAGCCTCTCCGCCTCGCGCTGCCCCAGCCCCAGCCGCTTTTTGTAGATGCCGCGCTTCGCGAGATAAAGCGGGACCATGAAGATGAGGGCGGCGTTGAACAGCCAGCCGACGGGGCGATCGTAAGGATCGCAGACCATGCCCATGCGCTGAGTGTAGGGCGCGAATACCAAAAAAGCTAGACTGTGGCGTGCCCAAAATCCTCAGCGTCGAAGACGACGTCGACCTCCAGCAGGTCGTCGCCTACGCCCTCAAGAAGAAGGGCTGGGAAGTGGTCTTCGCCTACACCGGGCCCGAGGGCGTGGTCAAGGCGCAGGCCGAGAAGCCCGACCTCATCCTCCTCGACATGATGCTCCCCGGCCTCAACGGCGTCGAGGTCATCAAGCAGCTCAAGCTCGACCCCGCGACGAAGGCGATCCCGGTCATCGTCATGACCGCCTACCCGTCCGACGCGCAGTTCCTCGAGTCCGCCGTGAAGGCGCTCGGCGCCGTCGAGTACCTCGCCAAGCCCGTGCGGCTCGAAGAGCTCACGACGACGATCGCCAAGCTGCTCGGCGTCTAGCCTAGCGCGGCTTCCCCGCCGGCGCGGGAGAACCACTACTTCCATTGGTTCGTTCTACTAGAACAACGGCTATCGGCGTTGCTCTAGAAGAACGAACCAAAAGAGATGCCTATTCCCCCCGCGGGTTCAGCAACATCGGCGGTTGCGGGTATTTTCGGCGCTCCGACGAGAAACGGGCTCCGAAGCGGTATAATCTAACCATGAAATTCCTGATCCTCGGCTCCGGCTTCCAGGGGCGCGCCTGCGCCTACGACATGCTCCGCAATCCCGCGGTTCAGGAGGTCGCGCTCTGCGACGCGTCGTCCGCGAGCCTCGACTCCGCCAAGAAGTTCCTCGGCAAGGCGGCCGACAAGCGCGCGAAGTTCAAGAAGCTCGACGCGGGCAATCCCGCGGCCGTGAAGAAGGCGCTCAAGGGCTACGACGCGCTCGTCTCCTGCGTCCCCTACTTCCTCAATCTCCCGCTCGCGAAGACGGCGATCGCCGCGCGCGTGCACTACGTCGACCTCGGCGGCAACACCGACATCGTCCGCCAGGAGATCGCGCTGCACGACCAGGCCGTGAAGGCCGGCGTCTCGATCCTCCCCGACAACGGCCTCGGCCCGGGCATGATCTCCACTCTCGCCGTGCACGCGATGTCCATGCTCGACACCGTCGAAGAAGTCCTCATCCGCGACGGCGGCCTGCCGCAGAAGCCGGTCGCGCCGATGAACTACATGCTCACGTTCTCCGAGCACGGCCTCATCAACGAGTACGTGGCTCCCGCGACCGCGCTGCGCAACGGCAAGGTCGTCTCGGTCCCCGGCCTCTCCGAGACCGAGATCATCGACCTGCCCGCGCCGCTCGGCCGCTGCGAGGCCGCGCACGCCGCCGGCGGGCTCTCCACCTTGGCCGAGACGTACGCCGGCAAGGTCAAGACGATGGACAACAAGCTCATCCGCTACCCGGGCCACATCGCCGTGATCAACGCGATGGCCGCGATGGGCTTCTTCGACGACGAGAAGCTCGAGGTCCGCAAGGGCGTGAAGGTCGCGCCGCGCGAGATCGCCGCGAAGCTCTTCCGCCGCCACTTCCACCGCCCCGGCGACCTCGACATGGTCGTCATCCACAACACGGTGCGCGGCCTCAAGGACGGCAAGAAGGCCGAGGTCGTGCACAGCCTCGTCGACTACGCCGACCCGAAGACCGGCATGACCGCGATGATGCGCACGACGGGCTTCCCGGCGTCGATCGTCGCGCAGATGGCCGCAGACGGCCAGGGCCGCATCAAGCCGGGCGCCTATCCCGTCGAGGTCGGCGTGCCCGCCGAGCCCTTCATCACGGAAGCGCGCAAGCGCGGCTTCAACCTGAGCTGGAAGTTCCGCTGGCTAGAAGCGCCGCGAGAGCTCGAGCTCGGCGAGCCGCTGAGCCGAACCGCCTGACGCCATCCGCCAGCGCCAGCCCGGCGCGAGCTTGAGGCTCACCTTGCACGGACCGGCCTTGAAGCCGGCGTCCACGCCCGCCGCCCACAGGTAGGCGCTGCCGAGCACCGAGGCCGAGGCCAGGAACCGCGGCTCCCAGTTGCGCCGGTCGAGCGCGTAGGCGCCCGAGGCCTGGCCGAAAGCCTCGAGGCGGTAGCGGTCGACGAGCGTGGACACCAGAGCGTCCGTCACGGCGTCGGGGCCCTCTCCGGCCTCGAGGCGGCGGCGGTCGATGCGCGCGACGCGCGCGCGGAAATCGGAATAGGAGTCGGTCTTCGGCGGCTCGGCCATCTGCGACGAGAGGCGGCGAGGCAGCAGCGCCTTGAAGATCCCGCGGCGCAGGACGCCGTACACGCCGTCGGAGACGGCCTCGACCGCCTGGAACGCGCCGCGGCCGGTGTCCGGCTCGGCCGAGGCCGGGAGGGCGAGGAGCGCTGCGAGCATCGCGGCCTTCATGCCCTCAGTGTAGCCCCGCGGACTCGGAAGCGCACCCAAACAGTCGGGGAAGACCCGGGAAACAAAAAAGGAACCGGGCGGTCACTTCTGGCCGCCCGGCTTACTGCCTTCTCGGAGCGTCGTCTCGTGGACCCCAGTCCGATCCGGGCCTGCGACGTCTCCGGCGCTTCTTTTGCGTCGCCCCCGCTCTGCGGGAGTCTCGGTTGAGGGGAGGAGCTCGTCCTCGATTGTCCCTCGCCCGGCATTATCGCAACGAAACGGCCTAGCCCTTCGACGAGCGCCCGCCGGAGAGCGCCAGGATGAGCGCCCCCGCCACCGTGCCGGCGATCGGGAACGGGATGCCCGCGGCCAGCGCGCCGAAGGCGGCCTTGGCCATGGCGATGCGCGGCGCGTCGCCCGCCTTGAGCTGGACGTGGCGGACGATGACGAAGGCCGAGAGGAAGGCGGCGACGGACATCACGGCCATCGAGACGGGGCCGAGCTGCCACTCGAGGCCGAAGCACAGCCAGTCGACGCCGAGGATGGCCGCGCCCGCGGCGGGCTCGAAGAAGGTGGGGCGCCGCAGCGGCCGGTCGCTCAAGTCTTGTCGGCCTTGGAGCGCTGCGCCTGGGCCTCGAGGCGCTCCTTCTCGTGGGCGAGCTGCGTCAGAGCGGCGTTCGCGGTGATGCGCAGCTCGTCGTTCGGCGCGACGACGCGCTCGAGAGCGCGCGCGAGGTTGTCCATCACCGAGTTGACCGCGCGCACGGATTTCGCGACCTCGGGGTCGATGTCCTCGTCGAGCTTGATGCCCCAGCCGCCGTTGGCGAGCTTCTGCAGCGCGAGGCGCATCTCGAGGTTCTTCGCGCGCTCCTCGCGGCCGCGCACGCGCTCGGCCATGATCGCGGTGAAGAACGCGACGACCTGAAGGAACGCCAAGCGCAGGAAGAGATTCGTCGCGGGCAGGCCGGCGCCGGCGCGGCCGTCGTACCAGAGCGCGGCGTAGAGGATGCTCGCGACCGCGGCGAGCAGGAAGCTCTGCCAGGCGCGCGACATCGTCGCCGACACGAACATGACGAGGAAGAAGCCGAGGAACAGCTCGTCGTCGAAGCCCTCGCCGCCGTACATGACGGCCGCGAGCACGGCGACGTCCCAGAGAAACGCGGCGGACTGCGCGGCGGGGCGATTGAGGCGCGGATCGTCCGAGCGCCACTGCAGGAAGCTCGTCCCCAAGTGCAGGAAGGCGAGAGCGAAGGGGATCCAGCTCAGCGTCTCCTCGAGACGGCGGCTGTGTACGAGCATGAGGAGCATCGCCAGGAAGAGGACGCCGCGGAAGGCGAAGGCGGCGGCGCGGTCGTCGAGCGAGAAGACCCTCACGACGGAAGTATGACGGTCTTGTGACCCTCCGTAAAGGCCCCTGGGACCTTTGTTTACGAAATGTTCACCTCTCGCCAATGCTTAATAACGCCGTATTTTATTGTCTATTTCGACGGACCAGGCGTCGATCCCGCCGCTCAGGTTGAGGGCGTCGAAACCGGCCTCGCGCAGGTGATGGACGGCGTGGGCCGAGCGGATGCCGTGGTGGCACATCACGACGATCGGGCGGTCCTTGGGCAGCTCGGCGAGGCGCGCGCCGAGCTCGCCCATCGGAATCAAGACGCCGCCCTCGAGGCTCGCGAGCTCGTGCTCTTCCGGCTCGCGGACGTCGAGCAGATAATGAGGCTTCTTCTCGCGGCGCCAGGCGGCGTACTCGGCGGTCGTCATGACGGGATTCTACAAACTGGAAAGGCCCGGCCGTAATCTGTTAGACTCGGCGCCATGAACAAGATCATTTTCCCCCTCGCCGCCGCCGTTCTCGCCTTCGGACTCGCCTCGTGCGACAAGACGCAGACCGCGTCCGAGTCCGAGCCCGCGTCCGCTCCCGCGACCGCCGCCGCGCCCGCGCAGACCTTGCCGGCCGCCGCCGGCAACCCCGCTCTGCTCGCGCCCGAGAAGGCGACCGAGAAGGCCCCCGACGTCTTCCGCGTGAAGATCGTCACGACGAAGGGCGACATGGTCGTCGAAGTGACGCGCGCGTGGTCGCCCAACGGCGCCGACCGCTTCTACAATCTCGTCAAGATCGGCTACTACGACGACGTCGCGATCTTCCGCGTGGTCGACGGCTTCATGGCCCAGCTCGGCATCCACGGCGACCCCGAGGTCTCCGCGAAGTGGCGCGAGGCGCGGATCCCCGACGATCCCAAGGGCGTCCAGTCGAACAAGCCCGGCTACGTGACGTTCGCGACGGCCGGCCCGAACACGCGCACCACGCAGATCTTCTTCAACTTCGGGGACAACTCGTTCCTCGACGGGCAGGGGTTCACGCCGTTCGGCAAGGTCGTCGAGGGCACGCAGCTGCTCGGCGCGATCTACCGCGGCTACGGCGAGGCGCCCGACCAGGGCCGGATTCAGGGGCAGGGCAACGCCTACCTGAAGCCGAACTTCCCGAACCTCGACTACATCAAGACCGCGCGCCTGCAGCCTTAACTTTCGCGGCGTTGCGGTAGGGCTTGCCGATGAGCATGTACAAGGCGCCGGCTCCCGCGGTCGCGAGCGCGGTGAGCAGCATCGCCCAGTTCACGTACCACGGGGCGTCGGGCGACCTGGGCCAGAGCATGTTGATCACGGCGCCCGCGCCGTAGACGAAGGCGGCCGCGTTGACGGGCCAGCCCCACTCGCCGAGCGAGAACTTCCCTTTCGGCTTCCAGCCGCGGGCGCGCGCGATGAGCGCGCCGAGCACGACCATCTGGAAGGAGATGTAGATTCCGATCGCCGCCGAGGAGATGATCGTGTTGACCGCGTCGGCGAGGAAGAAGCCGAGGGCGGCGATCGCGGCGGGCACGACGCCGGTCGCGATCAGCGCGTTCGTGGGCACGCGCGTCGACGGGTTGAGCTTCTTGAACGTCTCCGAGCCGAACATCATGCCGTCGCGCGCGAACGCGAACAGGAGGCGGCTCGCCGCGGCCTGCAGGGACAGCAGGCAGGAGAGGAAGGACACCATGACGACCGCGATGACG
>CAYVFO010000068.1:0-13572 GCA_964450975.1 uncultured Elusimicrobia bacterium | reverse complement strand
GAAGCCGGCGCTCCCGGTTTTTGGAGAGATGGGTGAGCGGCTGAAACCATCGGTTTGCTAAACCGACGTACGGGTGCAAACCTGTACCGAGGGTTCGAATCCCTCTCTCTCCGAGCTTTTTTAATATTACGGTAAGGATGCTCGGGTCTCGGCTAACGAAAGACGGCTGAGGACCGACGCCGAACTCTTAAACAATGAACGGCCAATACTCGACGCTCGACGAGTTTTGGCCGTTCTACGTTTCCGAGCACCTCAACCCGGTCAACCGGAAGCTGCATTTCATCGGGACCACCGCGGGGTTGGGCTTGGCGGCGATGTCGTGCTTCCTGCGGATGCCTCTCCTGCTGATTCCGGCTTTGGTGTCGGCCTACGGCTGTGCTTGGGTCGGCCATTTCGTCTTCGAGCGCAATACGCCCGCCACCTTCAAGCATCCGTTCCTGTCGTTTCGCGCCGACTTCAGGATGTACTGGCTGACCCTGACGAATCAGATGGACGCCGAGATCCTGCTCAGGACCCGGGAGCTGAAGGCTCTGCGGGGGAGCTGAAGAAGGCTCCGAGCTCGCCCAAGTCCGCGATGCGGCGGCACGGGGGCAGCGCGCGCAGGAAGATCTTGCCGTAGCCTTTCTTGAGCATGCGCGAGTCGAGGCAGACCACCGCGCCGCGGTCCGTGGACGTGCGGATGAGCCTTCCGAAGCCCTGTCGGAACTTCATGACCGCGCGCGGCAAAGACCAGTCCTTGAAGTAGTCGCGGCCGTTCTCCTCGAGCCAGCGCCGCCGCGCGGACTCGAGCGCGGAGAACGCGTTCGGGAACGGAAGCTTCACGAGCACGACGCACGACAGCGCCTCGCCCGGCACGTCGATGCCCTGCCAGAACGTGTCCACGCCGAGGAGCACCGCGTCGCCCGCGGCCTCGAACTCGCGCACGAGGGCCTCGTGGCCGGTCGCGCCCTGCGCCCACACCGGCCGGCCCTTGATCGACTTTCTCAAGATGGCGTGAACCTTCTTGAGCAGCTTCCAGCTCGAGAACAGGAGGAAGACGCCGCCGGGGACCTTCGCGACGATGTCCGCGCACGCCTTCGCGACCGCCTCCGCGTGCGCGTCCTCGTCGGAGGGATCGGGCAGGCCCTCGACCGGCCAGAACGCCGCCTGCGACGCGTAGTCGTACGGCGAGTCGAGCACGAGCTCCTTGGCGTCGGGCAGGCCGACGCGCGCCTTGAAATCCTTGAGCCCGTCGCCGGTCTTGAGCGTCGCCGACGTCAGGATCGCCGGGATGCCGCGGGAGAACAGGCCCTCGTTGAGCCGGCGCCCGACGTCGAGCGGAGCGGCGCGCAGTTCGGGGCCGTTTCGCGTCCACGACACCCACCGCGCGGTCGCCGAGGAGTCGGGCTTGAGCACCGCCATCAGCGCCTGGCCCCAGCGGGCGACGTTGGCGTGCAGCATCCGCGCCTCGACCTCGTCGGGACGTCCCTCGGCCGCCGCGGCGGACTCGGCGAGCGCCTTGTCGAGGGCCGCGAGCGCGGGCGGGGGAGAGTCGGGAGCGGTCTCGAGCAGCCGCTCGGCGACCTCGTCGTCGGGGCCCTTGAGGCCGTTGTCGCGCGCGAGCTCCTCGAGGAAGCGCGCGACGGAGGTCTCGGCCTCCGCCGCGATCGCCTCGAGCGCGCCGTCTCCCGCGAGCTTCGCCGCGGCGCGCACCTCTTCCGTCAGCGCGGCGGCGTGCGTGAGGCTCGCGGTCACGCCGTAGCGCTGGACCGCCGCGTCCTCGAGGTTGTGCGCCTCGTCGAGGATCATCGCGTCGGCGGACGGCAGGCGCGCGCCCGAGAGGAGCAGCGCGTGGTTGACGACCAGGATGTGCGCGCGGTCCGCCTTCTCGCGGTCGCGCCGCCAGAGGCAGCGGTCCCAGTACGGGCCGCCGGGGCCCATGCAGAGATCGGTGTCGCGCGCGATCCGGTCCCAGAGGTTCTGCGGCACGAGCTCGGGGAGGTTCGAGCGGTGGCCCGTCTGCGCGTCCTTCGCCCACGCGTCGAGCCGGCCCGCGAGCTCGAGGCCCGAGTCGGAGACGTCCCCGGGCTTGAGGCGCAGGCGCGCGAGGCGCTGGACGCAGAGGTAGTTGTCGGCGCCCATGAGCATCGCGTAGCGCAGCGGCAGTCCGAGCTGCTCGAGCGCGAGCGCGGCGGTCGGCAGCTCGTGGTTAATGAGCTGCTCCTGGAGCGCGCGCGAGTACGTCGAGACGATCACGCGGCGGTCGCGAGTGACCGCCCACAGAGCCGCGGGGAGGAGATAGGCGAGGCTCTTGCCGACGCCGGTGCCGGCTTCGACGACGAGGTCGCCGCCGCGCTCGAGCGAGGACCAGACCTCGCCCGCCATCGCCTCCTGCAGGGGGCGCGGCTCCCAGCCGGGCCGGGCGCGCGCGAGCGCGCCTTCGGGGCCGAACAGCTCGGCGAGGTCCATGCGTCAGTTTAGCAGTTCGCTCAGAGCGAGACGAGGCGGCGCGCGAGGTCGGAGTCGCCGGGGAGCGACGGGGCGAGATCCGCGAGCGCGGCGGAGGCCGCGCGGCGCGCGGCGAGCGCGGCCTCGAGCGCCGCCTCGGCGGTCGCGAGCTCCGCGTCGAGCGCGGAGGGATCGCCGGCCTTGCGCTCGGCCAGGCGCTTGAGCTCGGCCTCGTAGAGGCGCAGGCGCGCGTCCTGACCCTCGGCGCCGAGCTCGAGGAGGTAGGCGACGACGACGCGGTCGGTCGCGGCGCGCCGCGGGTCGGCCGACACGCTGCCGCCGGAGGCGTCGGCGCCGAGGCCGAGCGCGGCCAGCGCGGCGAGGAAGGCGGCGCGCCCCGTCTCGGTGCGAGCGAAAGCCTCCGCGTACTGGCCGGCCCGGCCCCGCACCGTCTCGAGCGTCTCGCGGCGCGCGCCGCCGCGGAACGCCGCGAGCGCGTCGGCGCGAGCCGCCTCCCGATCCTCGGCGGCCCAGCGGGCCTCGCGGAGCAGAGCGCCGTTTCCGAAGACGATGTTCATGCGGCCGTCGACCGTCGTCGGGTCCTTGGAGCTCGGCGCCTGGCCCGGGGCGATCGGGCCGTCGCCGTCGACCACCGTCGGGAACTGGCTCGGATCGAAGAAGCGGTCGACGGGATCAGGAAGGATGCCGAGGACGTCGATCGCGTGGAGGATCGTCCCGGCGGCGCCGCGGTTGATCGTCGCGCCGCCTTCTCCGCGGCGCGCGTACGCGCGGCCGAGGTAGCCGTGCTGGTTCGGATCGCGGCCCGTGATCAGCTCGATCGGCGCCTGCACGACGCCGCGGGGCAGCTCGAAGACGAGGTCCGGCCACTGCGCCGGCGAGTACGCCCAGCGGCGCGCGGCCTTCGCGGCGTCCTGGGCCGCGGTGAGGCGGCCGTCGGCGAGCTCGCGGCCGAGGCGGACCTCGAGACCGGTCGACGCGTCGATCCAGCGCTTCGGGCGCGCCGTCGGAGCGTACTCCTCGTCCGTGTCGCGCCAGACCTTGCCCGACGCGTCCTCGAGCCACCAGCCGCCGGCGCTGCCCTCGAGCTCCTTGCGGTCCGTGAACACCTTGCGGACGCGGCCCGCGGCGTCGGTCTCGAGCGCGAGCGGCGCCGCTGCGATCCAGCGGGCGGCGGCGCCGCCGAGCGGAATCAGGCGGCCGTCGAAGCGCGCGGCGACCACCGTGCCGTCGCTCCCGAGGCCGATCGAGAGGTCCGCGCTGCGGTGGAAGGTCCACTTGGCGGAAGGATCCTTGGGGTCGTTCGCCTCCGACGCGGCCTTCGCGAGCTCCTTCTCGTCGAGATACACGGCCGCGACCTCTCCGTTCTCGTCGAGCGCGAAGCCCCACGCGGAGAGCTTGAGCTTGAGCCAGCCCGCGCGGCGCGCCGCGAGCGCCTCGGCCTTCGCCTCGGCCGCGAGCGCGGCGAGGCCGGCGCGCCCGAGGTCGGCGCGGCGCCAAGACGCGGACTCGCCCGACGCCTCGAAAGACTCGAGCGACGGGAAGCGAGCGCGGTCGGGCGCGGCGCCGTCGGTCTTCACGAACGCGACGAGCTCGGAGGGGGCGCGCATGCGGGCGGCGGCGGCCGGCAGCTGCCGCCGCAGGCCGTCGCGGCCCGGGCGCGCCTCGAACCAGAGCACGCGGCCGCCGGCCTCGTGGCGGCGGAGGTCGGCGAGCGTCATCGTCTCGCCGCGGAGCCCGCCGTCGATCGCGACCTCGGCGGTCTCGAGCGCCGCGTCGAGAGCGGCGCGGCGCGCGGCCTCGTCGCGGCGCGCGCGCAGGGCGGCGAGCCGCTCGCGCGCGGCGTCGTCGCCCTCGAAGATCTCGGCGAAGCCCGCCTCGAGAGCCGCCTCGGCGGACTTCGGCGCGCCGCCGGCCCAGCGCTCGGGAGCGACGAAGCGGCGGCCGCCGGCCGCGAACACGCGGCCCGCGGTCTCGAGCTTGCGCACGTCGGAGACGGAGGACCAGGTCAGGCCGCTTTCGGTCCGCAGCGCGACGAGCGCGGGCAGCGAGTCGGGGCGGCCGAGCCAGCGCGCCTTCATCGCGCGCAGGAACGCGACCGTCTCCGAGGCGGGGCCGATCTCGCGCGTCTCCGAGGGATCGAAGCGCAGCGCGCGCAGGCGGGACTCGCCGAGCGCGATCGCCGCGTGGAGCGTCAGCATGCCGCGGCCGTGCGCGAGGCGGTCGCGCCGGCGACGGAGGCTCTCGCCGACGCCGAAGAGGCCGTCGAGGGAGCGGGCCCAGCGGGCGTCGGCTTCGGTCTCGGGGAGCTCGAGCGTCCGCGCGAGCTCCTCGTCGAAAGCGTCGAGCGCGGAGACCCACGCGTCGAGCGCCTTGTCCTTGAGCAGGTGGTCGCCGGCGCCCTCGGACCGCGCGAGCCACGCCGCGAGCGCCTCGCGCCGCGCGCGCGCGGCGGCGACGTCGAGCTCCACGAGGCGCTTGACGGCCGCGTCTACGGCGGGCGGCGCCTTCACCGCGGACCAGTAGGCGCGCGAGAGCTCGGAGGAGAGAGCGTCCTCCGACGCGAGAACGGCTCCGTCCGCCTCGGCGCGCGCGGACGCGTCCTGACGCAGGAAGCCCATGAGCCCGGTCCAGGAGGCGCCGCGCGAGGGGTCGGAGGCTTGGAGCTCGTCGAGCACGCCCGCGAGCGCCGTCTCGATGAGGCGGCGGCGGCCCTGCAGATCCACCTTCATGAGGCGGTCGAGGCGGTCGGCGGCCGAGTACTCCTCGTTGCTGCGGACCGCGGCCTCGTCGCGCGACGCCACGCGGTAGCGGCGCGCGAGCTCGCGCAGCTCCGCGCGGCGCGCCTCGGGTACTCCGGAAAGGAGCTCGTCGCACTTCGCCGCGAAGTCCTCGTCGAGCAGGCGGTCGGCCCACCAAGCGAGCAGGCGCTCGCGCGCGGTGCGCTCGGCGGGCTCGAGAGGATCGCGCGACGGCCCCGGCGCGGGACGCGCCCGGACGTAGGAGGTCGGGTTGATGCCGAGCGCCGTCAGCTCCGCGGTCAGGCGAGCGAAGTCGGCGGAGAGCGCTTCGACCGCGTCCACGAACTCGGCCTGGGCGCGCGCGGCCTCGGCCTGCGCGGCGGGGATCTCCGAGGCGGGGGAGAGGCGCATGCGGACGCGCTCCACCGCGCCGAGGAGATTGCGGCGCGCGATCGTCTCGCGCAGCCGGAGAGCCGCGACGAGGCGCGTCTTCTCGGTCACGGAGGCGATCAAGGTGTGGAGCAGCAGCGCGAGCGTCTTGAGCCGGTCCTGCGCCTCGAGTTCGCGCCGCAGCGCGTCGTCGATGACGTCCACGAGCGAGCGCCGCACGGCCTCGGGATCCGGCGCCTCGAGGAAGCCGCCCGTGACCCACGTGCCGCGGAACATGCCGATCGCCGCCATCGGAGAGAAGCCGCGCGAGCTCATGCGCTCGGCGAGCAGGTCGGCGCGCAGCTGCGGCAGGCGGTCCCGGCCCGACGCGAGCTCCTCGGGGAGGCCGTTGACGAAGAGCGTGCGCCTGAGGAGCTCGAGATCGAAGGCCTCGGCCTCCTCGACCTCGCGGGCGGCGGCGGCGGCGAGGTCCCCGTCGTCGGGGACGGGAAGAAGGGCGAGCAGCGCCTCGGGCGGGACGTCCGGCGGGAGGCGCAGGAGCGCGGCGGCGTCGGCGAGATCCCGGGCGACGCGCGCGCGGGCGTCCGGGCCGATGCCGACGCCCTCGGACCAGCGCAGGAGCGCGGCGTCGAAGCGCAGACGCGCGAGCGCCAAGTCCGCGCGGGCGCGGGCGGAGGCGGCCGCGGCGCGGCGCTCCTCGTTGGCGCGCTCTTCGCGCAGCCGCGCGAGCATCGCGAGCGCCTCCGGCGGCGTGGAGGGGGAGCGCAGACGCGCCTCCATCCAGCCCTCGACCCAGCGCTGCCCGACCTTCTCGCCGCCGAGCGTCTCGCGGTGGTCGTACCAGCGCGTCGAGCCCTGCGCCTCGACCGGCGAGCCGCCGTCGATCGCGCCGAGGTCGCGCGAGTCCACGCGCGGGGGCCGCGCGCGCAGCGCCGCCTCGCGAAGGCGGTCGGCGAGCTCGGCGTAGCTGCCCGGGAGGGAGCCCGCAGCCTCGAGGGCCGCCGGTCCGCCCCACATGCAGAGCTGCGCGCGCAGCAGCGCCTCGCGGCGTCCGAGCTCGAGCGCCTGCGCGCGCGACGCCGGGTCGGTCCGGCCGCCGATCGCCGCGAGGGCGGAACGCGTGCGCGCGAGCTCGGCCGCGAGCGCGCCGCGGATCGCGGGCGCCGACTCGTCGAACGCCTCGAGGGCGCGCTCGGCGGCGAGCGTGCGCTCGCGCGCGATCTGGACGAGCTCCGGGGAGGGGACGCCGTCGCCGGAGAGCGCCGCGATGAGGCGTCCGAGAGAGCGGCCGACGAGCGAGATGGGCTCGAGCCGCAGGCGCTCGACCTTGAGGCCCTTGTCCACGGCCTGCTCGACCGCGCGGGCGATCTTCAGCCGCGACTCGAGCGCGTCGCGCGACGCCGCGACGGGGTTGAGGCCCGCGGTCCGGGCCGACAAGGCGGCGAGAGCGCGCTCCGTCTCCACGGTCAGCTCGACGCGCGCGTCGAGAGGGCGGCCGAGGAGGTGGTTCGCCGCGCCCTCCGCGTCGCGGCGGCGCGCGCGAAGAGCGGAGAGCTCGGCTCGCGCGGCGCGCAGGCGCTCGGCCTGGGCGGGGGAGCCGTCCTGCGCGGCCTCGAGCGAGGGGATCAGCTCTCCTTCATAGAGCGCGATCTGCTTGGCCGCGTACGACGCCTCGAGCAGTGCGCGCGTGAGGTCGAACGCGAGGTCGGCCGCGGCCTTGTCCTTGAGCCGCTCGTAGAGGCCGGCCTCGGCGCCGCGGCGCTCGACGTCGAGCTCGCGCAGCTCCTCGGGAGCCAGCTCGACGCCGACGACCGGCAGCACCGCGAGGCCGGTCAGGCCGAACGCCGGGATCAGCGCGACGCCCGCGGCCGTGATGTTCGCGCCGATGGAGAGATCCACGTCCACCTTGCGGAAGCGGCGGTCGGCCGCGTCGAGCAGCTCGCGGGCGGCTTCGGAGCGGCGCGACAGCGCCTCCCACGACGCCGAGCGCGCGACCGCCTGGTCGAAGGCGGCGGGCAGGTCCTTCGGGGACGCGTAGGTCTCGTTCCGGGGGCTCGAGGAGTGGCGGGCGCGGTCCATGGCGGCCCACGCCTCGTGCAGCGAGCCCTCGACGATCGAGCCGAGCGCGTCGCTCGAGCTGTCGAGCCAGCGCCGCGCGCGGGCGCGCAGCTCGGGAGCGCCGATGAGGCCGTTGCGGAACAGGCGGATGCCCTCGGAGAGCTCGCGCGCGGAGTCCTTCGACGCGGCGGCGGCCTCCGCCCCGCGGGCATCCCAGGCGCGCGCCGCGTCGGCCTCGCTCCGCGCGCGCAGGCGCGAGCTCTTGAGGCGGCCGGCCATCTCGAGGATCGCGGCGCGCGACTGCAGCTCGAGCGCCGTGCCGGCCGGCCCCTTCGTCGGGTCGTGGATCGGCAGGCGGACGGTGAGCGCGACGCCGAGCGCCTGGCTCGAGAGAAGGTCGGGCAGCTGCGCGCCGACCGAGAGCGTGACCTTCTCGATCCACGGCACCCAGTCGAGCAGGGCCTTGGTCGGCTCCGGCAGGTCCATGGACGTCCGCGCGCGCGACAAGAGCCCGCCGAGCGCGCCGGGGCGGGAGAGCGACTGGGCGATGATGCGCAGGACGCGGTCGACGTCGTTCGGGTTGACGCCGTCGAACGGGAGCGCCTCGTCGGGGCCGCGGCCGGTGAGCGACGCGTACTTGAGCGAAGCGCGGCGCAGGTCGTCGCGCGCGGCGATCACGCGCGCCTCGGCCTCGGCGCGCAGGACGGGATCGTCGGCGTGGACGGCGAGCCACGCGGCGAGATGTCCGCGCCACTTGGCGAGCGCGATCTCCGCGAACGCGCGCTGCCAGGCCTTCGCGGTCTCGAGCATCCGCTCCTCGAGATCGAGGCCGAGCGCGTAGATTCCGGCGATGCGGTTCTCGACGAGCGCGCGCTGGCTCTTGGTCAGCGCCAGCTCCGTCGTCGTGCCGACCTGGAAGCCGCCGCCGGTCGCGCGCTCGGCCGTGCCCGGGCCGACGGGGCCGGAGACGAAGCCTACCATCGCGCGCTGGCGGACGTTGTCGAGCAAGGCGCCCGCCTTCTGCAGCTCCCCGACCTCGCGCGAGAGCCGGCCGATCTCGAGCACGATGAGGCGGCGCCCCGCGTCCGCGTCGAACGCGCGCGCGAGCTCCTTGAGAGCGGGGTTCGACGGGTCGTCGCGCACGAGGAAGCGCGACAGCGCCTCGTCGAACTCGGCGAGCGTCTTGCCGCCGCGCAGGTCCTCGGCGACCTGGCCCGTCACCGCGCGCCAGAGCTGGCCGAGCGTGTAGGTCGACTCGAACGAGACGGTCAGGCGGTCGTTGAGGCCGATGTAGCGCGAGCCGTAGGAGAGCGCGAGCTCGGAGTTCTCGCCGGTGCGCTTGCGGATCTCGGCGAAGTACGCCGACGCCGAGCCGACGAGCTTGCCCTGCGCCGAGACGACGACGCCCATGTCGGGAAGCTCGAAGGCCAGGCGGCCGTTGACGCCGTTCGCGACCTCGCCGAGCTCTCCTCCGAGGCCCGCGGAGACGCGCGCCTGGCGGCCGCCGACGTCGAAGGTGAAGCCCTTGAGGATCGTGGCCCCGAGCGCCTGCTGCGAGAGCGGGTCGGTGCCGGAGACGCGCGACCAGTACAGCTCGAGCGACAACTGGTCCTTCTGATCGAGCGCGGCCGCGAGGTCCACGCCGAGGCCGACCTTGCTGCGGCGGTACTCGCGGTCCTGGCCGCGCCCCTCGATCGTGAATTCCTCGTCGAGAGTCGGGTCGTAGCCGGTGAAGTCGAGGTTGACCTGCTGGAGGAAGCGGCGCGGGTCCTTCGCGAACAGCGCGGTCTGCTCGGCGTTGAGCGAGAGAACCTTGGAGAACTTCACCTTCGTCTTCGCGTTGCCTCCGTAGTAGGACGGCTTGCCGCCCGCGTCCGTCGCGGCGAAGTCGGCGAAGCCCGCGGCGCCGAAGTAGACCTTGCCGTCGGCGAGCATGAGCGCGAAGTCGTCGAAGACCATCATGCGCGCCTCGCGCGCCTGGGAGCCGACGGTGAGGTCGGGGGGGATGTCCTGCACGAACTTGTGGAACGTGACGTCGAGGTAGTTCACCGCGTGATCGCTGTCGAGCGACTCGACGCGGACCGTGACGCCCTGGTCGCCGAACGGGGCGTTGCCGTCGGACGGCGGCGACGCGAAGCGGTGGCCGATCACCGAGAGGTTCTGCCCCCAGAGGTTGCCGACGTTGCCGAGCGTGACCTGCTGCGACGTCTCGAGGCCCCCGGGCGTCGAGAACTCGCTCTGGTAGACGAGGTAGAAGCCCTGCGTGCCCTCGCCGACCTCGACCATCGACGTGCCGGGCAGCAGCGCGGTCAGCGAGCGGGGGTCCTTGAGCAGCTGCTCGCGCAGGCCGACCAGGTCGCGCGCCGCGGAGTCGGCCGACAGGCCCCCGAAGAGCTGGGTGAGGAAGCGCTCGAAATCCGACTTCGGGATCACGAGCGCCTGCGCGCCGCGGTGGTCGGCGAGCCACGCGGGGCCGGTCCGGCCGACGGCCTCCGCGCGGCGCGCGAGCTCCGGAGAGAGGCGGCCGAGGTCGCCGACGGGCTCGAGCGCGCGGTCGAGCGCGGCGCGCTCGGAGGAGAGGGTCTTGAGCACGTCCTCGACCGCCTTCGAGGCCGCGTCGCGCGCGCGCTCGGTGCGCCGCGCCTCGATGTTCGTCTCGAGGACGGCGCGCGTGCGGTCCTGGATAGCGGAGATGTTCTGCGCGACGCGGCTCATCGCGCTCTCGTTGGGGTTGTCGAGCTGCTTGAGCCAGCCGAGCACCGTCGTCCTCTGCTCCTGGATGCCGCCTCGGGCCTTGTCGAGCGCGGTCTTGAACTCGAGAGCGGCCTTCCGCTCCGCGTCGAGCGCCTCGTCGCCGGAGGCGTAGACCTCGCCGAGGGTCTCGTAGTACGTCTTCACGCGGTCGACGGTGCCCACGCCCTCGGCGCTCCACTGCGCCTTCTGGCCGAAGAGGTCGGCGCCCTCGCGCGCGACCGTCGACAGGCGGCCGAAGATCGCGATCTTGCGGTCGAGCACGGCCTCGCCCCCGGCCAGCTCGCCGCCGACCCACGCGTCGTCGGCGTCGAGGTCGGCCAGGCCCGCGGCGAGGCCGTCCGCGGCGCGCTCGAGGAACGCCTCGAAGACGGGGATGCGCTCGCGCAGGTACGTCTCGGACGTGCTCACGAGCGCGTCGGCGAACAGGAAGCGCGCGAGACACTCCGCGAACGAATCGCCCGTCGCGGCAGAGGCCGTCGTCGGCACGAGGCGCTTGACCGCGTCGAGGCCGAGGAGGGCGATGCGCTGGTTCGTCGAGACGTCGAGCGGCGGCTGCGTGCCGGTCGGGATGCCGCCCGAGCCGCCGCCGACCGAGAGGTCCGCTCCGCCGGAGGCCTCGAGCGCGGCGTCCGCGACGGCCTTGATGTCGGCGGCCATGTTCTGCAGGACGCGGGCGTCGGCCATCGCGGTCAGGCGCGGTCCCGTCGCGGCGGAGTCGCCGTCGAGATCCGCGGGCAGCTTGTACTTCACGGCGAAGCGGTGGACGCCGTTGGTCAGGCCGTCGAGCTTCACGAGGATCTCGTTGACCTCGCCCGCGAGCGCGTTCATCTTGGCGGCGCGCGTCCGGCGCTCCGCCTTGTAGACCTCGGCGCGGCGAGCGAGCGAGTAGGGCACCTGCTCGCCGTAGAGGTCCTCGACCTCCTGATTCGCCGGGTCCTTGCGGCGGCGCATCGAGTCGCGGTAGTCGGCGACGATCACGCGGTAGTCGTCGTACTGCTTGCGCACCGACGCGATGCCCGCGCGCGCCGCGGCGACGTCGTAGGCCTTCGCGCCGTTCGACGCGAGGCCCCAGGGCAGCGCTTTGCGCAGGCCGTCGGCGATCCGCTCGTAGAGCTTCTTCTTCTCTTTATAGAGCACCGCGTAGCCGTCCTCGGCGCCGGACGGGTCGCTCTGCGCGATGCGGTCGAGCTGGAAGGGGAGCAGCGTCCGGTCGAGCAGGTCCTGGATGTCGGCGAGCATCGGCGCGAGAATTCCCGAGACGAGCGCGCGCTTGCGGTCGATCAGCGCCTGGTTGGCCGTCGGCGTGCGCGGGCCGGAGAGCCACGCCTCGTCGGCGTCGGCGTCGTCGAGCACGGCCTGCAGCGCGCGCACCGAGCCCGTGAAGGCCTCCTTCGCGCGGGGGAGGACCTCGTTGACGGGCTTCTCGAGCGCCTTCGCGGTCGCCTTCGCCTCGAGGCGGCGGATCGTCAGGTCGCCGAGGAAGGGGAGAAGCTTCGAGAGATCCACTTTGAGCGTCTTGGCCTGGAAACCCGCGTCGGTATCGGGGAAGGCGACCGCGTCGAGGCGGTCGAGCAGGCCCGGCAGGGCGTCGCGCAGCTCCTCGGGCGAGAGGCCGCGCAGGCGCGGCAGCGCGGCGCCGGGGACGAGGCGCTCGATTTCGATCGCGATCGCGTCGGCGTCGGCGGCGAGCGCGGCGCCGGTCTCCCCGAGCCGCGCCTCGAGCTCGAGCTGCTCGCGGCGCCAGACGACCAGCGACTCGGGACGGGAGCCGCCGAAGTCGTCGGCGACCACGGTCGAGCCCGACGGATCGAGCGAGCGCTCGACCGCGGCGAGCATGCGCGCGTGGTCGTCGCGCTCGATGCGCCAGTGCTCGCGGCGGCGGGCGAGAAGCGCGCGCACGGCCTCGGCGGAGGGATTCGTCGCCGTCTCCTCGGGCACGCCGGGCACCGCGACGATCAGCACGCCGGCGAACTCGAGCGGCGCGGTCGCGATGCGCGCGTCCGCCTCGGCGATCTTGCGGCGGTAGCCGGCGACCTCCTCCGACTTCTCCTTCAGATAGTCGAGGGAGATGTCCGAGACGCCCGAGGGATTCGCCGAGCCGTGCTCGAGCGACTCGACGAGCGAGGGGAGCAGAGCGAGGCGGCGCGCGTACTCCGTGAGCGCGTCCGGGCTGCGGCCGCGGTCGCGCGCGTCGATCGCGGCGAGCAGGCCGGAGACGTCGGTCCGGAAGCGCCCGACCGAGACCGAGAGGCTTCCGACGCGCGTCGCGAGCGAGGCGAAGTCGTCGCGGCGCTTCACGTCCTCCGCGGTCTGCGCCTCGGCCTCGCGGCGCCACTCCTCGGTCCGCCCCGCCTGCTCGCCCGCGCCGCCGGCGGACGCGCCGTTCTGCGCGCGGCGGCGCTCGATGGTGCCGAGCTTCTGGTCGACGAGCGCCTGCATGCGCGCGAGCGCGGCGTCCGCCGAGTTGAGCATCGAGAGGCTGTACGAGAGGTCCATGACCATCGCGAGGCGCGCGAAGTTCTTGCGGAACTCGAGCGTCTCGCGGCCCGCGCGGCGCTCGCGCAGCGCCGCGGAGCGGGAGCGGTCGGCGACCGCGAGCATCGCGTCGGCCGCGTCGCGCGCGGCGAGGTTGGCCTGCAGCTCGGCGTTGAGCGCCTCGATGCGCGCGACGCGCGTCGAGATCTCGAGCTCGGCGGCGGAGCCCGCGAGGTCGGCGCGCGGAGGGAGCTGAGGCGCGGGGGAATTCGTCGCGTCGTCGAACATGCGGCGCACGGCCTCGAGCGAGGCCCAGCGGCCGTCGCGCGCGTCGGCGGCTCCGGGCGCGTCGGCCGCGTCGCCGCCGCCGTACCGCTCGAGCAGGCGGTCGGCGCGCGCGAGCGCGCTCTCGTCGCGCGGGCCCGCGAGGTCGCCGCGCTGGCCGAGGCGTTCGCGGAGCTCGGCTTCTTGTCGCGTCGCGGGCGGCATCGCCCGACCGGGCGTGACCTTGACCGGCTTGACCTCGCGCGAGAGCAGCGCCGGCACCGGCGCGGAGGCGGCCGCGATCTTCGGCTCGGGTCCGCGCTCGAGCGCGAGCACGCGCGCGAGCGACGGCAGGCCCAAGCGCAGCTCCTCGAGGACGTGCGCCGGAGCGGGCGCGGACGCGGGCAGCCCGGAGAGCGAGGAGCGCGCGCCGGTCGCCCACGCG
>CAYVFO010000067.1:0-13627 GCA_964450975.1 uncultured Elusimicrobia bacterium | reverse complement strand
ACCTTTGCTACCTCCCGAGCGCCTCTGACCTCGTTCCTCCTTCTTCCGAAGTCGTGTCAGATAGGCAACGAAACGTCAAGCCGGTGAAGAAGACGCCGTACGGGCTCGCGACGGCGAACGCGGACCTGACCTCGATCGCGGGCGTCTGGCGCGCGCCCAAGCCCAACGACGACATCTTCGTGGAGGTCGACGGCGAGCGCTACGGCCCGTACCAGGAGGCGACTTTGCCCGAGTACAGCGCGAACGGCCGCCACTGGGCGTTCCTAGCGTCGAATCCGCGCGGCAACGGCCGGTCCTTCGACATCCTCGTCGTCGACGGCGTCCAGCGCGCGATGAAGACCTGCTCGGGCTGCTTTTTGCGCGTCGACAACGCGGGACGCGCCTTCCAGGACGTGCTCCTGACCGCGGTCGACGACCGCGCGCAGCTGCATTCGCAGTATCTCGAAGGCAAGTCGCTGCATCCCGGCAGCACGCCGCCGACGGTGTGCCTGTCGCCCGGCGGCCGCCATTACGCCTACCCGACGCTCGCCCCGCAGGGCACGATGGTCGGCGTCGACGGAAAGACCGTCGAGTCCGGCGGAGTGCCGATCCCGCTCGTCGTCGCGCCGTGCGCCTTCGACGGCGAGTCCGAGTATCACTACTGGTCGGCGTCGCCCGAAGGGCGCCTGCAGCTCGTGTGCGGGAACGCGGACGGGCCGAAGGCCCCGAAGACGCGATGCGAGGCCCTCGCGCGCTCGCTCGGCTGGCCGCGCGTCCCCTACAGCCAGCCGCCCGCCGTCGCGAAGTAGCGGCCTACTTCTTCTTCGCGGGCTTGGCGCCCGCGACGCCCTTGGCGGACCAGGAGAGGTTCACGAAGCCGAGGTCCTTGTCGCCGAACTCGGCCTTCTCGAGCCGCCCGGCGTTGACGCCGGAGCCCGGGCGCGGGTCGAGCGCGGAGACGATCACCATGCCCGAGCCGGGCTTCTCCTCTTGGAACTCGAGGCCGGCCTCGCGCAGCTCGCGCGAGTCGAGCGGCTTCTTCGGCGCCCCGCGCCGGTCGGTGATCGTGACCGCGGAAGCCTCGACCTCCTCGACGAACCCCTCGAAGATGCGGAAGCGGATCTCGATGTGCGTGCTGCGGCGGACGAGCGACTTCGGGCGCACCGAGACGATGAGCCACTTCGAGTCCTTGCGGCCGGGATGGACGCGCGCCGAGGCGGTCGCCTTGGAGTTCTCCCCCTTCATGCGCCCGGAGACTTTCACGACCTTGAGCGCGGCGGCGTTCTCCGCCTGGCCCGGGTCGCCGCCGGTCTTGAGGCCGAGCGGCTCCCAGTCGACCGCGTCCTTGTGGATCGTCGCGTGCATCGGGCGCGCGAGCTTCGGCTTGGGCTCGTCGCCGCCGACCTTGAAGCCGCGGCCCGCCGCGTCGTCGCCCCCGGCCGGCGCGGTCGAAGCGGCGACCGTGTCGGTCGAGACGGCGGGCGCGGTCGGCGGGGCCTGCTCGGCCGGCTTGTCGTAGCCGGGAAGGCCGGTCTGGGCCGCGGCCGAAGCCGCGAGCAGGACGGCGAGACCCGCCGTCCTCACGACAGGACGGCGAGCGTCTCTTTGAGACGGTCGCGGCGGGCGACGGCGCCGTCGTGCTGCTCTTTGGCCTCGGCGACCTTCTCGGCCGGGACGTTCGCGGCGCTCGAGAGATTCTTGAGCTTCGCGGCGCACTTCTCGATGTCGGACTCGGCCTTCGCGAGATCCTTCGCGAGGCGCTCGCGCTCCTTGGCGAAGTCGACGACGCCGGCGAGCGGGATGTGGAACGTCGCGCCGTCGGCGACGGCCGTCGCGCTCTGCGCCGGCTTGCCGCCGTTCATGGGCTCGAGGCTCTCGAGGTTCGCGAGCAGCTTCGCGTACGCGGCGTGCTTGCCGAGGAGCGCCTCGGCGAAGGGCCCCTCGACGACCGCCCTGATCTTGAGGCCGGGCGGCACGTTGAGCTGGGAGCGCAGCGAGCGGATGGACGTCACGGCGCCCATGACCTTCGCCATCTCCTTCTCGACCTCGGGATTGGACCAGTCGTAGTCGAGGCGCGGATAGCCGCCCGCGCCGATGAAGCCTTTCGACTCGCCCGAGTACGGCTTGAGCGCCTCGGAGAGCTCCTCGGTGACGAACGGCATGAGCGGGTGCAGGACGCGCAGCGAGCCCGCGAGCACCGCGACGAGCACGGTCCGCGCGGCCTCCTTCTCCTCGCCGTCGATGCCGGTGAGCCGCCCCTTCGCGAGCTCGATGTACCAGGCGCAGAACTCGTCCCAGAGGAACACGTACAGCTCCTGCGCCGCGGCGGCGGGGTCGTAGGCGTCGAGGCTCTCCTGCGCGCGCGCGAGCACGCGCTGGTAGCGAGACAGGATCCATTTGTCCGCGGTCTCGAGGCAGCAGTGCGAGAGCTTGCCCAGCGCGTAGCCGCCGGCCGGCGGGTTCTCGGGCAGGTTCATGAGCACGAAGCGCGTCGAGTTCCAGAGCTTGTTGACGAAGTTGCGCGCGCCGACGACCGACTGCTCGTCGAACGCGATGTCCTTGCCCGGGTGCGCCTGGACCATGAGCGCGAAGCGCAGCGCGTCGGTGCCGTGCTTGTCCATCATCACGAGCGGGTCGATCACGTTGCCGAGCGACTTCGACATCTTCTTGCCGCTCTTGTCGCGCACGATCCCGTGGATCACGGCGTCGGCGAATGCGGGCCGGCCCATGAACGCGTGGCCCATCATCTGCATGCGCGCGACCCAGAGATAGAGGATCTCGTAGCCCGTGACGAGCGTGCTCGTCGGGTAGTAGTACTTGAGATCGGGAGTCTGCTCGGGCCAGCCGAACACCGCGAGCGGCCACAGCGCGGAGGAGAACCAGGTGTCGAGCACGTCGGGGTCCTGCGTCCAGCCCGGACCGGGGGAGACGTCGGACACGACGGGTTTTTCCTGATCCTTGTACCAGACCGGGATGCGGTGGCCCCACCAGATCTGGCGCGAGACGCACCAGTCCTTGATGTTGACGAGCCAGTCGCGGTAGGGCTTAGCCCAGCTCGCGGGGTAGACGCGGAACTTCCCGGCGTCGAGCGCCGCGAGCGGCGCCTTCGCGAGCTCGGTCTGCTTGACGAACCACTGCAGCGAGAGCAGCGGCTCGATGATCGAATTGCAGCGGTAGCAGGTCTGGACCGCGCTCTTGTGGTCCTCCTTCTTGCGGAGGAAGCCCTTCGCCTCGAGGTCCGCGACGACGGCGTCGTGGCCCTTCTCCCGCGAGAGGCCGGCGTACGGGCCGGCCGCCTCGGAGAGCTTGCCGTCGGGCGAGATCGCCTTGATCGACGGCAGCTTGTGGCGCTCGCCGATCTCGAAGTCGTTCTGGTCGTGCGCGGGGGTGACCTTGAGGCAGCCCGTGCCGAACTCGAAGTCGACGTAGGCGTCCTCGATGACCGGAATCGCGCGGTCGATGAGCGGGATGACGACCTTCTTGCCGACGAGATGGGACCAGCGCTTGTCCTTGGGGTTCACCGCGACGGCGGTGTCGCCGAACATCGTCATCGGGCGGGTCGTGGCGACGACGGCGCCCTCCCCCCCGTCCTCGAGGCGGTAGTGGATGTGGTAGAGGGCGCCCTTGCGCTCCTCGCGCTCGACCTCGATGTCGGAGAGCGCGGTGCCGCACCGGACGCACCAGTTCACGAGGCGCTCGCCGCGATAGGCGAGGCCCTTCTCCCAGAGCGTCTTGAACGCGTGGTAGACCGCCTTGCCGCGCAGCTCGTCCATCGTGAACGCCTCGCGCTCCCAGTCGAGCGACGCGCCGAGGCGGCGGAGCTGGCCCAAAATCGTCTTCTTGCAGTCGCGCGTCCACTGCTGCATGCGCTCGAGGAACGCGTCGCGGCCGAGGTCGTGCTTGGCCTTGCCCTCGGCCTTGAGCTGCTTCTCCATCACGTTCTGCGTGGCGATGCCGCCGTGGTCGGTGCCGGGAACCCAGCAGGCCTCGGCGCCCTGCATGCGCTTGTGCCGGATGAACGCGTCCTGGAGCGAGTTGTTGAGCGCGTGGCCGATGTGGAGCGCGCCGGTCACGTTCGGCGGCGGGATGCAGATCGTGTACGGCTTCTTGCCGGCCTTCGGCTCGGAGCGCGAGAGCCCGGCCGCCTCCCAGGCGGCGAGCTGCCGTTCTTCGACGGGCTTGGGATCGTAGGCCTTGTCGAGCATCTCAGCGCGCGATGATGTGCTTGATCTTCGACAAGAGGACCTCGCCGTCGATGGGCTTGGCGAGGTACTCCACGGCGCCGGACTGCAGGCCGCTGACGACGTCGATCGGCTCGGTCGAGCCGGTGAACAGGATCACCGGCGTCGCCGCGATGTCGGGGTCGGACTTCATCGAGCGCACGAGTTCGCGGCCGTCGAAGCCCGGCATGTAGAGGTCCATGATCACGAGGTCCGGCTTCTCCGCGCGCACCGCCGCGAGCGCGCGGGAAGGATCGCCGATCGCGGTCACCAGATAGCCCGCGTGGTCGAGCGCCAGCCGCACCGTCTCGCGAATCAGCAGATCGTCGTCGACGATGACGATCTTGCGCTTCTTCGGCACGTGCTTCGCCCGGGTCATCAGAGCAGGTCGGAGGCCAGGGCGGCGAGCGCGGACCGCTCGCTCTTCGTGAAGGTGACGTGGCCGAACAGATTCTGGCCCTTGAAGCGCTCGACGAGGTTGGTCAGACCGTTCGACGCCGCGTCGAGGTAGTAGTTGTCGACCTGGTGCGGGTCGCCGGTCAGCACGATCTTGGCGCCCTGGCCCGCGCGCGAGATGATCGTCTTGATCTCGTGCGGCGTCAGGTTCTGCGAGTCGTCGATGATGATGAGCAGGCCCGGGAGCGTGCGGCCGCGCAGGTAGGTCACGGCCTCGATCTCGAGGACGCCCTCCTCGATGAGCATCTGGATGTCCATGTCGGCCGTCTCGAGCGAGCCCTTGGGCTTCTCGAGCAGGTACGACAGGTTGTCGTAGATCGCGCCCATCCAGTTCGTGAGCTTCTCCTCCTTGGTGCCGGGGAGGAAGCCCAGGTCGTGGCCGACCGCGATGACGGGGCGCGCGACGAGGATGCGGCGGTAGAGCTTCTCCTCGAGCGTCTGCTGCAGCGCCGAGGCGAGCGCGAGCATCGTCTTGCCCGAGCCGGCGAGGCCGACGAGCGTGACGAGCTGGATGTCGGGGTTGAGCAGGAGCTCGAGCGCGAAGCGCTGCTCGGTGTTGAGCGGCTTGATGCCCCACGGAGCCGTGTCGGCCTTGATGAGCGGGACGAGAGACTTCGTCCTCTGGTCGTAGCGCGCGAGAGCGCTCTTCGAGGTGCCTTCGGCCTTGAGGATCACGAACTCGTTCGGGACGAGGTCGGCGATCGGCGAGGCGCAGCGCTTGTCCTTGTAGAACGCGTCGATGACGTCGCCGGAGACGGAGGCTTCGCGCCAGCCCTTGTAGAGCTCGGCCAAGTCGACCTTCTCTTTCTCGTAGTCCTGCGTCTCGAGGCCGAGAGACTCGGCCTTGATGCGGAGGTTGATGTCCTTCGAGATGAAGACGATGTTCTCGCCCTGCTTCTTGAGGTACAGCGCGCAGGAGAGGATCTCGTTGTCCTTGTTGTGCGCGGAGAAGGCCTTCGGCAGGCCGTCGGAGATGTTGATCTCGACCTTGAGCTTGCCGCCGTGCTCGAGCGGGACCCAGTTGGAGAGCTTGCCGCCCTTGCGGAGCTCGTCGAGCTTGCGCGAGATGAAGCGCGCCGAGCGGCCGCGCTCGTCGTTGTTGCGCTTGAACGTGTCGAGCTCCTCGATGACGGTCAGAGGGACGACGACGCGCGAGCCTTCGAACGAAAAGATGGACATCGGGTCGTGGAGGATGACGTTGGTGTCGAGAACGAATGTCTTCAAGCGAGGGCCTCCTCACGGTCGAACGGCGGCACGAACAGCCGGAACGCCTCGTTTCCGAGGAATATTCCTTCGCGGGTCAGCATCCACATCCCGTGCTTCTCGGCGGCGAGCCCGCGGCGCTTGAGCGCCTCCCACTCGGGCTTGAACGCGGCGCGCAGCGCGGCCGAGGGCTCGAAGCCTTCGACGAGGCGCAGGCCGAGCAGCGCTTCCTCGCCGGTTGCGTCGCGCCCGGCGGGCGCCTCCGACTCGGAGAGCGCTCGGCGTCCGGACTCCACGGCCTCGAGGTACGGCTTGAGCCGCTCCTCGTTGGACTCGCGGCGGCCGGCGTAGTACGACGCGGCCGAGCAGCCGAGACCGACGAACTCCCCGCGCGCCCAATAGTTGAGGTTGTGCAGGGAGCGGCGGCCCGGCTTGGCGAAATTGGAGATCTCGTAGTGCTCGAGCCCGGCGGCGGCGAGGCGCTCGAGCGCGAGCTCGAACATCGCGCGTCCGAGATCGGAGTCCTCCGACACGCCGCGCTTGGCGAAGAGGGTCCGGTCCTCGACCTGCAGGCCGTAGAGCGAGACGTGCTCGGGGTCGAGCTCGAGGACGAAGTCGAGCGTCGAGCGCAGGCTCTCGAGCGACTGCCCGGGCAGGCCGTACATGAGGTCGACCGAGAGCGCCGGGATGCCGGCGCGGCGCGCGGCCGCGAAGCTCTCGCGGAACTCGGCCGCCGTGTGCTTGCGGCCGATCGCGGGCAGGAGGGCGTCGTCGGCGGTCTGCAGGCCGATCGAGAGCCGCGTCACGCCGTTCTTCGCGAGCGCGTCGAGCTTCTCCGCGTCGAGCGACTCGGGATTGCCCTCGAACGTGGACTCCTTGAGGCGCATGCCCGGGTAGGCGCGGCGCAGGCGAGCGTAGAGCTCGGAAATCTGAGGAGCGGTCAGCTCGGAGGGCGTGCCGCCGCCCACGTAGAGCGTCGCGGGGTCGATCGGGGGATGAAGCGCCGCCTCAGCCTCGAGCGCGGCGAGGTAGCGGTCGGCGAGCTTTCCCTGCCCGGAATAGGCGGCGAAGTCGCAGTAAAAGCACTTCACCGAGCAGAACGGAATGTGAGCGTAGAGGCCGTTCAATTCCCTCGGATTTTCCTATATTTCGGCCCTGTCTTCAATGGGCCAAAAGACCCCTGGCGAAACTCCGCCCGCGGCCCTATCCTTCTATAGATGATCGCGGTCCCCCTCGCCGCCCTCCTGCTCGCCGCCGCGCCCGCGCGCGCGGGCGTCGCCGCCTCCGCGGAAGCCGGCGCCGAGGGCACGGTCCCGCGGATATCCCTGCAGACGCAGCTGAGCCCGGGCGTCTCCTCGCTCGGCGGCGCGTCCCTGACCCCCGGCCTCGTCGGCGTCTCGCCGCTGCTCGCCGCGCCCTCGCTCGGCGAAGTCCCGAAGCTGCCGGCGGCGATCGTTCCGACGGCCCTGCAGCCGGTCAAGCCGGCCGCCTCGACGCCCGAGCCGCTCGGCACGCGCATCGTCAACTTCCTACTCGGCAGGAAGACGCCCGCCGCCGAGCCCAAGCCGGGCGACGGGCCGGTCCATCCGCTTCTCACCGGCGAGTCCGGCGATCTGGCGCTCGAGGGCCTTCGCTTCGACGGCTCGCGCCTCAAGAAGGACGGCGTGAAGGCGGAGACTCTCGGCGTCGGCCTGCGCGGCTTCGTCGACGCCCATCCCTCGGTTGAGGGCGCGGTCATCAAGACCGTGAACATGGCCGGCTCCGCGAACCCGATGATCGCCGCCGAGGAGTCCACGCCCGAGGCTCTGTCCGCGAAGGAGGAGAAGGTCGCGCGCGAGCTCTCCGACCTCGGCGCCGGCCCCAAGTTCGTCGGCAAGTCCACGATCGACGGCCGCCTCGTCAGCGTGCGCGAGCGGATCTACGGCAAGACCATCGAGAAGCTGATATCCGAGCGCGCTTACGGCCCCGCCGAGCACGCGCTCGTGCTCGAGATGCTCAAGAAGCTCTCCGGCGCCGGCGTGTACGCGACGGACATGAAGGCCGAGAACATCATGATCGGCCGCACCGCCGCGGACGGGACCCGGCGCGCGTGGCTCGTGGACGGCGGCTCCCTCGCGAAGCTCCCTGCGGGCCTCGACGCCCCGAAGGCGCTCGACGCGGTCCTCGACGCCTGGGTGCCGACGACGTCGCAATTCGGAGCCGGAACGAGCGTCCGCAAGATCACCGAGAAGGGCCTTTCGCGCTTCAAGGGACTCGCCCCGCCGAAGAGCGAGGCCGAGCGCCTGGACCGCGAGTTCGAGCAGGCGGCGATCTGGGCGGAGATCGCCCCCGCGGTGCGGGCGGAGATCGAAGGCCTGCGCGCGCGCAAGCTCAAGAAGGACGCGCTGCGCGCGTACGTCCAGGAGCAGGCCGCCGCCGCCCTCGAGCGCGTCAAGGCCTCTCTCGGCGTCTCGAACGTCGGCTTCCACTTCAACCTGCACGGCGGCCGCCGCGAGGACTACGTCGGCGCCGGCATCAACGCGACGATGGGCGACATCGCGCTCAACTACACCACGCAGGGCGACACCAACCACAAGGTCTACTTCTTCCAGTCCGCCGAGCACGGCCTCTTCGCGCCGCTCGACGAGCGCAACCCCGCGATCATGTTCTTCCCCTCGCGCATGGGCTTCGCGCTCAACCTCTTCGATCTCAACCACCCGCTGCTCGAGAAGGCCAAGGCCGACGGGCGCATCAAGAACTTCGGCGGCATCTCGATGGACTTCCACGGGATGCGCGGCGTGCCGTACGAGACGTACCTCGCCCCCCCGCTCGAGGTGTTCGTCTCGACGAAGAAGCGCCTCGGCATGAGCGTCTCGCGCGACGAGGAGACGCTCGCGACGCTGCGCTTCGTCGAGGCCGCGCTCGCGCGCGGCGGCGCCTTCATTCCCGGCGGCTCCGCCGCTCCCGGCGCCGAGAAGAAGGCCGCCGACGCCCTCGCGCTCGCCGCCGCCGCCGCGAGCCCCGCGACGCGGATCGTCCCGCAGTTCGCCCTCGTGGACGACGCCTTCTACTATCACGGCACGACTCTCGACGACGTCGCGCGCATCGCGGCCTCGGGCGGATTGATGCTGCCGGACGTCTCCCAGTTCTCCCTGCGCGCGCGAGACTCCGTCGAGTACGCCGCGACGCGCCGGAGCAACCTCAAGAAGGCCGACAACCCCGAGGTGCTCCTCCAGTTCGAGCAGCGGGCCTTGAGCCCCTACGTCAGCGGCAAGCTGTTCCAGCCCGCGCTCATGGCGATGGACCGCGGCATGCCGCCGACGCACGCCGCGTACATGGCCGCCGAGAAGCCGGTGCCGCTCTCTCTGATGACCGCGGCGTCCAAGCGCACCCTCCTGTCGTGGCTGCGGTCGAGAAACGACCCGCGCCTGGCCGCCGTCGAAGCGGCGCTGAACCCCTAACTGCTAGAATAAGGGCGTGAGCACCCCCCACAAGGCCGGCTTCGTCGCGCTCGCCGGCCGTCCCAACGCCGGCAAGTCGACGCTCTTGAACGCGCTGCTCAAGTTCAAGCTGTCGATCGTCTCGCCGAAGCCGCAGACGACGCGCCACCGCATCCTCGGGCTGCTCGAGGGCGACGATTTCCAGGCGTGCTTCCTCGACACTCCGGGCTTGATCGACGAGCCCGGCGACCACCTGCAGAAGAGCCTGCGCGTCGAGGCGACGCGCGCGATCCGCGACGACGCCGACCTCGTCGTCTACATCGTCGACTGCGCCGAGGCCGACCCGGCGAAGATCGGGAACACTCACCTGCGCGACGGCGTGCCCGTGCTGCTCGTCCTCAACAAGTGCGACCGCGCCGACGCCGCGCCGAAGCTCGACGCGCTCGAAGCCGCGTACACCGCCGCGGTCAAGCCCGCGAAGGTCTTCCGCATCTCCGCCCTCAAGGGCCAGGGCGTCGACGAGCTCAAGGCCGAGATCGTCTCGCGCCTGCCCGCCGGCGAAGCGTTCTACGAGAAGGGCCAGCTTTCCGACCGCTGGGAGCGCTTCTTCGCCGCCGAAATCGTGCGCGAGCAGGTCTTCGACCTCTATCACGACGAGATTCCGCACGCGACCGCGGTCGTCGTCGAGACGTTCCGCGAGAATCCCGGCAAGGCCGACGAGGTCTACGCGACGCTCTACGTCGAGCGCGACGGGCAGAAGGGCATCATCATCGGCAAAGGCGGCAAGGACTTGAACCGCCTGACCGAGCGCGCCGAGGCGATGCTCAAGCAGTTCCTCGGCCGCGACGTCGTCCTCGAGATCTGGATCAAGGTCCGCAAGGACTGGCGCAAGGACCCGAAGTCCCTCGCCGAGTTCGGCTACACCTACTAGCCGTGGGCATCCTCCTCTCCTGCCAGGGCCTGAGCAAGAGCTTCGGCATTCGTCCGCTCTTCGAGAACCTCTCTCTCGGCCTGTTCGAGGGCGAGCGCGCGGGCCTCATCGGCCCCAACGGCGCGGGCAAGTCCACCTTGCTCAAGATCCTCGCGGGCCTCGACGCGCCCGACGAAGGCAAGGTCGTCGCGCGGCGCGGCATCCGCGTCGGCTATCTCGCGCAGCAGGACCGCTTCGAGGCCGTCGGCGCCGGCTGGTCGGTGCGCGACGAGCTCGTCCGCTCGCTCCAGGGGCTCGGCCTCGAGGACTGGGAGATCGACATCCGCGTCGAGGACGGAATGGAGCGCGCGGGCTTCGCCGACCCCGCGCAGCCCGTCGGCGCCCTCTCCGGCGGCTGGCGCAAGCGCCTGGCGATCCTCTCGCAGGTCGTCCGCCAGCCGGACATCCTGCTGCTCGACGAGCCGACCAACCACCTCGACCTCGAGGGCGTGATCTGGCTCGAGAAGTTCATGGCGGGGCTCGAGTTCTCCTGCCTCTCGGTCACCCACGACCGCAGCTTCCTGCAGCGCGTCTGCAACCGCGTCATCGAGCTCAACAAGCGCTACGAGGACGGCCACTTCTCGAGCCAGGGCGACTACACGACCTTCCTCGAGAAGCGCGAGGAGCTCTTCGCGCACCAGGAGAACCGCCAGCAGACTCTCGCCAACACGGTTCGCGGCGAGATCGCGTGGCTGCGGAAGGGGCCGAAGGCCCGGACGACGAAGCAGCAGGCCCGCATCGACCGCGCCGGCGAGATGATCTCGGATCTGGCCGAGCTCAAGTTCCGCAACTCGCAGACGCGCGCGACGACGATCGACTTCGACGCGACGGAACGCCAGTCGAAGAGCCTCGTGCGCCTCCACGGAGTCGAGAAGTCCCTCGGCGGTCGCCGGCTGTTCGGCCCGCTCGACCTGATCCTCTCCCCCGGCGACAAGGTCGGCCTGCTCGGCGAGAACGGCTCCGGCAAGAGCACCTTGCTCAAGATGATCGCCGGCACGCTCGCGCCCGACAAGGGGACGGTCAAGCAGGCGGACGCGCTCAAGGTCGTGACGTTCGACCAGCACCGCGAGCAGCTCGACATGGATTGGACGCTCAAGAAGGCGCTCTGCGAGCGCGGCGAGCACGTCGAATATAAGGGAACGCGCATCCACGTCTACGGCTGGTCGGAGCGCTTCCTGTTCCGCAAGGAGCAGATGGAGTACCCGCTGCGCCGCCTCTCGGGCGGCGAGCAGGCGCGCGTGCTCATCGCGCGCCTCATGCTCAAGCCCGCCGACGTGCTCCTCCTCGACGAGCCGACGAACGACCTCGACCTCCAGTCGCTCGAGGTGCTCGAGAACTCGATGGCCGAGTTCCCGGGCGCGCTCGTGCTCGTCACGCACGACCGCTACCTGCTCGAGCGCCTCTCGCAGCGCCTCATCGGCCTCGACGGCCGCGGCGGCGCCGGCTTCTACGCGGACCTGTCGCAGTGGGAGGCCGCCAGAGAGGAGCACGACTCGCTCGGGGTTGCGCACGCGGTCCCCGCGGCGCCTCCGAAAGCGGCTCTCACGCCGAAGGAAGCCAAGGAGCTCCAGAAGATGGAGGCGAGCATCAAGGCCGCCGAGAACGAGGCGGCCCTGGCGCGCGCCGCGCTCGAAGATCCGGCTATCGCGACGGACGCCGCCGAGCTCATCAAGCGGCAGGCGCGCCTCGACGAGGCTCGTCAGCGCGTCGAGTCGCTGTTCTCGCGCTGGAACGAGCTCGAAGCCCGCTCGGGCGTGTAGGACACGAGCGTCACGCCGGCGACGATCACCGCGACGCCGACCCAGCGCCACCAGGAGATCGTCTCCCCCAGCCAGCCGCGCGCGATCAGCACGCCGAAGACGAAGCTCAGCGCGGTCAGCGGCTGGACGTAGCTCAGGTCGGCCCACGACAGCGACCAAGAGAAGAGCACGAAGAACACCGTCGTCAGGGCGACGCCGGCGAGCACCCAGGGGTTCGCGAAGTGCGGGATGCTCTTCCAGAAGCCGAGCATGGACGCGTCGCCCATCTGCTTCATGCCTTTGGCGATGAAGGCCTCGCCGACGGCGGCGCACAGGGCGGCGATCGTGATGACGACGACGGTCTTCATAAGCCCATGATCCAGCGCCACTGTCCGGCCGAGGACGCGACGGACGCGGCGGTCTTGCGGTTGAACATGGTCTTGGCGGCCTTGAGGAGGCTGCCCCGCCGGGCGTGGGCCAGGCCGTCGGTCAGCGCGACGGCGGCGTGCTGCATGACGCTCGGGTCGCGCATGCAGTCGATCATGCACTTCTGGCAGCCGTCGCGCACGCGCTTGGAGGCGTCGAAGTCGAAGATCGAGCCGATCGGCTTCTCCCAATGATGGCAGCGCCATATCCGGAGATCCCAGTCGAGGTAGAAGTACTTGTAGCCCGCGAGGCAGTCGAAGGACTGCGGGCGCCCCTGGAGGAGGCTGCGCATGTCCTCGATCGAAGCCGTCGGATTGACCACCGTGAAGCGGCGGCGCAGGGAGTCGACCGCGCGGAACGCGGCGTCGAACTCGTCCTGCGAGAGGTCGACCAGATCGGAGTCACGGTAGCCGAGGAAGCTCGAGCCGAGATGGACGAGCGGATACGAGAACGTGACCGCGTCGAAGCCGAGGCTCTCGAGGAAGGCCGGCAGCTTCTCGTAGTCCTTGATGAGCCGGCTCATCGTCACCGAGGCGGTGCTCTGCACGCCGAGGCGCGCGAACTCGGCGTTGGCCGCCTTGATGCGCTCGAGAACCTTGGGCAGGCCGCGGTTGGCCTCGTGCGACTCCGTATCGTGGCTGTCGATGGAGATGAACACGCTCGACACGCCGTTCTCCTTGAGCTTGCGGCAGGAGTCCGGGTTGAGCAAAGACCCGTTCGTCACGAGCAGCACCGTCATGCCGATGCCGGCCGCGTGGGCGCAGATCTCGTGGAGGTGCGGGTGCATCATCGGCTCGCCGCCGGTGACGATCAGATAGTGGATGCCGTTGGCGTAGAGGATGTCCGCGGCCTTCTTCGAGCCCTCGAGATCCGCGAACTTCCAGTCCGGCCGCGGCAGGGCGTCGCGGTTGAAGCTGCAGAACCCGCACGCCGCGTTGCAGGCGTTGTTGATCGGGAAGATGCACTGGCCGGGGCCGCCGTCCGTGAGGATGAGGCGGAGCGTCTCGGCGAGGGGGGCGGGCACGCGCTATTATAGCGGAAGATTTCGTAAGATGTGCCCGCGATGACCACCAAGACCCCTACCAAGCCCAAGCCCGCCGGCAAATCCGCCGATGAGATGGGCAAGATGCAGCGCGAAATCTCGGTCTCCGAGTTCTTCACCAAGAACCGGCACCTGCTCGGCTTCGACAATCCTCGCAAGGCTCTCCTGACCGC
>CAYVFO010000066.1:0-13737 GCA_964450975.1 uncultured Elusimicrobia bacterium | reverse complement strand
GCAAGGACTCGATGTTCAACCAGTCCAAGGACGAGAAGGGCAAGGACCTCCAGATCCCCGGCACTTTGCTCATCACCGCGGTCGCGCCCGTCCCCGACGGCCGCAAGGCCGTCACGATGGACTTCAAGGGCCCGGGCAACGCGCTCTACCTCGTCGGCCGCACCAACGACGAGCTCGGCGGCTCGCTCTACCACAAGACGCTCGGCCGCACGGGCGGCGAGCTCCCGAAGGTCTCGCCCGCGTCCGCCCTCGACGGCTTCAAGGCGATCCACGCCGCGATGCTCAAGGGCGTCGTGCTCTCCGCGCACGATCTCTCCGAGGGCGGCCTCGCCTTGGCCGCCGCCGAGATGGGCTTCTCCGGCGAGTTCGGCTGCCTGCTCGACCTCGATGAAGTTCCGCGCGACCCGCGCATCTATTCCAACGAGACTCTGCTCTTCTCCGAGTCGCCCTCGCGCATCCTCATCGAGGTCGCCCCCGAGAAGGAAAGCGCGTTCCTCCGCCACTTCGGCAAGGGAGCGAAGGGCGCCGCGGTCCGCCGCATCGGCCAGACGACGGCTAACCCGATCCTCAAGGTCACCGGCCTCGAGGGCTCGACGTTCCTCGAGGAGAACCTCAAGGAGCTCAAGGCGAAGTGGCAGGAGACTTTGCCGAGGATGATCGCATGAAGAGCCCCAAAGTCCTCGTTCTCCGCGCGGCCGGCATCAACTGCGAGCTCGAGCTCGCGAACTCCTTCAAGTCCGTCGGCGGCGCCCCCGAGCTCGTCCACATCAACGAGCTCAAGTCCGGCAAGAAGAAGCTCATGGACTACGCGATCCTCGCGATCCCGGGCGGCTTCTCCTACGGCGACGACATCGGCGCGGGCAAGGTCCTCGCCAACGAGATCCGCCACACGATGACCGACCTGCGCCAGTTCGTGCGCCTCGGCCGCCCCGTCATCGGCATCTGCAACGGCTTCCAGGTCCTCGTGAAGGCCGGCATCCTGCCGCACTCCAACGCCTGCGACCAGAGCGCGTCCTTCACCGTCAACGACTCCGGCAAGTTCGAGGCGCGCTGGACGCACCTGCGCATCAACACGCAGTCCTCCTGCCTGTTCTTCAAGGGCCTGCCCGAGATGATCGAGCTCCCCGTGGCGCACGGCGAGGGCAAGCTCGTGCTCAAGTCCCCGCGCCATCTCGAGGACCTGAAGAAGACGAAGTCCATCGCTCTGCAGTACGTCACCGAGGACGGAAAGCTCATGGGCTACCCGTACAACCCGAACGGCTCGGTCTTCAACATCGCCGGCCTGACGAACCCCGAGGGCAACGTCCTCGGCCTCATGCCGCATCCCGAGCGCTTCGTCTCGATCCACCACCATCCCAACTGGTCGCGGCAGACCTACCGCAAAGCCGCCGTGGGTCTCGAGATGTTCAAGAACGCCGTCACGCACGCGCGGTAGGCCCGTGGCGGTCGAGCTCGACCACGTCATCGTCTCCGCGAAGGACCAGCGCGCCTCCGCGAAGTACCTCGCCGAGCTGCTCGGCGTGCCGTGGGGCGAGTCGAAGGCCGGCCCGTTCACCGAGGTCTACGTCAACGGCGGGCTCACCCTCGACTTCATCACCGAAGACGCGAAATTTCCCGTCGAGCACTTCGCCTTCCGCGTGTCCGACGCGGATTTCGACGCGATCCTCGGCCGCATCAAGAAGGCCGGCATCCCGTACCGCTCGGCCGTGCACGCGCCGACGGACTACGCGGTCGGCGCGCACGGCGGCGGGCGGCTCGTCTACTGGAACGAGCCGGACGGCCATCAGTGGGAGATCCTGACGGTCTCCTACGCGCGAAAAAGCTAGATTCACATCCGATGAACCCGAAAGTCCAAGGCCTCAAGATCGCCGGAGAGACGCTCTTCCTCGCCGCGATCTTCTACCTGATCGACTGCGGCATGGCGCAGGGTTGCCTCGACCGCGCCTGGCTCCTGCGCGGGCGATGCTCCGGCGGCTTCATGCCGACCGTCCTCTTCGCGTGCCTGGGTTCGACGTTCGGCCTGATCGTCGCGCTGTTCGGCCGCACGCACCACGAGGACTGATGCCCGCGCTGCCCGAGCGCCCGATCATCGAGACGAAGCGCCTCGTCATGAGGCTCATCGAGCAGGCCGACATGCCCGCGCTGTTCGCGGTCAACGGCGACCCCGAGGTCATGCGCTACACGCCTCACACCGGCTGGAAGTCTCAGGCCGACGCCGACGCGTGGTTCGGCCGCGTGCTGGAGAACCGCCGGACCGGCGCGGGGCTGCAGCTCGTCATCGCGCTGCGCGACGGCGGGGAGGTCGTCGGCACGATGGTCCTCTTCCACTTCAACGACGGCGCCAAGAGCGGCGAGGTCGGCTACGCTCTCGCCAAGGAGCATTGGGGAAAGGGCTACGCGAAGGAGGCGCTCGGCGCTTTCGTGGAATTTTGCTTCGAGGTCCTCGGCTTGGAGCGCATAGAGGCGCAGATCGACCCGCGAAACGAGGTCTCGGCGAAGCTCCTCGAGAAGGCCGGCTTCATGAAGGAAGGCCACCAGCGCCGGAATTTCCACGCCAAGGGCGAGACCTCCGACACCGGCCTCTACGGCATGCTGTCGACCGATCCGCGGCCGCGCCTCTAGCGCGCGGCCTCCGCGAGCCCCGCGAGGAACTCGGCGCGGTTCGCCTTCGCTCCGCCTTCGCCGCCCCAGCCGATCATGTCCGCGACGGGCTTGCCGTCCTTCAGGAAATAGAAGCGCGGCGACGCGTTGAACGCCAGTCCGGGAAAATCCGACCGCGTTCGAGCGATCAAGAAGTCGCGCAATCCGAATATTTTTTTGATCTCGGCCACGCCCTCCGCGTCGAAACGGTCGGTGAGCAGCAAAGTCTTGCCGCGCAGGACGCGCGCGGTCGCGGGATCGGCGGCGAGGTCCTTGAGCGCCTGCTCGGAGGCAGGGCAGCCCGGAAAGGTCGCCATCACAACGGCGAATCGGCCCAGAGGCGCGGCGGTGAGCGTCGCCGTTTTCCAATCCCGGCCGATCGAATAGGCCTGCGGGCCCTCCGGCGGCGCCGGGTCGACGGCGAACGTCTCCGGCATCGACGGAAACTTGGTTCCCGGGTAATGCTCGCGCAAGGCCTTGGCTTTGTCGAAGCGGCGAGACGCCATGAAAGTGCGGAACATCTCGCGCAAATCGTGCGGGCCGGGAGTTCCGCGCCGCGCCTTCTCGTCGAAGGCGCGCTCCTGGAGCTCCGCGTAGCGGGCCACCTCGGGGAAGTAGAACGCGGCGGTCGAGGCCGCGTCGCGCACGGCCTCGACGGTCTCCGGCGCCCATTTTTGAAGACGCGCAGCAGTGACGCTCTCGGGCCGCAACTCGCCCATCGCCTCGGCGATCGCCGGCTTGCCCTCCTGCCCCTTATCCGCTTCGGCGGAGACGCGCGCCGCCGCCGCGTTGGCCGCGGCCTCCGATGGGACGCGCGGCCCCGCGCAGGCCGCGCTCAGCGACAGGACGACCAGCAGATTTCTTTGGGCGTGTCTTCGCAATGGAGCCTCTCCGGGCCTCGGGCCAGACAAAGCGAGTCCTTGCACCAACCGTTGCCGCACAGCCCCTTCTGGCCGCGCGGAGCCTTCGTGCCGGGAGGCGCGAAGGAGTCCAGAATTTCCTTGAAGCGCGCCGGGGACACGGAGGATTCGAGCGTTCCGACGGAGGCGCCGGCCACTTTCCCGTTGACGAAAACCAGGCTGCCCATGAACTCGTCTGCGGCAGCCTTCGGCACGCCCTTCAGCAGATCGGAGACGCGCGCCAGCGGCGCCCGCTTTCCTGAAGGAGCCTTCGCTCCTTTCTTCGGCGCCAAAGAGTCCAAGATGGCCGTTTGACGATCCCCCCCGAGCTTTTCGAGCGGCTTCGAGCTCGCGGAGACGATCTGCCCGCCCGAGAGCGTCAGTCCTCCGACGAACGCCGCACGATCTTCCGCCGGCAGTTCGGTGAGCAAGGTCTTGATCGTCACGATCTTCTCGGCCGTCGCGGCCGAGGCGAAAGAAGTGAAGACGAACAGAGCGCAGAGGGGCTTGATCATGAAGCCCAGTGTAAGCCCGAAATCGTCCCCGCGCAAGAGATGTTTCAACGGCGCGACATCGTCCTAGCAACCGTCTTTTTTGCCTGATACACTATAGGCATGTGCGGCATCTTCGCGGTCTCCGGACGTCCTGACGCGGCCGAGCTGACCCAGCTCGGCCTCTTCGCCCTGCAGCACCGCGGCCAGGAGAGCGCGGGCATCGTCACCGTCAAGAACGGGGACCTGCAGACGCGCATCGGCATGGGCCTCGTCTCCGAGGTGTTCGCCGAGGGCGTGGCCGCATTGCCCGGACGCGTCGCGATCGGCCACGTGCGCTACGCCACCACCGGCGCCTCGCAGCTCAAGAACGCGCAGCCGCTCGTCTTCAAGACGGCGCACGGCATGCTCTCGATCGGCCACAACGGCAACCTCACCAACGCTTTGCAGCTCAAGCGCAAGCTCGAGAGCCGCGGCGCGATCTTCCAGTCGACGACGGACTCCGAGGTCATCGTCCATCTGCTCGCGCGCCAGGAAGGCCCGATCGAGGACGCCTTGATCGAGTCCCTCCGGCAGGTCGAGGGCGCCTACTCGATGGTGCTCCTCACACTCGACAAGCTCATCGCGGTGCGCGACCCCTACGGCTTCCGCCCGCTCGTGCTCGGCCGCATGGGCGACGCGCACATCTTCGCCTCCGAGACCACGGCGCTCAACCTCGTCGGCGCGGAGCTCGTCCGCGAGCTCGAGCCCGGCGAGATGGTCATCGTCGAGGGCGGCACGCTCAAGTCGCTCAAGCCCTTCACCCCGGTCCCCTCTCCGTCGAAGTGCGTGTTCGAGCAGGTCTACTTCGCGCGCCCGGACTCGATGATCTTCAACCGCGGCGTCCAGGCGGCGCGCCGGGACCTCGGCAAGGCGCTCGCGCGCGAGATGACGGGCATGAAGGCCGACATCGTCGTGCCGGTGCCCGACTCGGGCATCCCCGCGGCGCTCGGCTTCTCCGACGAGAGCGGCATCCCCTTCGAGATCGGCCTCATGCGCTCGCACTACGTCTCGCGCACGTTCATCAAGCCCACGCAGGAGCTGCGCGAGAAGGCCGCGATGCTCAAGCTCGCGCCCGTGCCCGAGACGCTCCGCGGCAAGCGCGTCGTCCTCATCGACGACTCGATCGTGCGCGGCACGACCTCGAAGCGCATCTGCAAGCTGCTGCGGCAGGCCGGCGCCCGCGAGATCCACATGGCGATCACCTCGCCGCCGATCGTCTCGCCGTGCTACTACGGCATCGACACGCCGCGCTCCTCCGAGCTCATCGCCGCGCAGAACTCGACCGAGGAGATCCGCAAGTACCTCGGCGTCGACAGCCTCCACTACCTGACCCTGCAGGGGATGCTGCGCGCCGTCGGCAAGGGCGACGAGTCGGGCTGGTGCACGGCCTGCTTCACGCGCCGCTACCCGACGCCGATCCCCGACTACCAGGTCACCGAAGCCGTCAAGTGAGGCGCGTCCTCGCCCTCGCTGTTCTAGTCGCGGGCTGCGCCGCGCCCGCCCCGAAAGCCCCGCCGAAGCTCGACCTGCGCGTGTGCGTGCAGGAGGAGTCGCTCGTCGAGGCCTGGGGCGCGGTGTTCGAGAAGGCCGCGGCGTCCGAGCCGCGCGAGGGGCGCGAATGCGACGTCACGGCGCGCGCGGCGTCGCTCCTCAACGCGGGCAAGGTCACGCTCCGATCCGCGTACGACGGCTCGGTCCTGACCGAGATCGAGGGGCCGGTCGAGCTCGTGCCGAGACTCGCGGCGATGTCGCTGGGACGGGACTCGGAGCACTACGCCCGCCTCAAGACCGCGCGGGAAAAGTCCGGCTTCACGCGCTAGTTCTTCTTGAACTCCACCGAGGTCATGCCGCACGCGTAGGAGCAGCCGCGCTCCGGGCACTGGTGGAAGGCGGTGAGAACCTCGGTGCCCGGGATGACGGCGCCGTTTACGTCGAGGCCGAAGCTCAGCTGCACGACGCTCTCCTCGTCGAACTCGCCCTTTCCGGCCTCCCAGACGAAGATGTTGGACCAGGCGGACCTGCCGCCTTTATTGACGAACATCGGCCGCCCTCCGGCGAGCGGCTCGGTCTGCGCGCCGCCCGCGAGGAGCGCCGTGCCCATCACGTTCACGTGAGTTCCTTCGGCCTTGAGCCAGGACACGCACACCTTGAGCGGCATGCCGGCGGCGTCGGCCGCGGCGGAGGCGCCGCGCGTCCAGCACGTCCGAGGCGCGGGCGGAACGACGCGGCCCTTGGCCTGCGCGTAGGCGGAGTCGAGCGACTGGGCGGAAGAAAGAGAGGCGAGGAAGACGGCGGCGAGCGGGAGGAGGTGTCTCATGCGGACACGATATCACGCCCGGCCGGCGGCGTCGTTAACCTAGGTTCACTTCCTTAATGAAGCCTCTTCCCGGGTATTGCATAAATTCCATTTCCGGGGTACATACGAGGGTATGCCGTCGCTTTCGGTCTACTGGAACCGCTGCAGCAACGACGCCTGGGGCGAGCTCTTCGCGCTCAACCTGGCCGATCCGCATTTCGACGGGCTCGACGGCGTGTACATGGTCTGGCTCGGCGGCGCCAAGCCCGCCGCGATCTGCGCGGGCTCGGGCAACATCCGCGACAAGCTGACCGCGCGCAAGCTCGAGCCGGGCATCGCGGGCATGCGCGAGCGCTCTTTGCTCGTCACGTGGGCGAAGGTGGACGCGATCTCGCGCGCGGGCGTCGAGCGCTGGCTGCTCGAGAACCTGCGGCCGCAGTTCACGAATCCGATTCCAGGGTCCGTCGCGATCGAGGTCAACCTTCCGGGCCGTCCCGGCGCCGCGAAGCAGGACACGCCGGCGCCGCCCGGCCAGGCGTTCGAGGACCTGACCGCGCCCGCGGCCGCGCCGCCCGCCATCCACGCCGCCGATCCCGTGATCGCCGCGCCTCCCCCTCCGCCGCCGGCCGCGACGCCCAAGCCCGCTCCCGTCGAGGCGCCGGCGCTGCGCCTGCCGCTGCAGCCCGCGTTCGCCGACCTGCTCGCGAAGTACAAGGGCGAGGCGAAAGGAGGCGGCCTCTTCGGCGGCGGCGCCGCCAAGCCGAAGCCCGAGGAGGAGAAGCTCGTCTCCGAGACCGTGCAGATGGTCCTGCGCGAGGCCGCGCGCCTCAAGGTCTCGGACGTGCACATGGAGCCGCTCGAGGCCTCGCTGCGCGTGCGCTTCCGCCTCGACGGCATCCTCGAGGAAGTCCTGATGGTGCCCAACGCCTACAACCTCCGGCTCGTCTCGCACGTACGCGTCATGTGCGGCCTCGACCCGGAGCGCGGCATCGGCACGTCGAAGCCCGAGGACGGCCGCATGGCGTTCAAGCACGAGGGACAGGAGGCCGACCTCCGCCTCTCGACGTTCCCCACCTCGTACGGCGACAAAGCCGTGCTCCGCCTGATTCCGCGCGCCTCGAAGGTGCCGCTCTTGGGCGAGCTCGGGCTCGCGCCGAAGACGGTCGAGAACCTGAAGTCGGTGATCACGCGCTCGCAGGGCATGGTCATCGTCACGGGCCCGACCGGCTCAGGCAAGTCGACGACGCTCTACACGATCCTCCAGGAGATCAACTCCCCCGCGCGCAACATCGTGACGCTCGAGGACCCGATCGAGAAGAAAGTGCCCGGCGTCAACCAGGGCATGATCCAGCCGAAGGCGGGCTTCGGCTTCGCCGAAGGGCTGCGCGCGATCCTGCGCCAGGACCCCAACGTCATCATGGTCGGCGAGATCCGCGACCTCGAGACGGCGGAGATCGCGATCTCCGCCTCGCTGACGGGCCACATGATCTTCACGACGCTCCACACCAATTCCGCGCTCGGCGCGATCACGCGCCTCTACGACATGGAGCTCGAGAGCTTCCTCATCGCCTCCGCGCTCACGGCCGTGTCGGCGCAGCGCCTCGCGCGCCGCGTCTGCCAGGCGTGCGCGCAGCCGTACGAGGCGACGCCCGTCGAGGCCTCGGAGATCGAGGAGCGCGCGAAGAAGACCGGCGTGACGGTCCCGCCCGACCTGCTCAAGGGCCTCAAGAAGGGAGCGGGCTGCGAGGCGTGCCGCAAGACCGGCTACTCGGGACGCGTGCTGCTCTTCGAGTACGCCGCGATCTCGCCGGCGCTGCGCAAGCTCATCCTCAATAAAGCCGGCATGGACGAGCTGCGCGCCGCGGCGCTCAAGGACGGCATGGAGCCGATGATCCTCGACGGCCTGCGCAAGGCGTCGGAGGGAATCACCTCGCTCGCCGAGGTCTTCCGCGTCGTCGACTCGACCGACTGACGCTTAACTTAGGTTAAGACGATCGTCTGGGGCCCCCGGCCCAATTCTCCTTGGGCCCCCTGCCCGGACCTTTTCGCCCGTATGGCCCATACGGCCGCGAGGCCGTGGTTAATAGAATCTCGCCGTGCCGCGCCGAACGCTTTCTTTCTCGCTCGCCCTCCTGATCGCCGTTCCTCCTCAGGCCCTCGCGCAGGTCCGCACGGCCGTCGTCGCGCCGTCCCTCACGCGGATCGCCGTGCCGCAGCTGTCCGCCCCTCAGGCTTTGACGTACTCGCCGTTGTCCGTTCCGTCATTGTCCGTCCAGGCGACGCTGACGGTCACGCCGGCCCTGAAGCCCGTCGCGCTTCAAAGCGCCGCGTCCGTTCAGCCGGTCAAGGCGATCAAGTCGGCCCCGTCCGTCGCCGTCCACGCGCTGAAGGCCCTCGGCAGCACGCCCAAGCTCGCCGAGACCCCCGCCCTCCCCGCGTTCTACGATCAGGGCGCCGTGAAGCCGGTCTCCGAGGCGCCCGCCGTCCTCTCGGCCCCCTCGATCGGCGAGCCGTCCCAACTCGTGCCGTACCTCCCCGCCGCCAAGACGCCGACGAAGGTCATCGGCGCCGCCCGCACCTTTAAAGGAACCGCCCGCGCGTTCGGCCGCCGCGCCTGGGACTCGTGGCCGTACATGGCGATCGGACTCGTCGCCGCCGCCGCGCACTACTTCATCGGCCCCGAGGCCGCGTTCGCCGTCCTGATGGCCGCAGGCCCGTGCGCCGCGTTCCGCCAGATGGCCGACGGCGAAGCGCTGCGTCTCGGCATCCGCGACGAGAACCGCCGCCGCGCCGCGATGGAGGAGATGCAGACGATCCTCCGCCAGTTCGGCCGCGACGCCGCGAAGGCGGGCGAAGCCGACCCCGAGGTCCAGTCGCGCGTCGACGCCGAGATCATGACGCGCGCCGCCCTGCAGGGGATCACGCACGCGCTCGAGCACTTCCTCAAGACGCTCCGCGCCGGCGACGTCGAGCTTCCCGCCGCCCGCCAGAAGCTCAAGGAGCTCGCGCGCGGCGCCGTCATCGGCGCGCTCAAGGCCAACGGCATGAGCGGCGACGACGAGGCGACGATCGAGAAGATCCTCGACAAGACCGGCCTGATCACGAAGGTCGTCGACTGGGAGATCCGCCACCAGGTCGTCGAGTCCATGCTCGAGGCCGTGCGCGAGGAGCGCAAGAAGGCCGCGAAGCCGGGCGAGGCGCCCGGCGCCGCCGCGCAGGCCAAGAAGGAGAAGGAGCAGGGCTCCGGCTCCGCGAAGCCGGGCCTCGGCGCGCTCGTCGCCAAGCTCTTCTCCGCTCCCGCTCAAGGCGATCGCAAGGGGCCTGCGCAGCAGGCCCAACAAGGCCAGCCGGAGCTGCCGCCGCTGCCCGACACGCCGATGGTCCATCACCTCCAGCTCGCCGGCTACGAGCGCGAGGAGATCGAGTTCTTCCTCGGCGCGACGCGCGACGTCGCCGAGACGCCCGCCTCGCCGCTCGAGGGCCGCTACGACGAGATGCGCGCCGTCGTCGAGACGCTGTCGCGCCCCGTGAACCGCCCGCGCTCCATCCTGCTCTACGGCGCCGAGGGCGTCGGCAAGCGCGCGATCGTCGAGACGCTCGCGCGCGAGATCGCCGAGAAGCGCTACAAGGGCCTCGAGGACGCGCGCGTGCTCGAGTTCGACGCGTCCGCCGCGGTCGGCGGCAACGTCGAGGGCTTGGCGCTCCAGCTGCGCGCGCTGCTCGCGAAGGGCAAAGGCAAGGTCATCCTCTACCTCGACCACCCGGGCCACCTCCGCAACCAGAACAACAACGAGCACAACTTCTTCAAGATCGTCGCCCCGTACATGGAGCGCGGCCAGGTCACGCACATCGTCACGGCCGACGAGGCCGAGCGCCGTCAGCTCGAGGACCGCGGCCCGTTCCCCTTCGAGTCGATCAAGGTCGAGAACCCGTCGATCGAGAAGGCCGCGGCGATGCTCGAGGCGCACGGCAATGCGCTGACCGAGCACTACGCGCTCAAGGCCGCGTCCGGCCTCTACGAGGCCGCCGCGCGCCTCGCCGCGCGCTACCTGGCGCGCATCGGCCTCCCCGGCTCCGGCCTCGACCTGCTCGAGCGCGCGTTCGCCGCCCGCTCGAAGGCGTCCACGATCAACCGCGTCGAGGCCGAGTTCCGCCGCCGCCTCGAGCGCGTCGCGCGCAACCTGCGCCGCCTGCAGCTGGGCCAGGAGGACGAGGACACGGCAATGCGCCGCCGCAACGCGATCGCCGAGGACCTCGACACGCTCTACGCCCTCAAGTCCATCCTCGAGAAGCTCGCGACGGACGACTCGATCGGCACGGTGACCGAGGCCGAGCTCGCCGCCGAGGCCTCGCGCCTCTCCGGCATCCCCGCCGCCCGCATGCTCGAGAGCGAGCGCGAGAAGCTGCTCGGCCTCGAGGACAAGCTCAAGAAGCGCGTCGTGCACCAGGACGAGGCCGTCCGCGCCGTCGCCGAGGCCGTCCGCCGCGCGCGCGCCGGCCTCAAGAACCCGAACAAGCCGATCGGCTCGTTCTTGTTCCTCGGCCCGACCGGCGTCGGCAAGACCGAGCTCACGAAGGCCCTCGCCGAAACTCTCTTCGACTCCGAGGCGAACATGGTCCGCCTCGACATGTCCGAGTACATGGAGCCGCACTCCGTCTCGCGCCTGATCGGCTCCCCTCCCGGCTACGTCGGCTACGACGCCGGCGGCCAGCTCACCGAGGCGGTGCGCAACCGCCCGTACTCCGTCGTCCTGCTCGACGAGGTCGAGAAGGCGCACCCGGACGTCCTCAACGTGCTCCTCCAGGCGATGGACGACGGCCGCGTCACCGACGGCCAGGGCCGCACCGTCTCCTTCGGCAACGTGATCTTCGTGCTGACGTCGAACCTCGGCTCGGCGCACATCATGAAGCTCATGCAGGAGAAGGCCGACCGCGCGCAGATCAAGGAGGACGTGATGGGCGCGGTGCGGCAGCACTTCCGCCCCGAGTTCATCAACCGCCTCGACGAGACCGTGATCTTCAACCCGCTCGGCCGCGAGCAGGCCGGGCCGATCATCGACATCCACCTGCAGTCGAAGGTCAGGAAGTGGCTCTCCGACCAGGGCATCGAGCTCGAGCGCGCGTCGAAGGACGTCGTCGAGGCGCTGGCCGCTCTCGGCTTCGACCCGCTCTACGGCGGCCGCCCGCTCGAGCGCGCGGTCCAGCGCTACGTCCTCAACCCGCTCTCCGCCGCGCTGCTCGCCGAGTCGAACGACGACGACGAGCGCGTGAAGGGCTCCCGCAAGGCGGTCCTCGAGGTCGTCGACGGCGTGATCACGCCGAAGCTCGAGCTCCTGCCCGCGCAGGCCGTCGCCGCCCGCGAGCCCCGCAACAAGCACGCCGCCAACGTCTGGCGCGCGGCGCTCGCCCTGCCGGACGCGCAGCTCACGACCGAGGCGCTCGAGTCGTTCCTGTTCGGCCCGCCCGAGAAGGATCTCCCCTCCGCCGAGCACGGCGCGTTCAAGCCGATGGGCGCGCTCAAGGGCGGCGAAGCCGTCGAGACCGTGACCGCGACGAACGACGACCCGAACCTCAAGGATCCCGCGCTCGACGCCGCGTCGAAGGACTGGACGAGGAAGGCCAAGCTGACCGGGACGGCGGCCGAGCTCTTCAAGCGCTGGCTCTCCAAGGTCGCGCGCTGCGCGAAGTCGACGAACAACCTCCGCCCGCGGCCGCACCAGCTCGTCACGTACTCCCTGCACGAGGGCGCCGGCTTCCGCGAGTGGCGCGTGAAGGGCCTGCCGCTGACGCGCTCGGAGCTCCTGCTCAACGCGCGCATCTTCGAGAACCACTATGCCGCCGACTCCAAGGACGAGGACGAGAGCTGGAAGCTCGCCGACGAGCTGCTCGGCCGCGGCGAGTACGGCCGCGCCGAGCTCTTCGAGATCAAGCGCCTCGCGACCGCGACGCCCGGCGCCGAGTTCGGCTACTTCTCCGACCGCGAGGGCCTGACCTTCTGGCTGCGCCTCCCCGACGAGGCGGTCTCGGCCGCGGCGAAGCCCGCCGAGACGCCGCCTCCCGCCGCCGTCGTCGAGGAGACGATCCCCGAGTCCGAAGCCATCTCGGCCCCCGGCGCGCGCATCTCCGCCGAGGACGCGGGCGCCGACGCGCCGACGCAGTACCGCTTCCTCACGCAGGACGCGCCGGCGCACCTGCGCCAGCTCCACGCCCTCGTCGCGGCGCTGCTGTCGGCGACGAACCAGATCTCGGTGTTCTGGGGCTTCCGCTTCGCCCGCGCCGCGCTCGGCCAGGACGGCTTCGAGCCGATGAAGAAGTTCCTGCCGCCGCTCAACTACCTCAACAGCGACGCGCGCAGCGCGTACCTGACCGAGGAGAGCCTGCAGGGCTACTACGGCGCGCAGCGCGCGGCCGACCCGGGCCTGCCCGGCGCCGTCGATCGCGCGACCCAAGGCGGCCGCCACTCGAGCTCGACGCAGCTCGACGGCGCGCGCGAGATCGCCCGTTCCGTGGACATACTCTCCGCCGACCTCTCGAAGCGGCTCGTCGACGGCCTGATCAATCCCTATCCCAAGTTCTACCGCAACCACCGCGTGCTCGTGCTCACGCGGCGCCTGACGTGGCCGCTGTGGATCGCCGCGGCCGGCGTCGTGGTCGCCTCGTTCATCCACGGCGAGCTCATCCTGTTCCTCGGCTGGCCGACGTGGCTGCGCGTGATCTCCTCGATCGCGCTGCTCGCCGGCGTCATCACCAACAACGTCGCCGCGTACAGCGACTGGATCTACGAGAAGGCCGACCACTCCTACGACGAGGTCCGCGGCAAGATCGAGGCGATCCGCCTCGTCGCTCCGCGCCTGCAGCCTCAGGACCGCAAGAAGGCCGCCGAGCACTTCGCCAGGATCGTCCGCGGCCGCTGGACGAAGAACAAGCGCGAGAACTACGACGGCCGCGGCGAGCTCCAGACCGCGCACCTCGCCGCCGCCGAGGGCCTCGAGGAGCTGCGCGCCGACCTCGACCCGGTGAAGGCCCGCGAGCTCGCCGCCCTCGTCATGGCGCGCGCCGAGAAGCCCGCGAAGAACGCCGCCGCCGCGCTGGCCGACCGCCTGACGCCGCTGATGATGCTCGAGCTGCTCGACGACGCGCAGAAATCCCGCGCTCTCGCGCTGGCGCGCCAGCACGTGACGTTCGGCAACACCCCGTCGTCCACGCGCTTCCTGCGCCTGGCGCGCGAGGGGCGCCTGCCCGTCGAGCTCACCGAGGAGGTCCTCCAGCGCATCGTCCGCGCGCTCGAGTCGAGCGTCGACGAGGCGACCCTCACGGCCATGAGCGAGACGCTCTCCGTGCTCTCCGCGAACCAGCCGGAGAACATCCG
>CAYVFO010000065.1:0-14048 GCA_964450975.1 uncultured Elusimicrobia bacterium | reverse complement strand
GTGCTGCGCGTCCCGGTCGACAAGATCCGCCCCAACCACCTTCAGCCTCGCCGTCACTTCGACCCGCAGGAGCTCACCGAGCTCGCGGCCTCGATCCAGGCTCACGGCCTGGCCCAGCCCATCGTCCTGTCCTTCGACGCCGCGACCCGCTCCTACGAGCTCATCGCCGGCGAGCGCCGCTGGCGCGCCCATCAGCTCGCGGGCCTCAAGGAGATCGACGCGGTCGTCCGCGTGCCGAAGGACGAGAAGCACCGCATGGCGCTGACCCTCATCGAGAACCTCCAGCGCGCCGACTTGAACCCCATCGAGGTCGCGCTCGGCTACCTGCGGCTCATGAAGGAGTTCGGCATCAACCAGACCGCGCTCGCCGAGGAGGTGGGCAAGTCGAAGGCCGCGATCTCCAACACTTTGCGCCTGCTCGACCTCGCCGAGGAGATCCAGAAGGCTCTGCAGTTCGGCCAGATCACCGAGGGCCACGGCCGCGCGCTGCTGACCATCGACGACCCGAACCTCCGGCACGCGGTGTTCCAGAAGGTTCTCTCCGACAAGCTTTCGGTCCGCGAGACCGAGACGCTCGCGCGCGAGACCGACCTCGCGGGCCTCACCGACGGCTCCGAGGAGCCGGCGAAGAAGAAGGCCGCGGCCAAGCCCGCCGACCTGCGCGCGCTCGAGGAGAGCCTGCAGCAGTACCTCGGCACGAAGGTCGTCATCAAGTCGAAGAAGGATCCGTCGAAGGGTTCGATCCAGATCTCCTACTTCAGCTTCGACGACTTCGACCGTATCTTAAAAGTCATTAAAAAATAATGATAATTTCATATTTCGCGCTCGCCGCGGCCATCGCCGCGGGAGCGAACGACGGCCTGCCCCTGATCTCCACGAGCCCGATCGTGCCCACGATCATCACGCTCGCGCCGACGGTGCACGACTACACGCGCTTCGCCGACGGCGGCAACGACGGCAACTGGTACGTCGGCTTCAACAACGCGTGGATCGTCAAGCTCCCGCCGGCGCCGCAGGGGGAATTCGCGCGCGCGTTCATCGGCGCCAAGCTCGGCCGCGCGAAGACGCGGCCCGTCGCGGGCAAGCCGTGGCTGCGCGAGATCGTTCCGGGCAAAGTCTACGCGGGCATCTCGAACACGCCGAAGTGGACGAGCGAGCAGAGCTTTTTCATCGCGGAAACCAAGGACATCCCGCCCGAACCCGATCCGCAAGCGCAAGTCGCCGGCGCGGGCGCCAGCGAGTGGTTCTGGTCCGAGGTGCCGATGGCGCAGGTGAGCTTCTCCGGCCCCAACTATCTCATCGTCTGGTCGCCGACGAACTCCTTCACGCGCGCCTCGAGCGCGCCGATCGTCGCCGCGTACGACTTCGAGGAGCCGGGCGAGCCGCGCGCGTGGCTCAACCGCTCGATCATGGGCGTGCCGCCGCGCTCGTCGGGAACCTCCCTCGAGACGCCGCTCAACACGCAGGCGCCCGCGATCGCGATCAAGCTCGTGCCGCCGGGTCCCGACGAGCCGGCCGTCTCCGTCGCGGACTTCACCGTGGCCCGCGCGGGCAAGCGCATGGTCGTGCGCTTCTCGGCGGCCGGCGAGGACGTCAGCGAGGCGTGGGTCGAGAGCTCGCGCGACCAGCTCGAGTGGGCGCGCGTCTCCCAGGTCCTGCGCCGTCCTCCGTACAGCTTCTCCTTCAAGGACGCCGTGCAGCCCGGCTGGTTCGTGCGCGGCGTCGCCCGAGACGTCTCAGGAGCCGTCGGCGAGTCCGCCGGCGTGATGATCCCCTATGCCCCGCGGTAAGCCCGTCGTCGCCGGCGTCGTCGGAGCGACCGGAATGGTCGGCCGCGAGCTCGTCGCGCTCCTCGAGCGCCGCAAGTTCCCGGTCTCGGAGCTGCGGCCGTTCTCCTCGGGCCGGACGAAATCCTCCGTCCGCTTCAAGGGCCGGAGGATCGACGCGCCCGGCCTCTCCAAGGAGCGGCTGCTCGGCTGCGACATCGTCTTCCTCGTCTCTTCCGACGAGGTCGCCGCGGAGTACGCGCCCATGCTCGCCAAGAAGGGCGTCTGGACGATCGACGACAGCGCGGCCTTCCGCCTCGACCCGAAGGTTCCGCTCGTCATCCCCGAGGTCAACGCGGACGCGCTCGCGAAGAACAAGCGCCTCATCGCGGGCCCGAACTGCACGATGACGGGCCTGGCCGTCGCGGGCTCCGTGCTCCACTCCGAGATCGGCGTCAAGGAAGTCCGCCTCGCGTCTTATCAGGCGGTTTCCGGCGCGGGCAAGTCCGCGCTCGCCGAGCTGTTCTCGCAGTACCGGCATCTGCGCGGGACGCGCACCCTCGACGACGGCCGCGCGCCGTCGCTCGACCAGGGCGCCGCCGCCGTGCTGCCGCGCGCGATCGCCTACAACGCGGTCCCTCAGGTCGGCCGCTTCGGCGAGCTCGGCTACTCCTCCGAGGAGAACAAGGTCGCGGCCGAGCTCCGCAAGGTGTGGGGCGCTCCCAAGCTCAAGATCTCCGCGACCGCGGTCCGCGTGCCGACGATCCGCGGGCACGCGCTCGCGGCCTGGCTCACTTTGGCCAAGCCGGTGAGCCTCGCCAAGGCGCGCGCGCTCCTCAGCCGCACGCCGGGCCTCGTGCTCTCGCCGGAGGGGGACTACCCGACGCCCCGCTCGGCGGGCGGCAAGGACCCCGTGTTCGCCGGCCGCCTGCGTCCCGGCGCGACCGACCGCGAGCTGGCGCTCTGGATCGTCTCCGACAACCTGCTCAAGGGCGCGGCCCTCAACTCGGTGCAGGTCGCCGAGTCGCTGCTCGAGCGCGGCTGGCTCGCGCCGCGGAGATGATCGCCGCCGTCCTGCTGGCCCTCGCCCTCCCGGCGGCGGCCGACCCCTTCGACGCCAAGGCGGACGCCTGGAAGGCGAAGGGCTACGGCGTGCGCGAGCGGCTCTCGCGCTCCGTCGGCGACCTCACCGCCGCGGTCGCGATCTACTCGCCGGAGTCCGGCGGCGACCGGCTCGAGATCTACGTCGCGACGAAGGGCAAGGCCTACCTCGGCTACGCGCATCCCTCCTCCGTCGAGCGCCTCGAGCTCGATCCGTCGCCCGACGGCCGCTTCACCGACCTGCTCGGAGACGGCTCGCGCATAATCGCCTACCGCTCGACCAACCTCGCGCTCAAGTCGGTCGAGCTCAACCTCGTCCGCTGGAAGAAGTTCGAGCTCAAGCGCGTCGCCGTCTACCCCGACGGCCGCTTCCTGCCGCTCGACGGCAAGCCCGGCATCGCCTCGCGCTCCTTGCCGCTCGGCCCGTTCCTCTCGGTCGCTTGCGAGGACTTCGGCACGATGTCGCGCACCGCCTACCGCACGAGGCTCTTCGCGGCGCGCGGAGGCGCGCTCAAGGACGTCTCCGACGACTACCCGAGCTTCTACGAGAGCGAGATCGCGCGCAAGAAGGCCTCCCTCGAGCGCCTCAAGGACTCGCTCGAGAAGAACGCCGGCGAGTACCTGGGCCTGGCGATTTCCTCTTATTACGACTACGCCGCGATCGGCCGCGCGAAGGCCGGCTGGACGAGCCTGCGCTCCTTCTTCGCTTTGCCCGCCTACGCGCCCGCCGCGGCGAAGTCCTGCATGGCCGCGATGGAGAAGGACCTGCGCGGCCGCCTCGACATTCCGGCCTCCTGGCCCTAAGTCCTAGACATCCGATAGGACTTTCGGGTAGGATGGGCGCATGACCCAGAACCTTCTCGCTTCCATGGCCTTGATCGCCGCCGGGATCGGCGCGCCCGTTCCCGTCGAGACGCCCGCCGTCGTCGTTCCCGTCGCCGCGGAATCCGCCGTCCTGGCCTCCAACGTGAAGGCCGACGGGCTCTCCAAGGCCTCCGGCTGGGTCAACGAGTCCGCGAACTTCTCCGGCTCGGGCTTCATCCACTGCAGCGGCGGCCACAACGGCAGCGGCTGGATGAACGGCTCGATCAGCATCAACGCGACCGTCTACGTTCGCACGACCGACGGCGCGACCGGCTCCATCCCGATGAACGGCTGGGTCAGCCTCTCGGGCTCCTGCCAGAACGGCGCGGGCTGGGTGTCCGGCAACGCGTCGGTGTCGGGGTATGGAACGCTCTACAAGAACGGCAAGCGCTCGGGAACCGTGCGCCTCTCGGGTACCGTCTACGCGCACGAGTACGTCAACGGCTCGCACGTGTGGTTGAACGAGCACGCCAGCGTCAGCGGCCGCTACGACGAAGATCCGGCCAATTAGTACGGAGTAACGATGAAAACCCCCCGTCTCCTTCTCGCCGCCCTTCTATTGGGCGCTGCTAACCCGTCTGCATGGGCTCAGGCGCCCGAAAAGTCCTTCGAGGAAGAGCTCGCCCCGATTCTTGCCCAGGCGACGCCGCCTCTACAGAAGGACAGAATCCGCAGCATCCACTCCGTCGATTCTACAGACAAGGCCGGAATTTATGTCCCGTCGCTGGGGCCAAGCATCATCAACCATCCCGCTTATATAACCGGAAAAGAATATCCGCCTCAACTTGAAGTTCTGGAGCCGGCGATCAAAGACCCGCTCAAAGTCGAGTGGTCCGGCATCGAATCGGAAAAGTCGGGCTTGACCTCCGAATCCGGAAAGATCGATTCCGACGACACAACTCTTGGTCAGGAAGCGTCGGTTCTGAATCGCGATCGCGCGACTCTAGAGCAGAAAAAGCAAACCCTGAGTCAGGACATCGATCGGTACAATGCCGAATGCACTGGCCGCCCGTTGCCGCCCGACGAATACAATGCCTGCCAGGCTCGCCGTTCCGCCCTGCTGACGCGAATCGATCAGTTGAACAAGGAAATCGATGCATTCAACGTCCGCGTCGAGGCATGGAATGGGAAGCTCGCTACGCTCAAATCCCGCAGCCGAACGCTCGATGGGAATATCTCGCGATGGGCTGATCGGATCAATCAGTTCGTTAAGACTGCCGAGGACGCACTTCGCAACGCTCAGATAACGCGGGTGCGCGTTCAGGCTCAAGGCGGGGGACTCGAAGCATCGGTCACATTGAACGTTCCCAGGCCGGTTACTTTGCGAGAAGGTTTTACGATGCTGGATCAACTTTGGGCGCAGCTTACTCCGACTCAGCGAGATCAGCGCAAGGACGCCTTCGATCAAGCTCGTGCGTTCATGCGGCAAACGGCAGCGGTTGGAGGCGTTCTAGCGCCGCCGCCGGTTACTCGATCTTTTTCTAACCCGAATCCGAATCCGCCCGACGCGCGCGTCGACGTTGAAATTTTCCGTGGTCGCGCCTTCGTCGATGGAATAGGTAAAGTGTCTCCGTGAGCAAACTGATCCTCGAACTCAAATCGAGAAATGAGACTCGCGCCAAAGCCGCCGAGCGCGCGCTCAAGGCCGAACTGCCGGCAGAACTCTTGCCCGAGCTGTTAAAGCTGGCGACGGGAAGTGAGCCCACTGCTCAAGATTGTGCGATGAACGTGCTCGCCTCTTTCCGCGACAATTCGCTGATCGCCTCTTTCGCAAACAAGCTCCTGGGCTCCAAGAAGCCGTCGGAGAGGCTTCGCGGCGCCGAACTCATGTCGAAAGCGCCGCAAACACGCTCCCTTGCAAGAATCAAGAGTCTTTCACTCAATGATTCACGGGAAGGCGTGCGCATTCGCTGCATTCACGCCCTTCGCACCTACGCGTGGAACCATCCCGGTTCCGAGAAGAAATTCGTCTCCGTCTGGTTGAAGGCGATAAAGTCGCCCAAAGCCGGCATTCGTGGCGCAGGTTATGAATGCCTCTCGCACGTTCGCGGCACTAAGTATGCCGCCGTGCTGGCTAAGGCACTACAAGATCCCGATAAGACCATCCGCATTGTATCTGCGCCGTTTTGGCAGAAAAACGGCGGCCGCGGCTGATCGCGGCGCCTACTTCTTAAGTAGAGCTTGGGAGACCGCGCGATGGAACCAGTGCGGTCCCGTCTCCTCGGTCGGAGAGAAGCGCCCGCGCGGAGCGTAGCCGGACTTCACGCCGCGGCGCGTCTGCGTCATCGCCTCGACGTCCTCGGCGTCCACCTGGCCTGAGAGCCAGCGCGTCTCGCGCTCCGCGAACTTCTTGTCGTTCCACGACCAGGCGTACCAGCGGAAGAGGGTCTTGCCCGGGTTGCCGGGGATCGGCTCGTAGGAGTTGACAGAGAGGCCCCACGGGTAGAAGTTGAGCGTGAGGTTGGGGAACACGAACCACCACAGCGCGAACACTCGCTTGCCTTGGCCGCCGCCGAAGCGGCCCGGCAGGTACTCGGGCTCGAAGCCCGACTGCGGGTCGCGCGTCCACGCCCACTGCAGCGCGCAGCCGTCGTGGAGCTCGGTCGTGTAGGACTGCAGGTCGATCGCGTCGGCCAGGCCCGCGGGCGCCTTGTGCAGGAACTGGACGTGGAACTTGTCCATGTAGTTCCAGGCGTGCTGCTTCCAGTTGCCCTCGAGCTCGCGCACGTCGCCCGCCTGCGGGCGCCGCGAGAGCTTCTCGATGGGCAAGCCGCCGATCGACTCGTCGATCTTCTCGGTGATCTTCTCGAGGGAGCGCGACGGCTCGCCCAGGCACGTGAAGAGGTGCGGGCCGTACTCCTTCGTCTCGAACTGCAGCAGATGGTCGCAGGCGCGGGGGAAGCTGCCGCCCTTCTGGACGAAGCCGGGCTGCGACAGGCACTTGCCGGCCGAGTCGAACTGGCGGCCGTGCTGAGCGCAGACGAGCTTCTCGGATCTGCCGGCTCCGGGCACGAGCGGATACCAGGCGTGCGTGCAGACGTTGGGCAACAGGCGCAGGTCGTTGTCCTTCCAGCCGCGCTGCAGGAACATCGGCGCGCCGAGGAACTCGATCGGGGAGCGGGCGCCGCGCTGCTTGAGCTTCTCGGCCCAGGGGCGGGCGTCGGTCCGGGCCTCGGCGCCGGTCGGCTCGGGAACGAGCAGCCACTCGCGCTTGAAGATCGTCTGCAGCTCGAGCTCGAGGATCGAATCGTCCGTGAACGCGCGGGCAGGCAAGGTCTCGGCCTTGGCGATGTCGGCGTCGACGATCAGGTCCTTCACTTGGCGACCTCCTGCTTGAGGAACTCGGGCAAAGCGAAGGCGGCGGCGTGGATCTCGGGGTTGTACCAGCGCAGGGGGATGCCGGACTTGCTCACGCGCGCGGGATCGAAATCCTTCACGGGCTTGAGCCCCTTCGTCGCGAAGGTGAAGGCCCACAGGCCGCCGGGGTACGTGAGATTGTTGAACAGGCAGGCCTCGACGACGGGGAAGATCGGGCGCATGATGCGCACGAGGTTCTTGATCGTCGCGATCTCGTAGAAAGGGGAGCCCGCCTGCGAGACGACGATGCCGTCCTCGGTGAGGATGCGGCGCACGTCCTTGTAGAACGCGGGGCCGAAGAGCTCCTTCGCGGGCCCGAAGGGCTCGGTCGAGTCGACGATGACGACGTCGAAGCGCTCGGCGGTCTCGGCGACGAAGCGCACGCCGTCCTGGATGAGAACGCGCGCGCGGGGGTCGGAGAGGGCGCCGGCCGTGGAGGGGATGTACTTCTTGGACGCCTCGACGACGAGGCCGTCGATCTCGACGAGCACGCAGCGCTCGACGGACTTGTGCCGCAGAACCTCGCGCACCGTGCCGCCGTCGCCGCCGCCGATCACGAGCACGCGGCGCGGCTTGGGGTGCAGGAAGAGCGCGGGATGCGCGATCATCTCGTGATAGACGAACTCGTCGCGCTCGGAGACCATCGTCATGCCGTCGATGAGGAGCAGTCGGCCGTGGCCCGTGGTCTCGACGACCTCGACCGTCTGGAAGGGGGACTTGCCCTTGAAAAGCTTCTTCTTGAGGCGGAAGCCGGTCCGGACGACGCCCTGGTAGACCTCGTCGGCCCACTTCGCCTTGCCGTTGGCCTTGCTCACAGGACGATCTCGAACGCGGGCGCGGCGCCCTCGACGGGCTTGAAGTGGTGGTCGAAGCTCACGCGGTAGCCGCACGCGAGGTTCTGCCGCACCGCGCGCTTGAGAGGGTAGTAGCAGCGCACCTTCTTGCGCGAGCTCTGCGGCTGGAAGAGGATGACGTCGCACGACTGCGGCTTGAAGAGGTCGAGCACGCGCGTGATCGTCTCATTGGCGTCGCCTTCGACCGCGTTCGTCTCGAAGCTGACGTAGGAGCCGATCTTCTGCGGCGTGACGTGCACGGTGTAGTAGCGCGTGCCCTTGATCGCGTTGAGCGAGTAGCCCATCGGCTCGAAGAGGTAGTCGTCGACCTGGAAGCCGGGGACGAGGCTCCAGACGCCGGACTTCTCCTTGATGAACTCCTTCTTGCGCGCCGGGCCGGACATGAACACGCGCGAGGCGGCCGGGTCGATGCCGTGCATGAGGATCTCGAGCGTGAGGTCGTCGGACGCCGGCTCGTAGGCCTTGTCGAGGTGGAACAGGAAGACGTGGTGGTCGTCGCCGTCGCCGAAGCGGAACGACTTGCCCGGCATCATGCCCGAGAGGCGGCGCGCGTCGTCGAAGAAGTTCGACGGCTGGTACTCCTGGAAGTGCGCGTTCTTGCGCTCGTAGACGAGATAAGCGAGCGAGTCGACGCCGAGGTCCTTGACGAGCTGGTCGACCGCCGAGACGAGGTCCGTGCGGCCGCAGGTGATCATCGTGAGCCAGCCGTCGGTGACGAACAGGCTCGACTCGGAGAGCAGGTAGGCGTCCATGCTCTCGTTGGAGACCGCCGAGAGGATCTTGGCGTTGGACTTCTCGACGATCATGTCCCAATACGCGCGGCCGCGCTGACGCAAGGACGGCTTGCCGGGCAGCAGAGCGATCTCGACCTTCTTCTCGGGGCCTTCGAAGAACATTTAGCGGGCCCTCTTGTTGCGGGCGGCGACTTCCTTGGCGCGCAGCGCGCGCTCGCCGGCCTTGATGGCCTTCCAGTTGGCCAGGACTTCCGTGGAATTCTTGAAGGTGCGCGTGCGGCCGAAGACGTGCGGGTGCCGGCGCATCAGCTTGTCCGCCTGGCTGCGCGCGATCGAGTCGAAGTCGAACTTCCCGGTCTTCTTGCGGCCGATGCGCGCGTGAAAGAGGATGTGGAACAGGAGGTCGCCGAGCTCATCCTCGATCTCGTGCCACTTGCCGCCTTTGAGCGCGGCGGCGAGCTCCGCGGACTCTTCCTTCAGATAGGGGATGAGGCTCTTGTGCGTCTGCTCGCGGTCCCACGGGCAGCCGCCGGGGCCGAGCAGCTTGGCGACGACCGCGTCCAGCTTCTTGATGCCGCGCGACATCAGGCCGCGATCCGCTCCGCGCCGAAGTACGGCACGAGGGCCTTGGGGATGAGGACGCTGCCGTCCGCCTGCTGGAAATTCTCGAGGATCGCGGCCGCGAGGCGGCCGACGGCGACGCCGGAGCCGTTGAGCGTGTGGACGGACTCCGCGGCGCCCTTGGGGTCGCGCTTGAAGCGGGCCTGCATGCGGCGCGCCTGGAAGTCGCCGCAGTCGGAGCACGAGGAGATCTCGCGGTACTTCGACTCGGAGGGCATCCACACCTCGAGGTCGTACGTCTTCTGCGAAGAGAAGCCCATGTCTCCGGTGCAGAGATGGATGACGCGGTGCGGGAGCTCGAGCGCCTCGAGCACGCCCTCGGCGTCCTTCGTGAGCTGCTCGAGCGCGGCGAGGCTGTCCTCGGGTTTGGTGATCCACACGAGCTCGACCTTGTCGAACTGATGGTTGCGGATCACGCCGCGCTGATCCTTGCCGTACGTGCCGGCTTCCTGGCGGAAGCACGGCGTGAAGGCGGTGAGCTTCATCGGCAGCTTGTCGACCGGGACGATCTCCTCGCGGACCATGTTCGTCAGCGGGATCTCGGAGGTCGAGATGAGGTAGAGCGTCGTCGTCTTCTCGCCCTCGTCGTTGGCCGTCTTGTACATGTCGGCGTCGAACTTGGGGAGCTGGCCGGTGCCCTCCATCACCTCGGGCTTCACGAGGTAGGGGGGGTGAACCTCGACGTAGCCGGACTTGCCGTGGCGGTCGAGCAGGAAGTTTCCGAGGGCGCGCAGCAGGCGGGCGCCGTCTCCCTTCCACAGCGCGAAGCGCGAGCCGGAGAGCTTGGCGCCGGCGGCCATGTCGAGGATGCCGAGCTTCTCGCCGATGGCCTGATGGTCGAGCGGCTTGAACGCGGGAGTCCCGGGCGCGCGGCCTTTGCGGACCTCGGGATTCTGCGTCTCGTCCTTGCCGACCGGCACGGACTCGTGCGGGACGTTGGGAATCGACATCGCCGCGGCCTTGATGGTCTTTTCGGACTCGGCGAGCGCGGCTTCCTTGTCCGTCATCGCGGTCTTGAGCGCGCCGACCTCGGCCTTGAGCGCGTCGGCTTTCGCCTGATCCTTGGCGGCCATCGCCTTGCCGATCTCGGCGGAGGCGGCGTTGCGCTTGGAGCGCATGTCCTCGACCTCCTTGAGGAGGGCGCGGTGCTTCTCGTCCAAGGCGAGCAGCGCGTCGAAGAGCTCGACGACCTTGGGGCCGCGCCCGGAGATCAGCTTGCGGTGCTTCTCGACGTCCTTGCGGACTTTTCCGAGATCGATCACGGAACGACCTCGAGCAGGGACTCGACGACCTTGACCGCGCCGTCGGCGGCGTGCGGCTCGAGCATCGCCTCCAGCTTGAGCAGGTTCACGCGCATGCCCTGGCGCTTGATCTTCTTGATGTAGATGTCGAGCTTGGGCGAAAGAGACAGCGGAACGTCGAGCACGGAGTTCGGGCCGACCTTCGGCACGCGGCGCTCGTCGATGAGGAACGGCAGCGCCCACTGCGCCTCGCCCGCCGCGCCGGGCTTGTCGGTGATGAGGCGCGCCGTCACGGTGTAGCGGAGCAGCACGCCCTCCGCGGCTTTGGGTCCGCGGTTCTTCAAGACGGCTTTTCCGCGCAGGAGCGGCGCCTCCTTGGGCGGGATCGACGCCTGCTGCGCGTCCGTCCAGACGGCCGGGCGCGCGGGCTTCTCGACGCGGCCGCTTTGCCAGCCGGCCGCGTCGAGCGTCAGCTCCGCGGAAGCGTTCGCGGCGAGCAGCCCCGTGAGGAGCGCCGCGACAAGCGCCCCCCTCACTTCTTCGCGCCCCCGTCGATCGGAAGCTCGGGGTCCACCGGCGGCTCGACGGCGATCGGGGCGACGCGCGCGACGCGGTCGCCCTCGTCGAGCTTGACCAGGCGCACGCCCTGCGTGTTGCGCGAGATCGACTTGATCTCCTTGCAGCGCAGGCGGATCGCCTTGCCCTGCTCGGTCATCACCATCAGATCGTCGTCGTCGGTCACGAGCTTGACGCCGATGACCGCTCCGTTGCGGCCGTCGGTGCCCTTGATCGTGATCACGCCGCCGCCGCCGCGGTGCTGGCCGCGGTACTCGGAGAGCTCGGTGCGCTTGCCGTGGCCGTGCTCGCAGACGGTGAGCAGGGTCTTCTTCGTCGACGGAGGGAACGCCTCCATGCCGATGACCTGATCGCCCTTGTCGAGCCGGATGCCCTTCACGCCGGCCGCGCCGCGGCCCATCGAGCGGATGTCGCTCTCAGGGAAGCGGATCGCCATGCCGTCCTTCGTCGCGATCAGCAGCTCGTCGGCGCCCGACGTGTGCTGAACCTCGACGAGGACGTCGCCCTCGTCGAGAGAGATCGCGATGATGCCGCTCTTGCGGATGTTCTCGAAGTCGGAGAGAGGCGTCTTCTTCGCGGTGCCGTTTCTAGTGCACATCGCGAGGAAGGACTCCTGCCCCTTCTTCTCGTCGAACGAGCGGATCGCGATCGCCGAGGTCACCTTCTCCTCGCCGGTGATGGCGAGGAGGTTCACGACGGCCTTGCCGCGGGACGTGCGGTTGCCCTCGGGGATCTCGTAAGCCTTGAGCGCGAACACGCGTCCGCGGTTCGTGAAGAACAGCAGGGCCGCGTGCGTGTCGGTCACGAAGAAGTGCTCGATGAAGTCCTCTTCCTTGACCTCGGCGCCGGTGATGCCCTTGCCGCCGCGTCCCTGGGCCTGGTACGTCGCCGCGGGGATGCGCTTGACGTAGCCGGTGTTCGAGAAGGAGATCACGACCTCTTCCTTCTTGATGATGTCCTCGAGGGTCATCTCCGCGGCTTCCGTGGTGATCTGGGTCTGGCGCGTCTTGCCGAAGTGCTCCTTGACGAACTCGAGCTCCTCGACGATGATCGCGTAGACCTTCTTGACGTCGGCCAGGATCGCCTTGAGCTCGGCGATCTTCTTGACGAGGCCGTCGTACTCGTCCTGCAGGTCGCCGACCGACAGCTTCGTCAGGTTGGCGAGGCGCATCTCGAGGATCGCGTTCGTCTGGATCTTCGAGAGCTCGAACGCGGCCATCAGCTGCGCGCGCGCCGCCTCGGTGTCGTCGGCGCCGCGGATGATCTTGATGACGCGGTCGATGTTCTTGACCGCGATGATGAGGCCCTCGAGGATGTGGGCCCGGTCGAGGCACTTGCGCAGCTGGAACTTCGTGCGGCGCGTGACGACGACCTTGCGGTGCTGGATGAAGTGGCCGAGCATGTCGCGCACGGGGAGGACGCGCGGGCGGCCGTCGACGAGCGAGAGCAGGATCACGCCGAACGTCGTCTCCATCTGCGTGTGCTTGAGCAGCTGGTTGAGGACAACCTGGTCGTTGGCGTCTCGCTTGAGCTCGATGACAATGCGCATCCCGTCCTTGTCGGACTCGTCGCGCAGATCGGAGATCCCCTCAAGCGTTTTCTCCTGCACCAGCCGCGCGATCGTTTCCAGCAGCGTCGCCTTGTTGACCTGGTACGGCAGCTCGTGGATGATGATCGCCTGGCGGTTGCCCTTGATGTCCTCGATGTCGGTCTTGGACTGGACGCGCACGGAGCCGCGGCCGGTCTCGAAGTAGTCCTTGATGCCGGTCTTGCCGCGGATGATGCCGCCGGTCGGGAAGTCCGGGCCCTTCATGATCTTCATGAGCTCTTTGGTCTCGAGCTTGGGGTTCTTGATGAGCTCGACCGCCGCCTCGCAGACCTCGGAGAGGTTGTGCGGCGGGATGTTCGTCGCCATGCCGACCGCGATGCCGGAGCTGCCGTTGATCAGCAGGTTCGGGACCTTCGCGGGCATGACGGCGGGCTCGGTGGTGGTGCCGTCGAAGTTGGGCGTGAAGTCGACCGTGTCCTGGTCGATGTCGGCCATGACTTCCTCGGCGATCTTCGCCAAGCGGGCCTCGGTGTAGCGGTACGCGGCCGCGGGATCGCCGTCGACGCTGCCGAAGTTGCCCTGGCCGTCGATGAGCGGGTGGAGCAGCGAGAAGTCCTGGACCATGCGGACCATCGCGTCGTAGACGGCGGAGTCGCCGTGCGGGTGGTACTTCTTGAGCACCTCGCCGACGACGCCGGCGCATTTGGAGTACTTCTTGTTCGAGGCCAAGCCTTCGTCGTGCATCGCGTACAGGATGCGGCGATGGACGGGCTTGAGGCCGTCGCGCACGTCGGGCAGGGCGCGGCCGACGATCACCGACATCGAGTAGTCGATGTAGGAGCCGCGCATCTCCGCGCCGAGGTCGCGCGGGATGATGTTGCCGATGTTGTCGGGAGTGAGTTCGGGCTGCTCGGGCTTGCTCATTTAACGCTCCAAGTACCTTTCTAGAATCTCGCGGACAAGACGAGTCCGCCGGAAATCGCCGTCATGGTTCCTTTCGCGCCTTTCACGCCGACGGCATTACCCTGATCGGTCGCACCGTACGACGCGCTGCCTAAATAGTTGAAGCCGAGGTACGCGCCCGCGAGCCAGTTCTCGGTGAACGCGTAGTCCGCCCCGCCCTGAAGCTTGATCGCCGGCGCGACGCCCGTCGCGTTGACGAGCGTGCGCTTCTCGGCGGTGCTCGTGTCCGCCCAGGCGAAGCCGGGGTTCGGCTTGCTGTCGAGCTTGAGCGCGGTCACGTGGATGCCGACGCCGAAGAGGAAGTTGGGCCTGATCTTCTCCGCTCCGTTTCCGCAGCGGATCACGCCGTAAACCGACGACGACTCGGCGGAGAAGAACGACTCCGCGTTCGTCACGACCGACGAGGCGGCTTCCGCGGATTT
>CAYVFO010000064.1:0-14127 GCA_964450975.1 uncultured Elusimicrobia bacterium | reverse complement strand
AGCGCGCGGGCGGCGGCGACGCGCGCGCCTGGATCACCGCGGCGCGGGCGCGCGAGGCGGCCGGCGACGCCGCCGCGTCGCGGCGCGCGCTGACGAAGGCGCTCGACGCCAACCCGGGCCCGCGCGACAAGCTCGAGCTCGCCGGTCTTCTGCGGGGGTCGGGCGAGCGCGAAGCCGCGCGGCGCGCGCTCGACTCCGCGCGCGGGATGCTCGTCGAGCCGGGCGACCTCGCGCTCGCCGCGCACCACTACGCCGCGCTCGGCGCCAACGACCGCGCGCGCGAGCTCGCGGAGGAGATCGAGCACGGCTCGCGCGGCGAGCCCGACGCGCTCCTCCTCGCGGCCGGAGCCCTCGCCGCAGCGGGCGAGACCGCCCGCGCGAAGAAGTCGCTCGAGGCGGCGTTCCAGGCGGAGCCGCGGCCCGACGCGCGCCGCCGCCGCGCCGCCCTGCTCTGGCAGCAGCTCGGCGAGCCCGCGCGCGCGGCCCAGATCCTGCGCGCGCTCGCCTCCGAGACGAACCTCGCCGCCGACCACAAGGACCTCGGGATCGCCGAGCACCTCGCCGGAGACCAGGCCGCCGCGCTCGCGAGCCTGCGCCGTGCGGTCTCGCTCGACCCATCCGAGCTCGCCGCGCCGCTGACTTTGGCGACTTTGCTCGAGGGGCGCGGACGCCGCGCGGACGCCGCCGCCGTGCTCGAAAAAGCTCTCGCTTCCTCGTCGGGGAAAGGCGACCTTCACCTGAGGCGCCTCATCATGGTAAAATCGAAGGAGCTGAGGGGATCACGATGAACGACAAGGCCTGGCTCGCTCTCGAAGACGGTACGGTCCTTTCGGGACGCGCTTGCGGCGCGGCGGGCGAGACGGGCGGCGAGTACGTCTTCAACACCGCGATGACCGGCTACCAGGAGATCCTCACCGATCCCTCCTACTGCGGCCAGGTCGTCGTGATGACCTACCCGCTGATCGGCAACTACGGCATCACCGCGCGCGACCACGAGTCCGCGCGCCCGCGCCTCTCCGGCTTCGTCGTGCGCGAGATGTGCAAGACCCCCTCGAACCACGAGTCGGTCGAGCCCGTCGGCGCGTTCCTCAAGAAGCACGGCATCGTCGCGATCGAGGACGTCGACACGCGCGCGCTCACGCTCAAGCTCCGCGACAAGGGCGCCCTGCGCGGCGTGATCTCCACGCTCGACGGCGACAAGAAGCGCCTCATCGCCAAGGCGCGCGCCCTGCCTTCCATGGCCGGGCAGAATCTCGCGAAGGTCGTCACCTGCGGCAAGCCCTACTCTTGGGACGAGGGCTACGTCGCCGCGGACCGCAAGCTCCACGTCGTCGTCGTGGACTTCGGCGCGAAGTACGGCATCCTCCGCTGCCTCGCCGCGATGGGCTGCCAGGTGACCGTGGTGCCCGCCTCGACGAGCGCCGAGAAGATCCTCTCCTACAAGCCCGACGGCGTCATGCTCACCAACGGCCCCGGCGACCCCGAGCCCGTGACGGACGCCATCGAAACGATCAAGAAGCTCCTCGTCGAGCGCACCCCGATCTTCGGCATCTGCCTCGGCCATCAGCTCCTGGGCCTCGCGCTCGGCGGCAAGACCTACAAGCTCAAGTTCGGCCATCACGGCTCGAACCACCCCGTGAAGGACCTCGAGACGGGCAAGATCGAGATCACCTCGCAGAACCACGGCTTCTGCGTCGACCTCAAGTCGCTCCCCTCGTCGGTGCGCACGACGCACGTCAACCTCAACGACGGCACGTCCGAGGGCATGGCCCACTCCGAGCTCCCCGCGTTCTCGGTCCAGTACCACCCCGAGGCCTCCGCCGGCCCGCACGACGGCCGCTACCTCTTTGAGCGCTTCCGCGCGCTCATGCTCCAGAGCATCGAGGCCCGCTCGCGATGAGCGCCCTGCTCGGGGCCCTCGTCCTCGCCGCGCCCGTCGCCTGGTATCTCTGGCGGGAGCACAAGCTCAACACCCCGTCCCTGCAGTGGCCGTCGCTCAAGAAGATTCTCGGCCTCGATTATCAGGCCGATCCGCCGCGCATGGGCGGCAATTGGAACGGCCGCAAGGTCGCGCTCGAGGCCGGGGCGGACGGCGTGACGCTCACCGCGTGGCTCAACGCCCAGACGAGCCTGCGCGTCGAGTGCGGCCCGAAGGACGTCGTGACCAAGCGCGCGGGCGTGCTCGTTCCCGACGCCGTCGCGCCCGTCGACCCGAATTTCCGCGACAAGCTGCTCGCGCGCTGCTCGAGCAAGGACGCGGGCGCCGTCGTCTTCGATCAGACGATGCAGCAGCGCCTCGCGGGCCTGGCGGCCGTCGATTTCGTCGGAGAGCAGTACCGCGTGGTCTGGAAAGTGCCCGTCGTCCGCGAGATCAACGAGGCGGAGGCCCTGCTCGGCGCCCTGTGCGCCGTCGCAGACGGCCTCGAGAGCTTCCCGCAGCCCGGAGCGATGCCCAATGCCCAAGCGAAAAGACCTTAAGAAGATCCTGGTCGTCGGCTCCGGTTCGATCGTCATCGGCCAGGGCTGCGAGTTCGACTACTCCGGCACGCAGGGCATCAAGGCGCTCCGCGAGGAAGGGTACGAGGTCTGCCTGATCAACTCGAACCCGGCGACGATCATGACGGACCCGGAGCTCGCGGACCGCACCTACATCGAGCCGCTGACGCCCGAGTACCTCGAGAAGGTCATCGCGGCCGAGCGCCCGCAGGCGATCCTGCCGACTCTCGGCGGCCAGACCGCCCTCAACCTCACCGTCGCCGCCGCGGAGCGCGGCATCCTCAAGAAGTACGACGTGGAAGTCATCGGCGCGCGCCTCGAGACGATCCGCAAGGCCGAGGACCGCCAGCTCTTCAAGGCCGCGATGCAGAAGATCGGCCTCGACCTGCCCCGCTCCGTCGTCGTCACCGACGAGAGCGACCTCAAGGCCGTCGCGCGCGAGCTCGGCTTCCCCGTGATCGTCCGCGCCTCGTTCACGCTCGGCGGCACGGGCGGCGGCATCGCCTACCACTTCGACGAGCTCCGCCAGAAGGTCCACAACGCCTTCGAGCTCTCGCCGGTCAAGAAGGTCCTCCTCGAGGAGTCCGTGCTCGGCTGGAAGGAGTACGAGCTCGAGGTCATGCGCGACTGCAAGGACAACTTCGTCGTCGTCTGCACGATCGAAAATTTGGACCCGATGGGCGTGCACACCGGCGACTCGATCACCGTCGCCCCCGCGCAGACTCTGTCCGACCGCCAGTACCAGGAGATGCGCGACGACGCGAAGAAGATCATCTCCGAGGTCGGCGTCGAGACCGGCGGCTGCAATATCCAGTTCGCCGTCCACCCGCAGAACGGCCGCCGCGTCGTCGTCGAGATCAACCCGCGCGTCTCGCGCTCCTCGGCGCTCGCGTCGAAGGCGACCGGCTTCCCGATCGCGCGCCTCGCGGCGAAGCTCGCCGTCGGCTACGCGCTCGACGAGCTGCCGAACGACATCACGAAGGCGACGCCCGCGTGCTTCGAGCCCGCGATCGACTACTGCGTCGTGAAGGCGCCGCGCTTCGCGACCGAGAAGTTCGGCGAGTTCACCCTCGACACCGCGATGAAGTCCGTCGGCGAGGCGATGGCGATCGGCCGCACGTTCAAGGAGGCGCTGCAGAAGGCGCTGCGCGGCCTCGAGAGCGGCAAGAAGGGCCTCTCCGGCGCCGAGCCCCTCGACCCCGAGACGCGCCTGCAGCGCGTCGCGACGCCGACGTCGAACCGCCTCTACCACGTGAAGTCCGCCCTCGACGAGGGCGTGTCCGTCGAGCGCATCCACGAGGTCTCGCGCATCGACCCGTGGTTCCTCCACCAGCTCAAGGACATCTCCGACTTCGAGAAGACGCTCCCGGCGATGCCGCTCGACGCCGAGAGCCTGCTCGCCGCCAAGCGCCTCGGCTTCTCCGACGCGACGATCGCGGCCGCGAAGGGAATGACCGAGCAGAAGCTGCGGGACAAGCGCTGGAAGCTCGGCGTGCGGCCGAGCTACAAGCTCGTCGACACCTGCGCGGGCGAGTTCCCCTCCGCGACGCCCTATTTCTACTCGACCTACGAGGCGACCGGCGATCTCATCCCCTCCAAGGGCGGCAAGAAGGTCGTGATACTCGGCTCCGGCCCGAACCGCATCGGGCAAGGCATCGAGTTCGACTACTGCTGCGTCCAGGCGTCGAAGGCGCTGCGCGCTCACGGCTGGCAGTCGGTCATGGTCAACTGCAACCCCGAGACCGTCTCGACCGACTACGACAGCTCCGACCGCCTCTACTTCGAGCCCCTGACGCTCGAGGACACCCTCGAGATCATCTCCGTGGAGAAGCCCGTCGGCGTCATCGTGCAGTTCGGCGGCCAGACGCCGCTCAACCTCGCGAAGGCGCTCGAAAAGGCCGGCGTGCCGATCCTCGGGACCCTGCCCGCCGCCATCGACATGGCCGAGGACCGCAAGCTCTTCGGCGCGGCGCTCAAGAAGCTCAAGATCCTCTCCCCGGACTCGGGCATCGCCGCCACGGCGGCGCAGGCGCTCAAGATCGCGCGCCGCGTCGGCTACCCCGTCATGGTCCGGCCGAGCTACGTGCTCGGCGGCCGCATGATGGAGGTCGTCTTCGACGACGCGTCGCTGACCGACTACGTCGGCCGCGCGCTCGCGGCCTCGACGCACCCCTCGCTCCTGATCGACCGCTTCCTCTCCGACGCGACCGAGGTCGACGTCGACGCGGTCTGCGACGGGACCGACGTCTGGGTCTCGGGCGTCATGGAGCACATCGAGGAGGCCGGCATCCACTCCGGCGACTCGGCCTGCACCTTGCCGCCGCACTCGCTCTCGCCCGCCGTGCTCCAGCGCATCCTCGCGGACACGCGCAAGCTCGCGCTGCACCTCAAGGTCCGCGGCCTCATGAACGTCCAGTACGCGGTCAAGGACGGCGCGGTATTCGTGCTCGAGGCCAACCCGCGCGCCTCGCGCACGGTCCCGTTCGTCAGCAAGGCGATCGGCCTGCCGGTCGCCCGCATCGCGACGAAGGTCATGATGGGCATGAAGCTCAAGAAGCTCGTCCCCGCGGAGGCGCTCAAGCCCGGCTTCGAGCCTCCCTACACCGCCACGAAAGAGGCGGTCATGCCCTTCATCAAGTTCCCCGGCATCGATCCCAAGCTCGGCCCGGAGATGAAGTCCACCGGCGAGGTCATGGGCCTCGACAGCGACTTCCCGCGCTCGTTCGCGAAGAGCCAGGAGGCCGCCGGCATGAACCTGCCGACGTCCGGCTCGGTGTTCGTCTCCGTCCGCGACGAGGACAAGGTCCGCATCGTCCCGCTCGCGCGCTCGCTGCGGCAGCTCGGCTTCACTTTGGTCGCGACGCGCTCGACCGCCGACTTCCTCACCCGCCACGGCCTCGAGACGACCCGGGTCGCCAAGGTCGGCGAGGGCAAGCCCGACGTCGTGGACCTGCTCCGCCAGCGGACCCTCTCGCTCGTCGTGAACACCCCCTCCGGCAAGCGCTCCCGCGCCGACGGCTACGCCATCCGGCGCACCGCGCTCGAGCTCAACATCCCCTGCATCACGAACCTGCACAGCGCCGACGCGGCCGTGCACGCGATCGCGGTGCTCCAGGGGGCGAGCATGGCCGTCAAGCCGCTCCAGGCGCACTACGAGAACCTGCCCTACCCCGTCGCTCTAGGTCCTAAGGCCTAGACGGGCCTGGGTCCGGCGACCCGCGCCCGACATGGGGTTTTCCTATATACTGAGAACATGAAGCTTTGGGCCCTGCCGGCTCTCCTGGCCGCCGCGATCCCCTCCTTCGCCCAGTCCGGCCGACCCGCGCCCGCCGTCGAGTTCACGTCGATCGAGGCCCTGTCCGCCCAGGCCAACAACCTGCGCGACGCCGTCGCCGACCCGTCCTCCACCGAGGTCTCCCTCAAGGCCCGCGCCGCCGGCTTCTTCGACCGCATCCCCGAGGTCAAGCCCGTCGTCCCCGTCTACGTGCGCTACGTCGACCGCGCCGAGACGACCGGCAAGCTCGGCTCCCTCGAGTCCATGCAGGCCGCCGCCGACGCGCGCATCGCGTGGTGGAAGTCCAACCGCACGGTCAAGGGCGTGCCCGCGAAGCTCGATCTCGCCGTCGCGTACGGCCGGACGATGAAGGACCAGAAGCGCATCCAGTTCGAGTCCAAGCTCGCCAAGAAGCAGATGGGCATGTTCCGCTACAACACGGCCCGCCTCGACGGCGGCACGATCGACATCAACGAGCGCATGAAGATGTTCTGCGCGCTCATCGGCGAGCAGTTCTGCTACGCGACGACCGTCCACGAGCTCACGCACGCGCTCGACCGCGAGGCCGGCCTCCTGACCCCCGAGAAGTGGCGCGAGGGCGAGGTCTCCGCCTTCAAGAACCAGCACGATTGGATCAAGATCGTCGACGAGACCGGCGAGCGGCTCGTCACGAAGCACTCCGAGCTCGTCATCATGCGCAACCGCGAGAAGGACCCGGACATGAAGGAGCTCCTGTCCGACGCGATCCTCTACCTCGAGCACCTCTCCGACGTCGTCGGCACCAACGGAGAGGAGGCCGCGCTGTTCCGCCTCGTGGACCGCCTCTACAAGGGCAAGTCGCACGGTCACGAGCACGACTCGCCCACCAAGTCCTAAGCGCCGGGCCTACGCCCTCCGGGCCTTTGGACACCTGACGTCCCCCTCCGATACGGCCATAATAGGGAAGCGATGAAGCTCCTCCGCGTCCTCCTCGCCGCGCTCGCCGCGGCGCCGGCATCCGCGCAGACCCGCGCGCTCGTCGCCGTTCCCATGGAGACGGCGGTCCCCGTCCTCTCCGGCCCGTCGGCTTCCGCCGCGGCGCTCTCGGTCACGGCGCCCTCGCTCTCGGCCGCGTCGCTGACGCCGTCGCTCGCGGCGCCCAAGCCCTCCGTCGCTCCCGCGCTGGCCGTCGCGCTCAAGCCCGCGGCGTCCGCGCCCGACGCGCCCAAGCCGTCCGACCAGCTCGCCGCGATCGGCGCGACGCCCGAGGAGGCCGCGCTGTGGACCGGCGCCGTCGCCGAGGGCAAGGCCCGCTCGCTCTTGCGCGGCTCGCATTGGCAGACGACCAAGTTCTTCTTCGGCTCGCGCTCGAAGCTCCTGCACCAGATGGTGCGCGAGCAGGAAAAGGCGACCGCGCCAGAGGAGCGCTCCGTCAAGAATCTCGAGGGCATGTGGCTCGACTGGCGCACGAAGGCCTATTCCGGCCGCGTGCTGACCGCGGGCTTCGTCGTCGCCGACCGCGCGACGATCCGCAAGGAAGCGATCAAGCTCTGGGACAAGTACTACCCGAAGGATCCCGCCGCGAAGGCCGCGTTCCTGCGCTACCTCGACCGCGTCGACGCCGTCGTGCCGCGCGAGCGCCCGAGCTACTACCGCAAGAAGGCGTTCGGCCCGTTCTACGAGACGCCCAACGAGAAGCCCGAGCGCCTGGTCGCGCGCCTCGACGCGATGCTGGGCGAGGACCAGCTCGCCGCGATCGCCGCGCACCGCGCCGGCCGCCAGCAGGACGTGCTCACCTCCTTCAAGACCGCCGTGCTCAAGAGCATCGTCGAGACCAACCGCTCGCTGCCCCAGGGCCGGAAGATCATCGCGATGGCGCTCCTCGGCTCCTACTCGATCGGCCAGTCGGGTCCGTCGAGCGACGTCGACTACCAGCTGATCACGCAGGACGGCGGCCTCTCCGCGATCAAGCCGTTCGCCGAGAGCCTCGACAAGAACTGGACCGAGAACCGCCTCAAGGACATCGAGGGCTTCGCCTCGACGTTGCCCCCGGCTCCTTCCGTGGTCAAGGAGAGCTTCCCCGAGGGCTACCTCATCATCTCGCCCGATCCCGCGGCCGTCGCCGCGCTCTCGAAGGACTCGTTCGCCCCGAAGAAGCCCACGAGCTGGGACCGCGTGCGCGGAAAGATCTTCGGCGCGGTGTGGAAGGGCTGGGTGTGGTCCTACTTCCGCTTGGCGGACTTGCGCGCGCGGCTCTCGCCGCCGCGGCCCTGAAGCATCAGCAGCGCCCACAGCCAGGACAGCACGCCGCCCAAGCACAGCCCCGCGAGGACGTCGAACGGGTAGTGCGCGCCGACGTAGACCCGCGACCAGGCGACGACGCCGGCGACGGTCCAGAACGCGAACCGCGCGGGCGGATAAGCGACCGAGAGCACGGCGGCCGCGGCGCCCGCGTTGATCGCGTGGTTCGAGGGGAAGCCGTAGCGGCCGCCGACCGGCGCGCGCACGATCGCCCCGATCCCGGCGTGGCCCGGCCGCTCGCGCGCGGCCCACGGCTTGATGATCCGGTAGGCGAGCAGGTCGCAGACGCCGATCGCGATCGCCGCGACGACGAGGACGCGCGCGGCCTTCGCGCGCTCCTTCCAGAGCCAGAAGCCGAGGGCCAGAGGCACGGCGCCGTAGAGGAACCACGGGACCTTGTGCAGATCGGTCAGAACCGGCATGAGCGCGTCGAGCGACGGATGCGTCCACGCCTGGTTGATCAGCTTGAACGCGACGCGGTCGAAGGAGCCGAAGCCGTAGGGAACGTTCACTTGCGCCTCGCGCACGCCGCGCACACGCCGTGGACGAGCACCTCGTGCGCCGTCGCGCGGAAGCCCTTCGGCAGCGACGCCTTGAGGTCGGGCAGGCACGCGCCGCCGAGCTCGTAGACTTTCTCGCAGCGCTCGCAGCGGAAGTGGTGGTGGTGGTCCTTGCCCGCGGACTCGTAGCGCGGCGGCTCGCCCGGGAGGTGGACCTCGGCGACGACGCCGTCCTCGAGCAGGGACTTCACGTTGCGGTAGACGGTCGCGATGCCGAGGCCGGGCGCGAACGCCTTGGAGGCCTCGAGCACCTCGAGGGCGCCGAGCGGACGGCCGGCCTCGTCGAGCGCCCGGCGGATGGCGCGGCGCTGGGAGGTGTCGCGCTTCGGGGGGCGGGCGGTCATCGGAATGCGATTATAGCGGATCAGCGCTCGAGCTTGAACAGGACGGCCTGCTTCATGCGCACGGCCAGCGGGCGCCCGGCGTCCTCGGCGGGCGCGTAGCGGAGCTTCGCGGAGAGCTTGAGCGCGGCGGCGTCGAAGGCCGGTCCCGCCGAGCGCGCGATCTCGGCGGCGGAGACGCGGCCGTCGGCGCCGACCGACAGGGAGAGGACGACCATGCCCTCGCGGCCGAGCTCGCGCTCGGAGTCGGGATAGAGGCTCTGCAGGAGGCGGTGCAGCTCGCCGTGGTTGAGCAGCACGGGCGGCTTGACCGTTCCGCCGCGCCCGCCTCCGCCGCCGCCCCCGTGAGCCTCGTTCGGCGCGTCGGCGTCGCCCGGATCGGGCGCCTGCGCCGCCGCGACGGGGGCCGCCTTGGCGGAGCCGAGGGAATCCTCCGCCGCCGCGCGGGGCGCGGAGGCCGCCGCGCGCTTCGGCGCCGGCGGAAGACCGGCGGGGCCCGGAGGCCCGGCCAAGTCGAGCTCCATGAGCTCCGGCGGCTCGGCGTGCGAGTGCAGGACCTGCCACGGCAGGAAAAGCAGCGCGTGCAGGACGGCCGAGACGGCGATCGAGCCCCAGAGCAGGCGCCCGCCGCCGCGGCTCGTCATTTCGCCCCGCGCGAGCCGACTTCGGCGGCGACGCGCTTGATGCCCGCGTGCTTGATGTCGTCGAGCAGCGAGGCGAGGTCGCCCCAGCGGACGCTCTCGTCGGCGGCGACGGCCACGCGCAGGCCCGGGTCGCGCGCGGCGAGGCCCTTGAGCGCGAGCGCGAAGTCCTCGCGCGACATCGCTCGCCCGCCCATCTCCACCTTGAGGTCCTTGGACAGCACGACGCGCAGGTCGCTCGGCTTCACCGGCTCGGCCTTCTCCGCCTTCGGCAGCGTGACGGTCAGGCCGCGCCGCGCGATCACCGGAGAGGCGACCATGACGATGATCAGCAGGACGAGCACGACGTCGACGAGCGGCGTGACGTTGATGCCGCCGATCGGGCCGCGCGGGCCGGAGCCGCCGGCCATCAGCGCTTCCGCCCGAGGGCGTCCGCGAGGCGGCGGCCCGCGATTTCAGCGTCGGCGACGCGGTCCTCGACGGTCTTCGAGAGGAGGTTGTAGGCGATCACGCACGGCAGGGCGACGAGGATGCCGATCGCGGTCGCGACGAGGGCCTCGGAGAGGCCCTGCATGACGGCCTCGGGACCCGCTCCGCTCGCGAACGCGAGATCGTGGAACGCGCGGACGACGCCGAGCACCGTTCCGAGCAGGCCCAGGAAGGGAGCGTTGTTTCCGAGCGTATTCAGGAGGACGAGACGCCGCTCGAGCTCGCGCCGCTCGAGGACCACCGCGGCGCCGACGGCGTCGCGCGGCGAGTCGCCCGCGGCGACGGCGCGGGCGATCGCGTCGGAGAGCTCGCGCTCCGCGGCGCTTCCGGGCACGACGCGCCGGGCGCGGTAGACGAGGACGCGCTCGATGATCACGCCGAGCGAGACGATCGAGGCGAGCACGAGGAGATGGATGACCCAGTCCCCGCCCGTCTCGGCGAACGCCTTCACCAGTCCCATGTGGCTCATGTGGCCCATCGTATTCCCCCGCCCGGGACCGGCCCGGGCCTCAGTCCGCCCCGAACGGAACGCTCAGGCGCAGCGCGAAGCTGCGGCCCGCGTTCAGCGCGTAGGCGCGGTAGCGGCTCAAATGATCTCGGTACGGCAGGTCGAACGCGTTCTCGACGGAGAAGTCCGCGCGGACCTCGCCTCCGGAAAACGGGAGCTCGGCGCCCGCCCCGAAATCCACCAGGCCGTAGCCGGCGGTCTTCTGCTCGTTCGCGGCGACGCGGTTCTGCCGGGCGACGAGCCGTCCCGCGGCCGACACGTACGCGTTGCGCGCGAACTTGAGAGACGCCTGCGACAGCCGCAGGCCCCATTTTATCCGATTGGCGGGCATCTGCGGCAGCGGCGCCTTGAGGTCGTCGTTGTCGCCGCGCAGGACGTCGGCGCCGAGCGAGAGTCCGAGCCAGTCCCGGGCCTGCCACTTCACGAGAGCCTCCGCGCCGATCAAGGTCGCGTTGGCCTGCGCGATGTTGAAGATCGGAAGCCCCGAGCCCGCGTCGACCGTTCCGGTCGGGCGCGGGAAGATGAAGTGGTTGACGCGGTTGCGGAACGCCGTGACCTCGGCCTGGACGGTTCCCGACTGGCGGCGCAGGGAGACGTCCGTGTTGATCGACCGCTCCGGGCTCAAGTCGGCGCGTCCGACCTCGAAGCGGCCGCTGCCCTCGTGCTCGCCGTTGACGAACAGCTCGAACGGCGTCGGCGCGCGCCAGCCGGAGCCGACGTTGCCGACGAGCGCCCAGCCCTCCGCGAACGCCCACGACGCTCCGAAGGAGCCGCTCAGGCTGCGGTAGTCCTTCGTCTGGGAGACCACGGACAGCGCGCCTTCCTCGCCGGCGAACAGGCGGCGCTGATCCCAGCGCGCGCCGGCCGACAGCGTGACCGGGCCGACGGGCAACTCCTCGAAGACGAAGACGCCGAGATCCGATTGGCGGTACGCGGGGATGAGCTTCTCGTCGGCCTGGGTGTCGTTGCGCTGCGCCATGCCGGAGACGCCGACGGTCCCCTCGAAGGGGCCGAGCGGCTCGTGATGGAGCCGCACGTCGCCCGTGAAGCTGTCGAGCACGAGACGCAGCTTCGAGACGGCGTCGGTCCGCGCCTCGAATTCCTGGCGCCGGTTGCGCTGGGCGCCCGCCGTCGCCTCGAGGCGTCCGAGGCCGGTCGGGACGAAGGCGCGCAGGAGCGCCTTTTTGTGCTCGACGAATTGATACGCGGTCGCGCCGGGGCTCGCGGCCGGATCCTTGTGGATCTGCAGCCTCTGCTGGAAGCTCGAGAGGTCGGCGAGCAGCTCCGACTCCCCCGCCTTCGCGCCGAGCGAGGCGCCGAAGTCGCGCTCCTCCATCCCGCTGTTGAAGAGGCGCCCTTTCGGCGTGCGGATGTCCGAGGCGTTCCGCGCGGACGCCCGGACCGACGCGCCGTAGCCGGCGCCCGCGCCGCGCAGCTCGATCGAGCCCGCGCCCTGGTCGTTGTGGCTGAACCCGTCGAGCGCGAGCAGGCCGCCCGTCTCGAACTTCTCGCGGTCGAGCTTGAGCCGGCGCCGCACGACGTTGATCACGCCGGAGAGGGCCTCGGGACCGTAAAGGAGGGACTGCGGGCCGCGGACGATCTCGATGCGGTCGACGCCGTGCGCGTCGATCTCCGGGCCGTGCTCGTCGCCCCACTGCTGGCCTTCCTGGCGCACGCCGTCGGTCAAGGTCAGAACGCGCTGGGAGGTCAACCCGCGCACGACGGGCTTGGCGATGCCCGCGCCCGTCGTGTTGACCGTCACGCCCGGCGCGTTCTGGACCGTCTGCATGACGCTCTGCGCGCGCTCGCGCTCGAGCTGGCGTCCGCTCATGACGGTGACGGCGGCCGGCGCGGTCAAGGTGCGGGACGGGCGCGGCTTGGCGGTCACGGTGATCGGCGCGGCCTCGAAATCCTGGGCGGAGGCGGCGGGCGCGAAGGCGACGGCGGCGGCGAGAGCGAGTCGGAACATGGGGTCTCCTGGTATTGATAAGTAATTATCATATATCAACACGCCCGTCAATACCGATAATGTGTTATCATCTACTCGTGCTCGCGGCCATCCTCATCGCCGGCTTCCTCGCCACCCTCCTCGGCGGCTTCGCGCCTCGCGCGACGATCTTCTCCGACCGCGCGGGCCTGGCGCGCCTGCTCGCCTTCCGCTCGGGGATCCTGATCGCGGTCGCCTTCACGGACATCCTCCCCGACGCCTGGAGCATGGGCCCGCGCTCGGCCGGCTGGGGCGCCCTCGCCGCCTTCGCCTTCTGCTACGCCGCGGAGAACTTCGCCGTCGCCGACTCCTGCCACGAGGAGCTCGAAGGCTGCCGCTCCCACAAGCTCGGCTGGCCCGCGATGGCCGGCTTGTTCGTCCACTCGCTGCTCGACGGCGTCAACCTGGGCGCGACCTCTCTGTCCGCGGCCTCGGCCCTGCTCGCCGCCGGCGCGGCCACGATCCTGCACAAGCTCGCCGACGGCTTCACGCTGACGAGCCTGTTCCGGCAGGCCGGCTACTCCTCGAAGGTCGGGCTCGCCGCGCTCGCGGCGGTCGCCTTCGCGACCCCGCTCGGCGCCGCCTTGAGCCGCGCGGGCGTCGCCTCCCTGGGTCCCGCGGCGACGTCGCTTCTCCTCGGCTTCGCGGGAGGCTCGTTCCTCTATATCGGCGCCTCCGACCTCATCCCGCGCCTGCACCGGACGCGCGACGGCGCCTCGTTCGTCTCCTTCGGAGCCGGCCTCGCGGCGATGCTCGCGATGCGCCGCCTCGGCGGCTGAACTTCGATTGACGGAGCCGGGGCCGCATTGCGACAATGAGCGCATGAGGGCCTTTCTCCTCGCCTCCGTCCTCCTGGCCGCTGGCCGCGCCTCGGCGCACGAGTATCCGATGGCGCCCGTGCGCGCCGAGCTGCGCCTCGAGCCCGGCCGCATGTCCGCGCGAATCGAGGCGGACTCGGTGTTCTGGATCGAGGAGATCCTCCAGGTCAACCCGCTGCCTCCGTCGGGCTGGGCCCCCGAGACGCTCGAGAAGGCCCAGCGCTACGTCGACGCGCACCTGCGCCTGAGCGCCGGCGGCGTCCCGCTGAGCGGACGGCTCGTGGACGCGCGCTACGAGCGCGCGCTCGGCGAGGTCAACGAGCAGGGCCGCGTCCTCCTGAGGCTCGAGTACCCCGAGCCTCCCGCCGGCTCGGAAGTGAGCGGCTCGGCGTCCTTCTACGAGGAATACCGGCAGGAGGAGATCGGCGAGGGCACTCTGACCGAGGCGCGCGCGCGCGACTTCGCGACGATCCTCTCCGTCGCCGGCCGCCGGACGCTGCGCTTCGAGCTCCGCCCGGGCGCGGAGACGTTCGCCTTCGGCGCCGACGAGGCGCGCCGGACGGGCGGCGGGCTCCTCCTCGACGGCCTGAAGGCCGGGACGGCCGCGGCGGCGGGCCTCGCCGGCTGGCCCGCTTTGCTCGCGCTGGCGCTCGGCCTCGGCCCCGGACGGCCGCGCCGCGCGGCCTGGTGGGCGGCGGCCGCCGCCGCCGGCGCCGCTCTCCCCCTCCCCGCC
>CAYVFO010000063.1:0-14180 GCA_964450975.1 uncultured Elusimicrobia bacterium | reverse complement strand
CCCCCTGCGCGGGCCCCTCTGGGACCTTCGGCCCTCCGGGTCTCGGAGGGGGAGGTGATAGGATCGCCACATGAAACGCTCCCTCGCCGCGCTGCTCTCCATCACGATCACTCTCCTGACGGTGCCGGCGCCCTCGTGGGCGCAGGTCATGTCCGCGGCGACGGGCTCCTCGGCCAACGGCGCCTCCGCCGCCGGCGCGAGCCTCATCCAGGGACGCGTGCCGCGCCTCGAGATGGGCGGCCTCGGCGTCTCCGCTCCGTCGCTGACGGGCGGCTTGAGCGTTCTCTCCGCTCCGATGTCCGCGTCGATGCCCGGCGCCCCGATCCCGGCGCTGACGCCCGTGACGCCCGTCGACTCGCGCGTCGCTCTCGCGATCGCGATCCCGCCTAAGGCCGAGTCCGCCGCCTCGAAGGGCGACAAGATTTCCGCCGTGAAGGGCGCGCTCCAGCCCGTCTCCGCGACGAAGGAGTCCCTGACCTTCGCCCGCCGCGAGGTCGCCGAAGCCTCCGGCGCGATCGAGAAGGGCGCCGTCGATCAGTCGAAGGGCGCCGCGTCGAACATGATGGACAAGCTGCTCGGCCTCGAGCACGCCGACGAGCAGGCCGCCGACGTCTCGGGCGTGAACGCTTCCGGCCCGCTCGCCTCCGGCTTGACGCCCTCCGGCGCCGAGACCGAGTCCTCGTCCTTCCGCGGCGTGCCGTCGCCCAACTCGCCCGCGCCCGGCCCGCAGCGCCGCTCGAAGGCCGGCGGGGCGCTGCTGTCGGTCGTCACCTTCGCCGCCGGCGCCGCCGCGGTCGTCGGCGCCCAGGCGCTCGCCGTGGCGCTCGCGCCCGCGATCTTCGGCGTGATCCCCGTCGCCGCCGTCTGGGCCGTGAGCTCGGGCCTGCTGCTCTTCCCGCTCGCGCTCTACGCGCGCTGGCGCCTCGCCAAGCGCGACTCGCCGCGCCTCAACAAGGTCAAGACGATCATGGACTTCGCGCTCGGCGCGTTCGCGGGCGCCGTGATCGTCGCCCTGCCGGGCCTCGGCGCGGTCCTCACGACGGCCGGCGTCCTCACCGCCGCCATGCCGCTCGCCGCCGTCGCCGGCGGCCGCTACATCGGCGCGACCGGCTTCGTCGACACCGCCCTCGTCTGGGCCGTGCTCGGCATCACGCCCGCGCTCATCGGCGCGGCGTCCGTCGCGGGCGTCATCGGCATCGCGCCGATCATCGGCATGATGGCCCTGCCCGTCATGACGACGATCGCGTTCTTCCTCGGACGCCTGATCCACTCGGCCGAGACGGGCCAGCCCTTCGCGGTGCCCGGCTCGATGCAGCGCATCCGCTTCCCGTCGTTCCAGTGGGTCATGATCGGCGTCGTCTTCGCGCTGCTCACGGGCTACTCCGCGGTGTACACGAACATCGCGTTCCTCGCGTGGACGCTCCTCGGCGGCCGCTCGGGCAACGCGGCGCAGCCGGCGCGCGAGTTCAAGCTCTCGATCGGCTCCATCATCAAGAAGATCCTCAGCGTGGTCACCTTCGACCGCCTGTACCTCGGCCTGCTCGTCTGGACCGCGATCACCGGCTTCGCGAGCCCGCTGACCTTCCTCGTCATCGCGTTCGCCGGCGAGCGCGCCTCGATCTGGATCGAGCGCCTGCTCGCGAAGGTCCTGCCGAAGGGCGCGGCGGCGCCGTCGCTGCGCGCCAAGCCCGTCGCGGACCCCGCGCTGCTCGACCAGCGCGATCCGAAGTGGCCCGCGTTCCACTACTGGGCCAAGACCTATCTCATGATCGGCACGATGGCGGCGGGCGGCTTCCTGATGGCCTGGGCGGTCTTCGGCGTCACGAGCCTGCTCACGAACCTCGCGATCGCCGGCGCGCTCGCGTTCATCCCGTTCTTCTTCGCGAAGAAGATCATCAAGCTCGTCATGAAGGCGGAGCCGACGACCCGCGAGCGCGACCCCGAGTTCTTCGCGATCATGGAGGAGCTGCGCGACAAGATCAACGCGGAGCGCCGCGCGAAGGGCAAGAAGGAGATCCCGATGCCCGAGATGGTCATCGACCCGATGCTCGCGCCCAACGCGTACGCCACCGGCCGCAGCCCGTTCGCGGCGATGGTCGGCGTCACGCGCGGCATCAAGTCCATGACGCTCGACGCGGAGAACGTGCGCGACGGCGTCGTCCGCCTGATCTCCTCGTCCGACCCGGACACGAAGGAGTTCAAGGTCTTCCGCCGCGCGATCGCCGGCTCGCTCACGGGCGTCGCGGCTGACGCGACGCCGGCGCAGGTGATCGCGGTCGTCCTCAAGGCGCCGCGCTCCGAGCTCAAGGCGCTCGGCGTGCGCATGCTGCGCGGCGTGCTCGGCCACGAGTTCTCGCACGTGATGGACCGCCTCATGCTCTCCGGCTCCATCGCGGGCTCGATCGCCTCCGCGGTCGCGTTCGCCTCGTACGGCGTCATGTGGGGCGTCGGCCACGCGCAGGTCGCGGTGCAGAAGCTCCTCGGCATGAAGCCGAAGGAAGAGGCGCCCGCCGCCGCCTCGCCGGAGACGCGCCGGGACGGAAACGGCGCGCGCCCCGAGGCCGTCGAGCCGATCTCGACGGGCATCGTCGTGAAGTCGCTGCCCGCGCTCGTCAAGGTCTTCGCCGCGCTGTGGGGCCCCGTCGCGATGCAGGTCCTCCAGATGGCGGCCTCGCGCAACAACGAGGGCATGGCCGACGAGGACGGCGCGCTGCTCTCCGAGGATCCCGAGTCGCTCGCGCTCGGACTCGGCCTGCTGCCGACGTGGCGGCCGCCCCAGGGCTTCCGCCTGCCGGGCGCGACGATGCCGCGCGCGGCGTCGCTGCAGCACATCATGATCGTCAATCCGCTCGAGCAGCTCGAGGCGGCGGGCGCTCTGCCCGCCGGCCCGAACGGCCCGACGCGCGCCGACGATCTCGTCTTCGAGCTCTTCATCACCCACCCGAACACGGGCGTGCGCATCCGCAAGCTGCACGACATGTCGGAGGCGATGCGCGCCGTGCGGCCGTCGAAGCCGAGCGCGCCGCCGACGAATCCTCCCGCGAATCCTCCGGACGGAGGAGGAAGTCCGCCTCTAAGTTTCAACACGCTGGGACCCAACGCCGTCCCCGGTCGCATCGGGGGCGGTCTTCTTCGGGGCGCATGGCGGAAGCTCACGAGCTTCGCGCGCGTGCTCCCCGATGAGGACCGCAACCGCCAGTTCTGGATTTGGACCGCCGGCCAGGCTTTGATCACCCTCGGCGTCGGCTTCCACTACACGGCTCTGCCCAAGCTCGTCGCCCCGACGAAGGAGGAGGCGTACAAGCTCGGCTACAACCGCGCGGTCAACTGGGGCTCCCAGGCGGCCGCGAGCCTGATCACCGGCCCCATCGTCGACCGGACCTCGACGCAGAAGGTCGTCGTCTGGACGAACATCCTGCGCTCGCTGCTCATGATGTCGGTGCCGGTCCTGTTCTTCACCGGAAGCTTCAGCTTCGTGATCTTCACCGTCGTGCTCGCCACCGCCGGCTTTCTCCAGCTCGCGGGCATGACCGCGGGCTCGGTCGCCTTCAACCGCATCCTGGCCGACGACGTCCAGCACTACAACCGCGCCAACGCGATCTCGACGATCGTCATGAACGCCGTCGGAGTCGTCGGCCCCCTGCTCGCCGGCCTCTTCATCGCCTCGATGGGCGGCTGGCTCGGCGGACTCGCGGGCAACGCGCTCGCCTACGCCGTCTACGGCGTCCTCCTGCTCGCGGCCGGCATCGGCTACGCGATCAAGCTCAAGCTGCCCCGCGACGAGATCATGGCCGCGCGCCGCGACCTGGCCGCGCGCCTCAAGCGCGACGGGATCGGCCCCGTCCGCTTCGCCGGCGTGACGGGGGGAACGCACGAGGGCCGCACCGTCCTCCTCGTCGAGGTCGACGGAGACCCGGCGCTCGCCCAGGACCTGCCCGGCGAGTTCGGCGGCTTCGCGGTCCGCGCGGTCCCGCGACGCCGAGTGTTCAACGAACTCGCGCAGGGCTTCCGCACGATCTTCGCGGACAAGTTCCTCCGCATCTATCTGCTGTCGACGACCCTGTCGGTGATGTCGAGCGACGCGCTCGTCTTCGCGGCGCTGCCGCGCTTCCTCGAGGACGTCCTCCACGCCGGCGCGGGCTCCTTCGGCCTGTTCCTCGCGGCGGCCTCGCTCGGCGCCGGACTCGGCTCGGGCTTCATGGCGTTCCTGCGCGACCCCGCGCCGATGGCCTTGGCGCCCGCCGCGCGCGAGCTGCGCGCCGCCCTGGACGCGCGCGGCGTCGAGCCCGCGCGCCTCGACGCGGCCGCGGCCGCCCTGCGCGACGCCGTTCCGGCGGTCCTGGCCCGCTATAAGAAGGACGGGCTCGCGGGGGCCGGCTCCTTCGCCGACCAGGTCCTCTCCGAGGCCGCCTCCGGGCTGGCCACGGCGCTCGCGATCTCGCCGGACGAGGCGGCCGCTCTCCTCGTCGCGACCGGAACCGCGCGCCACGTCCGCACGTGGGCCGCGGGCCGCGGTACCAAGCTCGCCGCGCGCGCGCTCGAGCAGGGCCGAGGCGGGATGGACCGCCTGCAGCGGCAGGGCCGCTGGACGTCTTGGGTGCACGGCCTCTCCTGGCTCGTCTACGCCGCCGTGTTCGCGATGGGCTCGGTGGAGCTGGCCGCCGGACTGCTTCTCGTCTCGGCCGTCCTCGCCGGCCCGGCGATGGTCGCCTGGACGAGCCTGACCACGCGCGTCGTCCAGGGCTCCTACGAGCAGAGCCAGGGCAAGATCTACGCGGCGATGTTCTTCTATCAGCTCATCTTCGCGATCGGCGGCGTGCTCTTCTACGGCTGGCTCATGTCCATGCTGCCGACGATGACGGTCCTCTACGTCGCGTCCGGCGTGATGGTCCTCTGCGCGCTCATCGACTTCGTCACGCCCGCCTTCATCTTCCCGCTGAAAAAGCCCTGAGCCGGCGACGGCGAACGGCGAACGGAAAACCACGAAGATGACCCGACGGTCCTTCCGCCAAGAACGGCGAAGGACGGCGAAGTACGGCAACGGCTTTTAGGGGAACGGCAACGAAAACGGCCGAAGGCCGAAAAATCGCCGTTAACCCTCCAATTCCGTTCTTCTCCGTCTTATCCGCCTTCGCCGTTCTTCGCCGTCTTCGTGTTTCGCCGTTTCCGCCGTTCTTTCCGTCGCCGTTCTTCGTGCCTTTGTGTCTTAGTGGTTTTCCGTTGTTCTATATGGGGAACCCCGCTCCTGGGTCCTACGGACGCGCCTAGGCCCATCGAAAAAGTCGAAAGGCCTTCGGTTCGTTGGGACCAATGCCAGGCCCCCGTTGGGCCCTCCGACCCGAGGGGAAACGCGAAGGCGGGGCTATAATTCGAACAGACGCAAACAAGGAGATCGAACCTAGATGAAGGCCCTGCGCTCCACGATCGCGACCACGCTCTCTCTGGCCCTGGTGCTGCTCTCGCCCGGCCACAGCGCTTTTCACGCCGCCGCCCAGACGATGGGCGCCGCGACCTCCGCCTCCGGCTCCTCCGCCGCCTCCGGCGTTTCCGGCGCGCAGCTCGGCCGCGGGACGGGCGTCAACGCCATCCCGTCCTTCACCGGCACGGCCCTCCTGACCCCCGGCCTCTCGGCTCCTTCGCTCTCCGCTCCCGTTCTCGGCGCGGTCGCCGCCCCCGCGTCCATCCTCGCCGCGCCGTCCGCGGTCGTCGCGCCGGTCAACGGCGCCGCGGTCGTTCCGTCCGCGCTGACGCCCGCCGTCATCAAGGCCGCGGCGTCCAAGCCCGTCGTCGCGCCCGCGATCGTTCCCGCGGCGAAGAGCGTCGCGTCCGCGCTTCAGGCTTCTCTCACCAATAATTCCGCCGCGTCCAAGGGCGACAAGCTCTCGGGCGAGCAGCAGGTCGTCGAGGCCGCGAAGACGTTCGACGGCGCGGCGCTCAAGACCGGCATCCTCTCCGCCGCCGTCAAGGGCGACGAGACGGGCACCGCCGGCAAGCAGCACCTCGTCGCGGCCAAGAAGGACTCCGGCAAGGGCATGCCCGACTCCGGCGACAAGGTCGACGGCACCGGCCGCCCGATCGAGAACGGCGGCGACATCGACGAGCTCGGCAACCCGCGCCGCACCGGCGGCGAGGGCGGCCCCGACGACCGCTCCGACCCCGATCAGCGCTCGGGCGGCAACTCCGGCCTCTTCGCCCTGATGCCGATGTTCGCCACCGGCCTCTTCGGCGGCGGCGCGCTCGCGGTCGCGGGCATGACGATGGGAACGATCGCGATGTTCCCGATGATCATCATCTCTCTCGTCCTCCACGAGATCGGCCATGCGCGCATGGCGGCCAAGCTCGGCGATCCGACGGCGACGCTCCAGAACCGCGCGTCCTTCAACCCGAAGCACTGGATGACGCACATCGATCCCGTCTGGACACTCCTCATCCCGGCGCTCACGTTCTTCACGACCGGCATGATCTTCGGCGGCGCGCGCCCCGTGCCCGTCGAGCCGCGCTACTTCAAGAACCCTTCCAAGGGAATGGCGATCGTCGCTCTCGCCGGCCCCGCCGTCAACATCGGCCTCGCGGTCGCCGGCGGCCTGGCGATCACCGGCGCGATCGCCGCCGGCCTCGGCTCGGGCGTCATCGCGATGCTCTTCTCCTTCGTCTTCCTCAACGCGCTGCTCGCGATCTTCAACATGATCCCGCTGCCGCCGCTCGACGGAAGCCACATCCTCAAGTCCTTCCTGCCGTGGCAGACGCGCAACGCGATCGACTCGTTCTTCGAGCGCATGGGCCCGATGGGCTTCTTCCTGCCGCTGATCATCCTCTTCTACGTCGCCGGCGGCTGGATCTCCGGCGCGGCGATGTTCCTCGCCAAGCTGATCGTCGGCGGCGCCATCGCGGCCACCGGCGTGCAGATGGCGAGCGCCTTCCTGCCCGCGCTCGCGGCGGCCGGCCTGCTCATCGGCCAGCTCGCGGGCCAGCCTCAGGACAAGCCGAAGGGCGAGAAGCCGGCCGAGGGCCAGGCCGCTCCGCAGCCCGCCGATCCCAACAACGGCGCCAACGCCGCGGGCGCCGGCGCCGGCCCCGTCGACCTCATCGTCATGTTCGACGGCTCCGCCAATCTGCGCGGCGCGAAGATCACCGCCGACGCGCACATCAACGCGGTCGACGTGAACCTCCCGAACGGCGTCGACGAGTACACGCGCGTGCAGCAGGCGATGCAGAGCCAGCTCAACGCGATCGGCCTGACCCCCGAGGAGCTCGCTCCTTATCAGGGAACGCCGCGCGCGACCTACGAGCGCATCAACGCCGCGACGATCCGCGTCGAGGGCGCCAAGGCCGCCGAGTTCACGAAGCTCATGACGGACCGCGGCTTCACGGTCCACCAGAACTCGCGCCGCGAGATCATCCGCCCCGTGCCCGTCACGCCGGAGCAGATGGACCCGACCGCGCGCGGCGCCGTCACCGCCTCCGAGAACCTCAAGATCATCAAGGCCGACGTCGTGCAGGCGATCGCCGTCCAGAAATGGGGCAAGCCCGAGATGAGCCCCTGGCAGCGCTTCTGGGCGCGCGTGACCGGCAAGGCCGAGCCCGTCCAGCCCAAGTTCGGCGTCATCGACAGCGGCATCGAGCTCTCCCACCCGCAGGCCAAGCGCGTCAAGGAAGCCAAGAACATGACTTCCGGCGACAACGTCGACGACATCGGCCACGGCACGTGGGTCCACACGAACATGCTCTCCGTCTCGCCGTGGGCGAAGAACACGACGCACTACAAGACCTTCCTCAACGGCGGCGCGACGCTCGACGACATCCTGCGCTCGCTGACCCAGGCCGGCAACGACGGCAACCTCGTCATCTCCAACTCCTGGGGCTCCGACGACGGCGACCCGAACGGCCCCGACTCCCAGCTCGTGCTGAAGCTCGCGCAGCAGGGCCACATCATGGTCTTCGCGGCCGGCAACGCGGGCCCGCGCAAGAACACGGTCGGCTCCCCGGCGATCGTCCACTACAAGGACGCGAAGACCGGAGCGATCCGCGTCATCGCGGTCGCGGCCGCGGGCCGCGACGGCAAGCACGCCTACTTCTCCTCCGTCGGCCCCGGCTCGGGCATCACCTCCAGGACGCCGGGCTACCCGCACAAGCCCGACGCGATGGCCGTCGGCTACAACATCGAGGCCGGCTGGCCCGCCGCGCTCGGCGACGCCGACCGCACGGACGGCGAGAACGGCCCCGTGAAGGCGATCTCCGGCACCTCGATGGCGACGCCCGGCTTCGCCGGCGCGATCGAGCTGCTCGCGATGATGTTCGGCGTGACCGAGACGGGCGAGAAGCTCGACGCCGTCGTCAACGCGGTCATGTCGACGCTGACGAAGGGCAAGAATCACGTCGATCAGGAAGGCGAGGGCTTCCTCAACGTCGAGGCGGCTTACAACGCCCTGCTCGCGCAGTTCGGCCCCAACGGCCCCGACGTCAAGACGTACCGCGCGCTCAAGGACCGGCTCAGCGTCGTCGAGTCGTTCCGCAACATGACCGGCTCGTGGCGCTACGGCGTCATGATCAAGGACACGGAGTGGGCGAAGGCCAACCAGGAGATCTCGGACCTCCGCATCGAGATCGCGAAGATGGAGCAGACGGACCCGACTTTGAAGTACCGCGCGGCCGGACCCGTGAAGAAGTTCTTCATGAGGCTCGCCGGCGCCGCGCCCAAGGCTTAAGGAGACTGTGATTATGAGCGGCTCTCAGATGTTCATCGTCGAGGACGACGACCACTTCCGCGAGACGTTCATCGACGTCATGTCCCTCAAGGGCGTCGAGGTCACCGGCGCGCGCACCGGCGACGAGGCGATCAAGGCCCTCAAGCAGCAGAAGCCCGCGGTCATCATCATGGACGTCCAGCTCCCCGACGTGCACGGCTTCGACCTGTGCCGCAAGGTCAAGCGCCTCGACTCCCAGAAGGACACGCCCGTCATCTTCGTCTCCGCGTCGACGCAGTACGCGGACCCGCGCGACCGCGTCGAGGGCATCCTCGCCGGCGCCGACCAGTTCCTCCCGAAGCCGATCACCGTCGAGAAGCTCTGGTCCGAGATCGAGCTCGTCCTCACGGGCCGCCGCCCCAGCTGAGGGTCTTCCGTCGGGCCGGCTGCGCTTGACACCCCCTAGCGGGCCTGCTATTATCAGGAAGACGCAGCCGTTCCCTCCCGAGGAGATTTTCCCGATGGCCGAGATCCAGCTCACCGACGACACCTTCGACAAGGAGGTCCTCGAGTCCGCCCAGCCCGTCCTGGTCGACTTCTGGGCGCCCTGGTGCGGTCCGTGCCGGATGCTCACTCCGATCATCGAGGAAGTCGCCAAGGAGTACGCGGGCAAGGTCAAGGTCGCGAAGCTCAACACCGACGACCACCCCAACGCGCCGAGCCGCTTCCGCATCTCGGCGATCCCCACGATCCTTTTCTTCAAGGGCGGAAAGATGGTCGAGCAGCGCGTCGGCGTGCAGTCCAAGGCCGACATCAAGAAGCTGCTCGACGGCCTTCTCGCCTAATTTCCTTAAGACGTCCTAGCCGTCCTCTTTCGACCCACGGTCGATGAAGCCCCGCCTCTACCTGATCGACGCTCATGCGTACCTTCACCGGGCCTACCACGCCCTGCCGCCCCTGACGAATTCCAAGGGCGAGCCCGTGGGCGCCCTGTACGGCTTCGCGCGCGTCCTCATCCAGATCCTGCGGCGCGACAAGCCGGAGGGCATGGCCGTCTGCTTCGACACGCCCGGCGGCACCTTCCGCGACAAGATGTACGACCGGTACAAGGCGACCCGCAAGGAGATCGACGGCGATCTCATCGCCCAGCTCGGCCGCGCCAAGCCGCTCGCCGAGGCCATGGGCTTCTGCTGCATCGAGAAGCCCGGCTACGAGGCCGACGACGTCATGGCGACGATGGCCGCCCGCGCGGTCGAAGAGGGGTGGGAGGCCGTGCTCGTCACCGGCGACAAGGACGCCCTCCAGCTCGTGCGGCCCGGCGTGCGCGTGTTCAACGCCTCGAAAGACGCGTTCATGGACGCGCCGCAGGTCGTCGAGAAGTTCGGCGTCGGCCCCGAGCTCGTGCGCGACTATCTGGCGATCGTCGGCGACTCCTCCGACAACGTGCCCGGCCTCAAGGGCGTCGGCCCCGTCGGCGCGGTCAAGCTGCTCAAGGCCTACGGCTCCTTCAAGGGCGCGATCGCCGCGGCCAAGAAGGGCGACAAGGCCCTCACGCCGAAGCTCACGCAGGCCCTGCTCGACGGCGAAAAGACCGCCGACCTCTCGCTGGAGCTCATCAAGCTCGAGGAGAAGGTGCCGCTCGACGAGACCGTCGAGCGCTGCAAGACCAAGAAGCCCGATCCCGAGGAGCTCGCCTCCGGCCTCGACAAGTTCGAGTTCCGCTCTCTCGCCAAGGACCTGGGCGCGCCCCTGCCCCCGAAGCCCGCGGCGCCGGCGGGGGAAGCGCCCGCCGCGCCCTCGTCCTCGCCCGATCTGCTCGTCCCGCAGAAGGTCGAGCTCAAGGCCCTCAAGGAGCTCGCCAAGGCCGAGGCCCTGCTCGTCGGCGCGATTCCCGACTCCGCCGGCGAAGGCGAGCTCCTGTCCGTCTCGAAGGTCCGCGCGCTCGTCGGCCTCGAGACCGGCAAGGTCGCCGTCCTCGAGGAGCAGGCGCTCGCCGACAAGACCGTGCGCGCCGCGCTCGCGGGCAAGGCCCTCAAGGTCGGCTGGGACCTCAAGAGCGCGCGGCGGACTCTGCGCTCCGCGGGCGTGGAGCTCGCCGGCCCCGATTTCGACGCGAAGCTCGCCGCGTACTGCCTCGACCCGAACGCCGCGAAGGACCCGAAGGCGGCCGACCCCGAGCAGGAGCTGCTCGCGCGCGCGTCGATGTCCGGCGGCCGCAAGTCGATGACGACGCGCATGCGCGGCGTGAAGGTCCTCGACCTCTTCGAGAAGGTCGAGATGCCGCTCTCCGCGGTGCTCGCCCGCATGGAGGACGCCGGCATCCTCGTCGACGAGAAGTACCTGCGGGAGCTCTCCGTCGAGTTCCTCGCCGCGCTCAAGAAGCTGCAGAAGCAGATCGACGAGCTCGCCGGCGCCCCGCTCAACGCGCAGTCGCCGAAGCAGCTCGGCGAGGTGCTCTTCGACAAGCTCAATCTCCCGGTCCTGCACAAGACCGCCAAGGGCGGCCGCTCGACCGACGAAGAGACCCTCCAGGCGCTCGCCTCGCAGCACGCGCTCCCCGGCAAGATCCTCGAGTACCGCGAGATCGCCAAGCTCGAGTCCACGTACGTCCGCGCGCTCCTCGAGCGCATGGACCCGAAGACCAAGCGCGTCCACACCACTTTCGACCAGACGGGCTCGGTCACGGGCCGCCTCTCCTCGAGCGACCCGAACCTGCAGAACATCCCGATCCGCACCGAGGCCGGCCGCCGCATCCGCGGCGCCTTCACGGCGCCGAAGGGCAAGCTCCTGGTCTCGGCCGACTACTCGCAGATCGACCTACGCGTGCTCGCCCACGAATCGGGCGACAAGACCTTGATGGCTTCCTTCGAAAACGGAGAGGACATCCATCAGCGCACCGCCGCCGAGATCTTCCACGTCGCCGCGTCCGAGGTCACCACCGACCAGCGCCGCGCCGCCAAAGCGATCAACTTCGGCATCGTCTACGGCCAGACCGCCTTCGGCCTCTCCAACCAGCTCGGCATCTCCCAGCAGGAGGCCTCGACGTACATCAAGAAGTACCTCGAGCGCTATCCCGGCGTCTCCGCGTGGGTCGAGAAGAACCTGCACGAGGCGAAGGAGAACATGAGCGTGCGCACCTTGCTCGGCCGCGTGCGTTGGCTGCCGGAACTCACCGCCAAGAACGCCGCCGTCCGGCAGTTCACCGAGCGCGCCGCGCGCAACACTCCGATTCAGGGCGGCTCCGCCGACATCATCAAGCTCGCGATGCTCGACATCGCCAAGGAGCTCGAGAAGGGCAAGAAGGACGCCGTGATGCTCCTCCAGGTCCACGACGAGCTCGTCTTCGAGGTCGGTAAGGACGAGGTCGCCGCCTTCGGTAAATGGGTCAAGGGCGTCATGGAGAAGGCGTACGAGCTGCGCGTTCCGCTCGTCGCCGAGGTCAAGGCCGGCCCGAACTGGAACGATATGGAGAAGCTCAAGTGACGCGAGTATTCCGGCACGACCCGATCGACTTCCGGGCGCTTCCGCCCGCGATCAAGATGCTCATGATCGCCAACATCGTCGGCTTCGCGGCGTCCTGGCTCGTCGGCCCCGAGCTGCACCGCATGTTCGGCCTCGTCCCCGAGGCCGTCGTGTTCCGCCGCTTCGTCTGGCAGCCGTTCACGTACCTGTTCCTGCACGGGAACTTCTGGCACCTCCTCTTCAACCTGTTCGCGCTGTGGATGTTCGGCATGCCCGTCGAGGCCCAGTGGGGGGAGAAGGAGTTCCTCAAGTACTACTTCCTCTGCGGCATCGGCGCCGCGATCGCGCATCTGGCGCTCGCCCCGCATTCGGGCGTTCCCGTCATCGGCGCCTCCGGCGCGGTCTACGGCCTGCTCGTCGCCTTCGCGATGCTCTACCCGGACGCCGTCGTCTACCTCTACTTCTTCATTCCGATCAAGGCCGCCCACATGGCGATCCTCTTCGGCCTGATCGAGTTCTTCTCCGGCGCCACGGGCGCGACGCCCGGCGTCGCCCGCTTCGCGCACCTGGGCGGCATGCTCACCGGCTACCTCTACATCCGCTGGTGGTGGGTCGCGAAGCTCAAGATGGCGGCCCTCTGGAAGGAGTCGACGCGCGCCGGCGACGAGAGCGAGCTGCCCACGCCGCGCCCCGCTCCGCGGCGCGCCGCCAAGCCCAAGCCCGATCCGAACGCCGAGATGGTCGAGGTCGACCGCATCCTCGACAAGATCCTGGCCGACGGCCTCGAGTCGCTCACCGACGAGGAGCGGCAGGTCATGCACCGCTACTCCGAGAGGAACAAGCCCCAGTGAAGCCCAAGCGCCTCGTCGTCGGCCTCACGGGCGGCATCGGCACCGGCAAGTCGTCCGCGCTCGCCGAGTTCGAGCGCCTCGGCGCCGCGACCGTCTCGCTCGACCAGATCGCGCGCGAGCAAGCCAAGCCCGGCCGCGAGGGGTACAAGGCGATCGTCCGCGACTTCGGGACGTGCATTCTTAGATCGGACGGTCATATCGATAGGGCCTTGCTGGGCAAGGTCGTTTTCAGCGACAAGCGGGCTCGCCTCGGGTTGGAGAAAGCCACTCATCCCTCGATTCTCCGCGAAATGACGCGTCTGATCAAACGCCTTCAAGGCGTCGTCGTCGTGGACGTACCGCTGCTTTTCGAGAAGAAGCTTCAACGGCGCTTTGATGCCACGATAGTGATCTCGTGCAAGCCGCAGCTTCAACTCAAGCGCCTGAAGAACCGGGATGGGTGGGATGACAAAGAAGCACGGCGTCGGATCGCGGCGCAACTTCCACTCAGCACGAAACGGCGATTGGCCGACGTCACGATCGACAACGATAAAACCCTTTCTCATCTTCAAACCAAAGTCCGGGAGTATCACTCCGGACTGTCGCTCCTCTACGGAGGCCGTTGATATGGAAACGCCGACCAAGACCGCCGAAACGCCGAAGACTCCCGCCGCCGCTCCCGCCGCGCCTCCGAAGGCGCTCGAGACCGCCGAGCTCGCGAAGAAGACCATCGCCCAGCTCAACGTGATCGCCGCCGACCTCAAGCTCGAGGGCACGAGCGGGCTCAAGAAGCAGGAGCTCATCGCCAAGATCGTCGAGGGCCAGCTCAAGAGCAACGGGATGATCTACGACGAGGGCGTCCTCGAGATCCTGCCCGACGGCTTCGGCTTCCTGCGCTCCTCGGAGTACTCCTATCTCCCGGGCCCCGACGACATCTACATGTCGCCGTCCCAGATCAAGAAGTTCGGCCTTCGCAAGTGCGACGTCGTCGCGGGCTTCGTGCGCCCGCCCAAGGACGGCGAGCGCTTCAACGCGCTCCTCCAGGTCAAGAAGATCAACGGCATCGACGCCGAGACGATCAAGGACCGGCCGCTGTTCGACAACCTCACGCCGCTCCACCCGAACGCGAAGTTCACGCTCGAGACGACCCGCGAGGAGGTCACGACGCGCCTGCTCGACCTCAGCTGCCCGATCGGCAAGGGCC
>CAYVFO010000062.1:2762-14308 GCA_964450975.1 uncultured Elusimicrobia bacterium | reverse complement strand
CCTTGCTGCTCACCTGCCTGATCTTCGTGATCATGAACAAGCTCGACCCGGCGGGCGGCTGGGTCGGCAAGGGCGCGCGCCTCACCGCGCTCTCGATCGCGGCGATCGTCTGCATCGCCGCCTCCAACGGCGGCACGACCTCGCAGGACCTCAAGACCGGCTTCCTCGTGGGCGCCACGCCGAAGTACCAGCAGTTGGGCCTCCTCGTCGGAGCGCTGTCCTCGGCGCTCGTCATCGGCCTGACGCTCATCCTGCTCAACGACGCCTCCACGGTCTACGCGAAGAAGGACTTCCCGTCCATCTACGCGCCGGTCGCGGATCTGACGGTCTCCGAGACGCTCAAGGGCCCGGACGCGAACGTGGACTCTGGCACCTACAAGGTCTGGAACGTCGCCGAGGGCGAGGTCGCCGGCCTGCCGCAGGGCAAGTATCTCGTCGACGGCCTCAACGGCAAGATCAAGTATCTCGTCGACCCCGGCATCAACGGCGTCGAGGAGACGCGGCTCGACGGCACGAAGGCGATCAAGTACAACGCGCCCAAGGCCCGTCTGATGTCGCTCATCATCGACGGCATCCTCACGAGCAAGCTGCCGTGGGGCCTCGTGCTCCTCGGCGTCGGCATCGCGCTCGTGCTCGAGCTGTGCGCCGTGCCGTCTTTGCCGTTCGCGGTCGGCGTCTACCTGCCTCTGTCGTCTTCGACGCCGATCTTCGTCGGCGGCGTGATCCGCTGGATCGCCGACAAGTGGACCAAGAAGTCCGAGGCGGAGGGGGACATGAGCCCGGGCGTGCTGTTCAGCTCCGGCTACATCGCCGGCGGCGCGATCGCGGGCATCCTCATCGCGATGCTCTCGCTCAACCCGCAGCTCTCCGCCGACATGGACATGAGCGAGCGCTTCGCGGCCATCGCCAAGTGCGACCTGACGTCGGTCGCGATGTTCGGAGTCCTCTCCGTCCTGCTGCTGCTCGTCGGCGGCGAGAAGTGGCTCGCCGACAAGAAGAAGGGGCATGCTTAAGGCGGCCGCGCTCGTGCTTTTGGCGAGCGTCTCCGCGGCGAAGACTCCCGGCGAGCGCCACACGGCGATCGCCAAGCAGGTGCTGGATCTCGGCTGGGCCGGCAAGTACGCCGAGCTCGACGCGCACTTCGACAAGAACATGCGCGATGCCTTCAAGCCCGAGATGCGGCAGGTGACGTTCCAGGGCCTCAAGCAGCAGTACGGCGCGGTGAAATCGCTCGGGCCCGCCCGCACGACGGGGGACATGTCGCTCATCCCCGTGCGCTTCGAGCGCGGCATCCTCGACCTCAAGGTCGTGATCGACGCGAGGGACAAGATCGCCGGCCTGTTCTTCCAGCCGCACGCCGCCGAGATCGAGGTTCCCAAGGCCCACAAGACCGTGCTCCGGCCTCCTTTCAAAGGAAAGTGGCTCGTGTTCTGGGGCGGCGACACGCAGGCGCAGAACGGCGGCCACATCGCCCACCCGAACCAGCGCGGCGCCTTCGACCTGCTCGGCGTCGGGCCGGACGGCAAGACCGCGAAGGGCGACGGGACCAAGAACGAGGACTTCTACGCGTTCGGCCGCGAGGTCCTCGCGCCGGCGGACGGCGTCGTCACCGACGTGATCTCCGGCGTGCGCGACAACGTCCCCGGCTCGATGAACCAGTACGCGGCGCTCGGCAACGCCGTCGTCATCAAGCACCGCGACCTCGAGTACTCGGTACTCGCGCACCTCAAGCAGGACAGCGTCCGCGTGAAGCCCGGCGACGCGGTGAAGGCCGGCGATGTGCTCGGCCTGTGCGGCAACTCCGGCAACTCCTCGGAGCCCCACCTCCATTATCATCTGCAGAACACGCCCGTCGTCCAGGACGGCACCGGCATCAAGGTCTTCTTCGACCTCAAGGGGAAGAAGACCTCCCCGGTGAAGGGGGACATCGTCGATGCGCCTTAGCGCCGCGCTCGCTCTCCTGCTCGCCGCTCCCGCGGCCGCCTCGACCGACGTCGAGACTCTCGATTACGCGATGGCGGGCGACGTCGACACGCTCGACCCGCATTGGGCGTACGACGCGCTCTCGCTCTTCGTCGCGGACCAGGTCTACGAGACCTTGATCGACTTCAAGGGGACGTCGCTCGACGAGTACGAGCCCGCGCTGGCCTCCGTCGTGCCGACGCTGCAGAACGCGTTCATCTCGAAGGACGGCACGCAGTACGCGTTCCCGCTGCGCTCGGGCGTCAAATTCCACGACGGCACGCCGATGACCGCCGACGACGTGAAGTACTCGCTCTTGCGCTTCATGCTGCTCGACCGCGACGGCGGGCCTTCGGCGCTCCTGCTGCCGGAGCTCATCGGCGTCCACTCGACGAAGGACCTGCCGCCCGACGAGATCTGGGCGCGCGCCGACAAAGCCGTCTCCGTCGAGGGCGGCGCGATCGTGCTGCGGCTGCGCAAGCCGTACGCGCCGCTGCTCGGCATCCTCGCCAACTTCGCGCACGTCGTGCCGAAGGCCGTCGTCGTCGCCAACGGGGGCTGGGACGGCCGCAAGGAGACGTGGCTCAAGCACCGGGACCCCGCGAAGGAGAAGTCGGCGCTCTACGCGAAAGCGGTCGGCACCGGCCCGTTCCGCCTCGTCTCGTGGGACAAGCGCGCGGTGCGCCTCGAGCGCAACGACAAGTATTGGCGCCGCCAGGCCGGCCTCGCGAACGTCAACCTGCTCGCCGTCGAGGATTCGCGCACGCGCCGCAGGATGCTCGAGACCCGGGAAGTCGACGCGGCCTGGGTCGAGCGCCGCTACCTCGACCAGTTCGCGAACCTGCCGGGCGTGACGGTCGAGGACGGTCTCGTCGCGCTCGAGACGCAGAACACGATCCTCTTCAACCTCGCCGTCGACCCGAAGGACAACCTCTGGATCGGCACCGGCAAGCTCGGCGGCGGCGTGACGCCCGACTTCTTCGCCGACGCCGAGATCCGCAAGGGACTCGCGATGGTGTTCGACTACGACGCGTTCGTGCTCGAGGCGTTCGGCGGCAAGGCCGTCGTCGCGCGCGGCCCGATCCCGCCCGCGCTGTTCGGCCACAACCAGCGCCAGCGCCCGTGGCCGTACTCGCCGTATCAGGCCGAGGCCGCGTTCAAGCGCGCGAAGAACGGAACGGTGTGGGAGCAAGGCTTCATGCTCACCGTCGCCTACACCGAGGGCCGGTCCGACCGCCGCATCGCGTGCCGGCTCTTGAAGGAAGGCGCCGAGAAGCTCAACCCCAAGTTCCGCGTCGACTGCCGGCCGATGCCCGAGTCGAAGCTGCTCGACGAGTTCCGCGCCAAGCGGCTGCCCGCGTTCGTCTACCGCTGGGTGCTCGACTACCCGGACCCCGACAACGCCGTGCAGCCGTTCCTGCACTCGAAGGGCTTCTTCGCCTCCCAGCTCGGCTACTCGAACCCTCGGGCGGACGTGATGATCGAGCGGGCCGCCTCCGAGCTCGATCCCGCCCTGCGCAAGGCGCTGTACTACGAGCTGACCGCGATGGCGATCTACGACGCGCCCGCGATCTTCACCGCCGACAGCCACAACGTCGCGGTGCGCTCTTCGAAGTTCGCCGGCTGGACGTACCACCCGATCCAGCCGTTCGGCAAGCTCTACGACGTGATCAAGCTCAAATAAAGGAAACCCCATGACGAAGCTCCTGCTCGCCGTCCTCCTCGCCGCCTCGCCCGCGTACGCGGAGATCAAGAACCCCGACACGTTCGTCTACGCTACGATCGGCGATCCCGAGAGCTTCGACCCCGCGTGGTCCTACGACACCGCGAGCCACAACATCCTGGCGAACGTCTACGAGTACCTGCTCGCGTTCAAGGGCGGGGGGACCAAAGTGAAGGACCTCGAGCCCATGCTCTCGACGAAGGTCCCGTCGAAGGCGAACGGCCTGATCTCCGCCGACGGCCTCACCTACACCTTCCCGATCCGCAAGAACGTGAAGTTCCACGACGGCTCGGTCCTCACGCCCGAGGACGCGCGCTACTCGCTCCTGCGCTTCATGCTGCTCGACCGCGACGCCGGCCCCTCGTCGCTCCTGCTCGAGCCGATCCTCGGCGTGCCGACGACGCGCGAGAAGGGCAAGCTGATCGACGGGATCGTCGAGAAGGCCTTTTCCGCGGTGACCGTCTCCGGCGACAACCTCGTCATCAAGCTGCCGAAGCCCTTCGCGCCGTTCCTCACGGTGCTCGCGGGCCACGGCGAGATCCTCAACAAGGCGTGGTGCGCTTCGAACAAGCAGTGGGACGGCAAGCCCGAGACCGCCGCCAAGTTCAACAACCCGAAGCGCGACGAGACGCTCGGCATGGACCGCGCAAACGGCACCGGCGCCTTCAAGCTCGTGCGCTACGACAAGAGCCAGAAGCAGACGACGCTCGCGCGCCACGACGCGTACTGGAAGGGCCCCGCGAAGCTCAAAGGCGTCATCGTGAAGGTCATCGACGAGTTCGCGACGCGCAAGCTGATGCTCTCCGCGGGCGACGCCGACTCCGTCTACGGCCCGCAGATGTACTTCCCGCAGCTCCAGAACCTGCCGGGCGTCGAGCTCATCGACGAGCTCGACACGCTCGACGTCTCCGCGGCGCTCTACTTCGCGTTCGACATCAACGCGGTCGGCAACCAGAACCTCGGCTCCGGCAAGCTCGACGGACAGGGCATCCCCGGGAACTTCTTCTCCGACAAGGACGTGCGCAAGGCGTTCGCGTACTCGATCGACCGCGCGGCCTACGTCAAGGACATCCAGCGCGGCAAGGGCCGCCCCGGCCGCTCGTTCGTCCCGCCGGGCCTGCTCGGCTACCGCGACGCGCCGAGCCCCTACGATTACGACCCGAAGAAGGCCGAGGCGCACTTCAAGAAGGCGTGGGGGGGCAAGGTCTGGGAGAACGGCTTCAAGCTCGCCGTCGTCTACAACACCGGCTCCGCGCCGGCCGGCGTCATCTGCCAGATGATCAAGAAGAACGTCGAGGCCATCAACCCGAAGTTCAAGGTCGACGTCCGCGTGCTCCAGTGGTCGTCGTTCCTCGAGCAGAAGCAGGCCGGAAAGCTGCCGATGTTCACCGGCGCGTGGGCGGCCGACTACCCGGACCCCCACAACTTCGCGTTCCCGATCCTGCACTCGGCCGGCTATTTCCCGACGGGCCAGCGCTTCAAGAACGCGAAGATCGACGACTTGATCGAGAAGGCCGTGCGCGAGCTCGACGACGCCAAGCGCGCGAAGATGTACGCCGAGCTGCACAAGCTGTGGGACGAGGAAGTCCCCAGCTTCGTGATCGCGGAGGGCTACCGCTACCGCGCGCAGCGGACGTGGGTGAAGGGCTTCGTCTTCAAGCCGACGTTCCCGGACATGCCCTACGGCTCCTATTATTACGACCTGTCTAAGACGGAAAAATGATTGCTAGAATACGCGCCATGAGACTACTCCTCGCCCTGTCGCTCGTCGTCGGAGCTTTCCCCGTTCCCGCGCTCGCGGGAGCCGCCAAGAACCCCGGCGCCTACACGTATCTGACCATCTCCGACGCCGACAGCCTCGACCCCGCGTACTCGTACGACACGGCGAGCCACATGATCGTCCTCAACCTCTACGAGCCGCTGTTCCAGTTCGACAAGACCTCGACCGAGAAGCTCATCCCGCTCATCGCGACGCAGGTGCCGAGCCGCGACAACGGCCTGATCTCCCCGGACGGCCGGACCTACACCATCCCGATCCGCAAGGGCGTGAAGTTCCACGACGGCACGCCGCTGACGCCCGAGGACGTGAAGTGGTCCATCCAGCGCTTCATCCTCGTCGACCGCGCCGCCGGCCCCTCGTCGCTGCTCATGGAGCCGCTGCTCGGCTACGCGTCGACGCGCGGCGACGACGGGAAGATCCTCCCGACGGTGTGGGCGGACGTGACGAAGGCCGTGAGCGTCAAGGGCGACCAGTTGATCCTGCGCCTGCCCAAGCCCTACGCCCCGATCCTGACGATCCTCGCCTCCTGGGCGCCCGTCCTCTCGAAGGAATGGGCCAAGAAGAACGGGGACTGGGACGGCGGCGAGCACACGTGGCACAAGTACAACAACCCGTCGAAGGAGAGCTCGCCGTTCTTCGAGCGCGCCAACGGCTCGGGCCCGTTCAAGCTGGACCGCTGGGACCGCAAGACGAAGGAGTTCATCCTCGCGCGCAACGACGGCTACTGGCGCGGCAAGGCCAAGCTCAAGAACGTCGTCATCAAGGGCGTCAACGAGTTCGGCACGCGCAAGCTGATGCTGCAGGCCGGCGACGCCGACGCGATCTACGCCGACCGCCCGCTGCTCACGCAGCTCCAGGGCATCCCGGGCGTCAAGATCATCGACGACCTCCCGACGGTCGAGATGAACCCCGTCGTGTTCTTCACCTACAAGATCAACGCGGTCGGCAACTCGTTCCTCGGCTCGGGCAAGCTCGACGGCAACGGCATCCCCGCGGACTTCTTCTCCGACAAGGACGTGCGCAAGGCGTTCGCGTACTCCTTCGACTACACCGGCTTCATCTCCGACGTCATGCGCGGCAAGGGCACTCAGGCCACGGGCGCGATCCCGAAGTCTTTGCCCGGCCACAACCCGAAGGGGAAGAAGTACGCGCTCGACAAGAAGAAGGCCGAGGAGCACTTCAAGAAGGCCTGGGGCGGGCAGCTCTGGGAGAAGGGCTTCAAGTTCACCGTCGCCTTCAACACGGGCAACCTCCCGCGCCAGACGGTCTGCCAGATCCTCAAGCGCAACATCGAGGGCATCAACCCGAAGTTCAAGATCGACGTGCGCGCCGTCGAGTGGCCCACGTTCCTCGACAACTACAAGTCCTCGAAGCTGCCGATCTTCGTGATGGGCTGGAACGCCGACTACCCGGATCCGCACAACTTCGCGTTCCCGCTGCTCCACTCGAAGGGCGACTATCCGACGACGCAGAAGTTCAAGAACCCGGAGTTCGACCGCCTCGTCGAGGAAGCGAACGCCGAGACGAACATCGCCAAGCGCAAGACGATCTACGCGAAGCTGCAGGACCTCGCCTACGAGGAGGTCCCGCAGCTCTACATCATCGACGCCGTCCGCTACCGCACGCAGCGCGACTGGGTGAAGGGCTGGTTCCACAACCCGATCTTCCCGGACTCGCCGTACGGCAGCTACTTCTACTCCATCTCGAAGGACTAGCGCCTCCCGATGCTCAAGTTCTGCCTCAAGCGTCTCGCGTTCCTGCCGTTCGTGATGTTCGGCGTCACCGCGCTGCTCTTCTCGTGCCTGCAGTTCCTCTCGCCCGAGATGCGCGCCTCGCTCTACATCAAGGATCCGCGCCAGCTCTCGCAGCTCGAGGCCGTCATCGAGAAGCACGGTCTGCGCAAGCCCGTCTACGTGCAGTACGGGCTGTGGCTCAAGCAGGTCGCGCAGGGCGAGCTCGGCTACTCGGAGACCGCGAAGATGCCCGTCGCGCAGGCGGTCAAGGCGTTCTTCCCGGCCACGTTCGAGCTCACGCTCATCGCGTTCGTGCCGATCATGCTCGTCGGCGTCTACTTCGGCGTGCTTTCCGCCGTCTACAAGGACAAGTTCATCGACCACCTCTCGCGCTTCGTCGCGATCACGGGCTACTCGCTGCCGAGCTTCGTCCTGGGCCTGCTGCTGCTGATGGTGTTCTACGGGAAGCTGCACTGGTTCCCGCCGGGCCGCTACACGCTCGAGACGGACATGCTCGTCCACGCGGAGGGCTTCCGCCACATCACGGGCCTGCTGACGCTCGACTGCCTGCTCAACGGCGAGTGGACGGCGTTCGTCGACGTCGCCAAGCACATGATCCTGCCCGCGGCGACCTTGCTCTACATCTCGGTCGCGCTACTGCTGCGCATCACTAGATCCTCGATGCTCGAGGAGCTGTCGAAGGATTACGTGCGCACCGCGCGCGCCAAGGGCCTGCACGAGCGCGTGATCATCCGCAAGCACGCGCTCGCCAACGCGCTGATCCCCGTCGTGACGCTCTCCTCGCTCCTGTTCATCGGCCTGCTCGGCGGCGTCGTCATCACCGAGACGGTCTTCGACTTCCCGGGCATCGGCCGCTGGGGCGTGCAGGCCGCGCAGCAGCTCGACATTCCCGGAGTGCTCGGCTCGACCTTGCTCGCGGCGTTTCTCTTCGTGATGGCCAACCTGGTCTCCGACCTGCTCTACGCGGTCGTCGACCCGCGCATCCGGGTGGGAGGCTGACGTGGAGAAGCTCAAGGGCATCTGGAAGACGCTCAAGCGCCGCCCGATGTCTCTGCTCGGCTTCGGCCTGATCGGCTTCTTCCTCGTCGTGGCGCTCGCCGCGCCCGTGCTGGCGCCGCCGGAGCAGGGCAGCCGCGACAGCTACATCATCCCGCAGACCGGCTACAGCCCCGATCCCGTCCGCCCCTCGAAGGAGCACATCTTCGGCACGACGGAGCAGCAGTACGATCTCTACTACGGCATGGTCTGGGGCACGCGCACCGCGTTCTCGGTCGCGCTCAAGGTCGTCGGATTTTCGGTCTTCGTCGGCATCCTGCTCGGCGGCGCCGCCGGCTTCTACGGCGGCTGGATCGACGAGCTCCTCATGCGCTTCACGGACGTGATCCTCGCGTTCCCGGACATCGTGCTCGCGGTCGTCATCGTCGCGGTGCGCGGACCGAGCCTCGAGAACGTCATGGTCGCCGTGACGGCGGTTTCCTGGCCGTCCTACGCGCGCCTGATGCGCGGCGACGTCCTCTCCGTGAAGGAGCGGGATTTCGTGGCCGCGGCGCGCGCGATCGGCGCCTCCGACGCCCGGATCCTGTTCCGCCACATCATCCCGAACTCGATCTATCCCGTCCTCGTCGTCGCGTCGCTGTCGATGGGCCGCATCGTCATCACCGCGGCGGCCCTGTCGTTCCTCGGCCTCGGAGCGCCGGTCGGCTACGCGGACTGGGGGCAGCTGATCTCGCTCTCGCGCAACTGGATCCTCGGCTCCTCGGGGAACCCGTTCGAGTACTGGCACACCGTGTTCATCCCCGGAATCGCGATCTTCCTGTTCGTCCTCGGCTGGAACCTGCTGGGCGACGCGGTGCGCGACATCCTGGATCCCCGTCAGAAATAGAGGAACCATGCCCACGCTCAACGCCCTCCTCGATCGCGCCGCGCAGGAAGGCGGCGAGCGGACCGCGCTCGTCTTCGGCGACGCCGAAACCTCCTTCCTCGACCTTCGCCGCCAGGTCCTCCAGACCGCCGAGGGCCTGCGCCGCTTCGGTATCGCAAAGGGCGACCGCGTCGCGATCGTCCACCGCAACGACCCGGAGTTCGTCCGCGCCTATTTCGCGCTCAACCGCCTCGGCGCCATCGCCGTGCCGATCAACTTCATGGTGCAGAAGCCCGACGAGCTCGCCTACATGCTCAACGACTGCGCCGCGAAGGGCGTCTTCACGCAGAACGAGTTCCTCAAGGGCCTGACCGGCGCCGCCGAGAAGGCGCCCTCGGTCAAGGCGCTGTGGGTGACCGACCTCGACAAGAAGCCGACGGAGCTCATCCGCCCGTCGTCGGAGCTCGCGTCGCCCGTGTTCGCCGACGACCACCACGACGCGGCCGTCGAGGGGGACGTGGCCTCCATTCTCTACACCTCGGGCACCACGGGATTCCCGAAGGGCGTGATGCTCACGCACCGCAACCTCGTGACGAACGCCGAGGCGTCCCTGCGCCGCATGACGCTCGACCGCTCCGACGTGAGCCTGTGCATCCTGCCGATGTTCCACAGCTTCGCCTGGACCGGCATCGTGCTGACGTCGCTGCGTCTGACGCTCACCTGCGTCGTGTTCTCGGCGATCGCGCCCGCCAAGCCCTGGCTCAAGGCGATGGGCAGCCGCCGCGTGAGCCTCTTCGCCGCCGTCCCGCAGGTCTACGCCGCGCTCGCGAAGGAAGCGAAGGACCTCAAGACCAAGCTCTTCCTGCGCTGGTGGGCCTTCCGCAAGGTCAAGATCGCCGTCTCCGGCGCGGCGCCGCTCGCGCCCGCGACGGCCGAGGCGTTCAAGACGGCGCTCGGCGTCGAGATCGTCGAGGGCTGGGGCCTCACCGAGACGAGCCCCGTCGCGACGATCGCGCGGCCGGGGCAGGTCAAGCCCGGCTTCGTCGGCCCGACGATCGACGGCGTGCGCGTCAAGATCGTCGACGACGCGGAGAACGAGCTTCCCGTCGGGACCGAGGGGGAGATCGTCGTCAAGGGCGACAACGTGATGCTCGGCTACTGGAACAAGCCCGAGGCCACGAAAGAGGTCTTCACGAAGGACGGCTGGCTCAAGACCGGCGACATCGGCGTGCTCGACCAGGACGGCTACCTCGCGATCCGCGACCGCAAGAAGGACATGATCATCGTCAAGGGCCTCAAGGTCTTCTCCGCGCAGGTCGAGGCGGTCATCGCCGAGAACCCCGCGATCGAGGAGGGCGCGATCGTCGGCGTGCCCGACGACGTCGAAGACGAGATCATCAAGGCTTTCGTCGTGCTCAAGAAGGGGTTGGCGCGGCTGGAGCGCGCGACGTCGAGATCGTCGAGTCGCTGCCGAAGAACGCGCTCCAGAAGGTCCTCAAGCGCGAGCTGCGCGAGCGCGAGCTCAAGAAGCGCCCGACGGCCGCCGGCAAGGCCTGACGTGAGCGCCCGTCGCGTCCGCCTGGGCGCGGAGGCGCGCGAGGCGCTGGCGCGCGCGGCGAAAGCCGCGGGCCAGCCCGTCTGGCTCGTCGGCGGAGCGATCCGAGACGCCGCGCTCGGCCGCCCGATCTCAGACCTCGACCTCGCCTGCGCCGACGCGCGCGCCCTGGCCGCCAGGCTCGCGCGGACGTTCAAGGGGACGCTCGTCACGCTCGACGAGCGCAACGCCGTCTATCGCCTCGCGCTGCCGCCCGCGCGCGGCAAGGCGCTCCGGCAGATCGACGTCGCGGGCCTGCAGGGCAAGACGATCCTCGAGGACCTCGGCCGGCGCGACTTCACGGTCAACGCGGCCGCGCTCGAGCTCGGCGGCGCGCTCCCCGCGGCGATCCCCGAGAAGGCCTTCCTCGATCCGCGCGGCGGCCTGGCCGATCTCGCGCGCGGCGTCCTGCGCGCCGACGTCGAGCAGAATCTCGTCGACGACCCGCTTCGCCTGCTGCGCGCCTTCCGCATCGCCGCGCAGCTGGATCTGACGATCGAGCCGAAGACGCTCGAGGCCGTCCGCAAGCACCGCCGCTTGATCCGCGAGCCCGCGCCGGAGCGCGTGCACGCCGAGCTCCTCGCGCTGCTCGGCGTCCCGGGCGCCTCCGCCTGGCTGCGCCGCATGGACGACGCCGGCCTTCTGACCGAGCTCTTCGAGGAGCTCGAGCCAGGCCGCCGCTGCGCCGAGGACTATTACGGAAAAGGCGGCGTGCTCACGCACACGCTCGAGGTGTGCGCGAGGGTCGACTTCCTGCTCTCGAACCTGCGCAAGATCTACTCATATGCCGCTCCCGACCTCGAGAAGCACCTCTCCTCGCGCGGCGGGCCCGCGTTCCGCGGCCTGCTGCTTCTCGCGGCGCTGCTCCACGA
>CAYVFO010000062.1:0-2752 GCA_964450975.1 uncultured Elusimicrobia bacterium | reverse complement strand
GAGGAGCGCCTGCGCGGGGCCGCCCAGGGGGACGCGCCGTTCCGCTCGATTCTCGTTCTCGCGGCGCTGCTCCACGACGTCGCCAAGCCCGACACAGCGAAGCGCATCGGCGGCCGCCTCCGCTTCTTCGAGCACGACACCAAAGGCGCCGTCATGGCCGAGAAGATCCTCCGCCGCCTGCGCCTCTCGCGCGAGCAGATCGACACCGCCGCGATGATCGTCCGCCAGCACCTGCGCCCCGGCCACCTCGCGGCGGGGGGAGAGCTCACCGAGCGCGCGATCTACCGCTTCTTCCGCGACCTGGGCGAGGACGCGCCCGGCCTGCTGATCGTCTGCTGGGGCGACCACGCCTCGTACCTGCCTGAGCCGCGCCTCAAGCGCCTGCTCAAGACCGCGACGGCGAACCCGGGACGCAGCGACGTCTCGCGCCTGCCCGAGGACGCGCGCAAGACCATGCGCCACCTCCAGCTCGTCTCCCTGCTCCTCCGCCGCTGGCGCGACCTCGCGCGCGCGCCCGAGCCGGAGAAGCTCCTCGACGGCCGGGACATCATGAAGGCCCTCAAGATCCCGCCCGGTCCCCGTGTGGGGGAGCTCCTCGAGCGCGTCCGCGAGGCGCAGGCCGAAGGCGAAGTCCGCGACCGCGAGCAGGCCCTGGCCCTCGTCGCGCGACTGAAATGATTGCGTAACAGACGTAATCTACCCTACCCTAATAGGATGACGGCCCACCCCCGAGCCTTCCGCAGCCTCCTTGCGGCCGTTTTCGCGGCCTGCGCCCTGGCCGTGCCTTGCGCGGCCACGGCGCCGACGATCACTCCCCGGACTCTCCAGTGCGACGGCAGCTTCGCCAACGGCGGCGCCACGTCCCACCCGTCTCCGACGGTCATCGCCGACGAGCAGAGCATCACGGGTCTCAAGATCGGCCAGCGCCGCCTCAGCATCATCCCGAGCCAGACCGGCTCTCTGTGGCGCTTCGACGGCCAGTACGAGGTCCAAGTCTCGAGCTGCTACACCGGCTGCAACGGCAGCGGCTTCAACCAGTGCCACACGTACCGCTACTACTACAACAGCCAGAACGGCACGCCGCGCCTCGAGATCGGCCGCTGCCACTACAACTCCGGCTTCTTCGGCGGCTGCGCGCCCGGCAGCCTCGAGGGCGCCGAATCGTTCAACCCGGTCCAGTTCGGCAACTGCGCGGGAACCGACTCCGGCGCCGGCGTCTCCGTCAGCAGCACCGCGATCTCGCAGGGCGGCCCGCTCCCGGGACTCGACACGGACGGGCTGTCGGCGCAGGCGCTCGCGCTCAACGGCTCGAACTGGGCGACCGCGCCCGACGACAACCTCTGGGATCTGCCGGCGTCCTACACCCTGTCCGCGTGGATCGATCCGAGCGCCTACAGCGGACGCATCATCTCACAGCAGAGCGGGACGGGCTACTGGGGCATCGGCGTCGGCTCGGTCGGCAACGGCGGGCGTCTCCGCCACTTCGACTCGCGCGACGCGGGCTTCACGCCGGACGCCACCATCGGAGCGGGCGGCGACCTCACCGCCGGCGGCTGGCACCTCGTCCACGTCGTGCGCAACAACGGCGTCTCGCGCCGCTTCTACGTCGACGGCCGCTTCGTCGGGAGCGTCGGCGCGGCGTCGTCCTCGACCTTCGTCACCCATCCGATCAACAACACGCTCGAGATCGGCCGCTACTTCGCGGGCGGGGAAGTCTTCACCGGCAATATCGACGACGTCCGCATCGTCTACACCGCCCTCACCGACGACGACATCATGCTCGAGTACAACACGACGATCCACAAGTACTCGACCGACGGCGTCAACTTCAGCACCGTCGCCGGCACCTACTCGGGCGGCCCGACCAACGGCACGACCGGCGCCGTGGTCTATCAGCCCGGCGCGCCGTTCGCCGCGAACTCGAGCTGGCGCTTCATGGCGCAGAGCACCAACGGCGAGAGCACGATCGGCAGCCCGTTCAGCTACTCGATCGACAGCTCCCCGCCGATCCCGTCGGGCCTCACGGGCACGCCGACGACCGCCAACGACATCACGTGGACCTGGACGACGCCGACGCGCGTCTGCCTGCCGCCCGGCTCGGCGTCCGTCAACTACCATCTCGTCGACGCCCCGAGCGGCTCGAACCTGATCCCGCCCGGCGCGATGGCGCATCCGACGTTCGCCGTCGGCGAGAACATTCCGGGCGTTCCGAACCAGCTGGTCGGCCGCCGCCTGCGCGTGACCGACACCTGGGGCAACGGGCTGAGCCCGTCGGTCACGGTCTATACGCTCGCGAACCCGCCGGTCGCCGCCAGCGTCGGCGTCGTGAGCATCACGACCGGCAGCGCGATGATCTCCTGGAACACGAACGGCAACCCGTCCTATACGCGCTGGCTCGTGAGCTACGCGCAGAACGCGGGCTTCACGGTCGGCCTCACGACCCCGACGCCGCTGTCCGCGAACTACACCGGCAGCACGCAGCCGATCGGCGGCCTCTTGTCCGGCACGACGTACCACGTGCGCGTGCAGTCCTACAACGGCCGCGCCTCGGACGCGTTCGGCGGAGTCGCCTCGGTCTTCGTCAGCACGTCGTTCACGACCCTGCCGAACGCCCCGGGCCTCTCCGGAGCCGCGACGTCGAACTCCGCGATCCTGTGGACGTGGACCTCGGTCCCCGGCGCCCAGTACTACAAGCTCTTCGACGTCGCGGGCTCGACGCTCTACACGGGCGGAGCGCTCTCGTTCTCTCAGG
>CAYVFO010000061.1:3403-14355 GCA_964450975.1 uncultured Elusimicrobia bacterium | reverse complement strand
AAACCGCAAACTTCTCAAACGGCCAAAGTGTCCCACTGATTATAAACCTCAACACCCTCACGGCTTGGGTAAAGCTGTCGCGCAGCGTTTTGATGTCTTCGATCTGTTTATCACTTAAACCAAATATATCCGCCATGTCTGCCGTCGACGTGTAGGCGGCCTTCTCGTCCTGCTCCTGAGTGGTCCATCCTTTGGATAGTTGATTGAAATGACGCGTCTCGTGATACAGGACTACTGCGATGATGCCGGGGTTTTTCTCGCGCACGGCGATATCGAGGACGCCCTCTAGAATCAACACTCTTCCATCGGCCAGCGTGAGTCCTTGGAGTCCAAAAGGCTGCTCGGGGTCCATGCTGACCATGCCCCCGTAATGATCCCGACCATCGGAACCCCTGATGCGGGCGGCGAACTTGACGCCCGGGCCGGACGGTGTCACTTGAGGGTTCCACTGGGCACTCAGGCCCGCCATCCACTCCATAGTCGGATCGCTGGGCTTCGCGATCGTGATTGGACCCGTGTGATTAGGTTGGACACGATAGAGACGTGCTGTTTCGTTAAGCGCGTCATTGAGCAGTTTCTCCTGCTCGCGCTTGATGAGGCGGTACGATTCGCATGCGGCGAGTTTTTCCTCAGCGGTCGCTGCCGGGTTGCTGCGAATCGCCAGATATTTCGCTTCTGATGCGCGAACCGCTCGGTCGAGGGCCCGCGCGTCGGTGATCAGATCCATGATTTTCTTCTTGGCGTCCCGTGTCGTCTTGCCGGGGTCGGGAGTGCAGGGATCCCCAGTCGGCGCGATGGAGCAGGGAAAGGCATTTGCGTGCTGCGCTGATGCCGAAAGAAATAGCGCGAGCAGGATTGGCTTCACGGGATGATCTTAAAGGGGGCCGCGTTTGAAGAGATCGGGCCGAGCGCCGTCCGGACCGCCTCAGCGTGCTGCTTGTGAATTTGTTCCAACGTATTGCCGGTGCGCAGAAGGATTTCGATCACTCTCTTGCTGAGCGGCGCGGGGCCATCGTTCAACTCGACGTGGAGCTTGTATTCGCCGGGCAAGTCGAAGCCCTGTTGGCAATGCAGAGTCTTGAAGTTTTCATTTGGAGAGTCATTGTCGCCCAAGCTGTGCAGGGTTTCGCCGGGAAGAATCTTGATTCTGAAAGAGGCGTGCGCCTGCCCTTTGGCGTTTGTTTCGCGCTGCCAACGCTCCCCCTTCGGGATTTCATTGCGTTGGGGGCGGATCTCCGATGAGCTCCCGGAGCGAAAAATGCGGGGCATGAGCTCGACGCGTTTGCCGTGACCATCCGTCAGATAAAATCGCATGACATCGGAAGAGAGCAGCCCGCCGCCCTTGACGAAGATGCTCGAATCGGATTCTTGATAAGTGATGGAATCGCGGCCGACATTGGCCAGCTCAAGGCGGAATCGAGGATTCTCGCCGCTACGAAGAATCGACTTTTCAAGAATCAATTTCAAGCGCACTTTGCGCGCGGCTGCTTCGGGCTTGAAATTCGCCGGAGCGGGTGTGATCATGGTGCGGCGGCGCTCTTCCGCCAGTTTCTCTTGTGCGTCGACTAACGCGTCGAGTTCTGAGGCGGAATTCTGGATAGATTCTCGTTCGCCGGGATTGTTGGCGCCGCTCAAGTCGTTCCCATGTGATGCGGCGGGCATCGGGAGCCGCTCGTCCGACTTTGAAGGCTCGGAGGATGGCGTTGGATTGTTGCAGGCCGACATGGGGATGAGGCATGTCGCCAGCGCCCAAAGGAGAGCCGGTCTAATGCGGATGTATGTCGATAATCGTTCCATGTGCCTCATTTAAATAAAAAGCCAGAGACTTGGGCGCATTGGCGCCGAAGTCCCTGGTCTCACCCGATCGGTCGGGTCGTGGATGCCCCGGGGCCGATTTCCCCGAGCTACAGAGATGTCTAGATAAGAATAGCGGTCGCGGTGTCGCGTAACGAGGGTCTTTTGTCCTAGGCGCCCCTGGGCCACGAAAAAGAAAGAGGGCCCGCTCATCGCGGGCCCTCTCTTATTTCAGGCAGTGGAAATCAGCTTCCGGCTTGGTTGCTCGCGACCGTGGTCGAGGGGGGGGGGAGCTGATTCGCGAGGCTGGCAAGATACTTCATCTGCGCCCTGTACTTGTCCGCGACCGACTCGTTCGTGACCAGCCGGACGCCGGCGGTGTCGTTGACCGCGGCGGCGCGGAGCTTGCCGGTCCTGTCGGTCAGATAGACGTCGATGAGAGTGTCGCTGCGCTTGAGGAAGACCACTATGTCCTTGCTGCCTTGCTTCGTAGGCACCGCCACGATGTGCTTGCCGACCGTGTTCTCGGTCGCGGCGATTTGCTTGGCCGGGATGTCGGCCGTGCCGTCGCAGATCGTGAGCGGCTTGCAGACTGCCGCGTCGATGAGGGAATCCTTTTGAGCGGACAAAGCGCGCTTGACGAGACGGGCCATCAGCTCTTCCGTGATGACCGGCTCTTCGGTCTGGGCGCCGGGATCGGTCGTAACGGCGGGGGGAACGATGACCTGGGCCTGAGAGGAGGCGGCGGTGAAGCCGGCGGTCTGGAGGCCGGCGATCATCTTGTCGAGGTTGACGGCGGAGGCCAACTGCGCGTCGTGCCGGACGACGGGCATAGCGGAAACGAGCATTCCGGTGACGTAAGCGGAGGTCAGGATGGTGCGGATGCGGCTGATCTGCATTCGAAGTCTCCTTGCCCGGTCGGCGTCCGGACATCCTAATAATAGCGGCACTGCGAGGTCTTTCCCTGGGGCATGCGTCCCAAGCCCCGAACGGCATGCGGCCTAGGCCGAATAGGACCCTTGGCTCCCTAAATTAAAGGATAGTTAAGCCCGCCTTGACAGCTTTGGACGGCGGGGTTACACTCCGGTTAACCCCCTCTTATGCGCAAGCTGCTTCCCGCCTTTCTGCTCCTTGTCTCGGTGTCCGCGTTCGCCAACGACGGCGAGGACCCGTTCGCCAAAGAGTCCGCGAAGGTAATCGTTGCTGACTGCGTCGCGGGCACTCCCGGCTGCGCGAAGACGGCGGGCACGACCACGGCCGCCATCGCCGCCGGCTCCATCGGCCCGAACGTGACCAAGGACGGGAGCTGCACCCCCGGGACGCCCGGATGTCCGCTCGCGAGCGGCGCTCGGCAGTCGCCCGTTCACATCGACGACGAGGAAGAGCGGCGCCTGCGCCAGGCGCAGCGCAAGAAGAACAAGAAGGGCCTGCAGACCATCACGCGGCGCGAGGGCTATTCCGACGACGACAAGGTCGCGAAGACCACGCCGCCGTCCAACGACGGGCCCGTTACGCTCTCCGTGGAGCGCCCGGACGCCGACGGCAATCCGCCCACCGATCAGACGAAGGAAGACCGCTCGCGCGTCGGCGATTTCGAGAGCCAGGGGCGGCGCGAGGAAGCGCGGCAGTTCGCGCTCGAGGCGCTCAAGCGCAATCCGGGCGATCCGGAGCTCCAGGGCTACGTCGCGCTGACCGCGCCCGTGAAGAAGGCGGTCGACGAGAAGACGATGAAGGCGCGCGCCGCGCTGCTCGAGGACGGCTCGCGCGAGATCGAGGAGCTCAAGCAGCAGCCGCTGCTCGCCTCGCCGCTGTCGTTCGGGGCCGCCGCGGGCGCCGCGTCGCGCGGGCCCGCGTTCGCCGCCGGCGCCGGTCTGGGCGCCGGAGCCGCGCCGGCCGACGCCGCGGGCGCCGCCGCGTTCCGCGACGCTGCGCGCAAGATCGGCATGAAGGATTTCGCGGGCGCGGAGTCCGCGCTCACGCGCCGCATCGAGGGCGGCGCCAAGGACGGCCCGACGTTCCGCCTGCGCTCGCTCGCGCGCCGCGGGCTGGGCCGGCACGAAGGCTCCGTCGAGGACGCGCGCACCGCGCTCGCCGCCGACCCGAAGGACAAGCGCGCGCTGCGCCTGCTCTCCGACGGCCTCGTCGACGCCGGACGGGCCTCCGAGGCCGTGGGCGAGGTCGACCGCTTCCTGCTCTCCGAGCCGCTCGCGGCCGAGGCGTTCGTCTCCCGCGCGCGCGCCTACGCCGCGATGGGCCGGCCCGAGGCGGAGCTCGCCGATCTCGAGCGAGCGGCCGCGCTCGACGCGCAGTTCGACGATCTCTATCAGGACACGCTCGCCCGCCGCGACGGCGGCGCGCGCCGCGGCGCCCGCTCGTGGGCCGTGTGGCTCGGCGCGATCGGCACCGCTTTGATCTTCTTCTCGTACGCGCTGTTCCGCAAGCGCGGCGATTCCTCGCTCCGCCTCGCGCTGCGCAAGGAGGACCACGAGGTCCTCAAGGCCGCCGTCGCCGTCCCGCCCGAGGCCGTGCCGAAGGGCTTCAAGGTGGTCAAGACGCTCGGCCGAGGCGGCATGGGCGTCGTCTACGAGGCGATCGACATCGGCCTGCAGCGCACCGTCGCGCTCAAGAAGCTCCGTCCCGAGATCGCCGACAACATGCGGGAGCGCGGCCGCTTCCTCAAAGAGGCGCGCACCGTCGCGGGCCTCAAGCACCCCAATATCGTCGAGATCCACGCGATCCACGAGGACGCGGAGGGCCTGTTCCTCGTCTTCGAGAAGGTCCCGGGCGAGAGCCTGCACGACCGGCTCGCGCGCGGGCCGCTGCCCGCCGCGGAGATCGCGCTGCTGCTCAAGCAGGTCGCGGCCGCGCTCGACTACGCGCACGGCCAGGGCGTCGTGCACCAGGATCTCAAGCCCGCGAACGTGATGGTCGGAACCGGCGCCGCGAAGGTCATGGATTTCGGCATCGCGCGCCGCGTCGCCGAGACGATGTCCACTTTGTCGAAGATCGAGGTCGCGGGCACGCCCGCGTACATGTCGCCCGAGCAGGAGCAGGGCGTCGTCACGCCGTCCGCGGACGTGTTCGCGCTCGGCGCGTGCGCCTACGAGGCTTTGACCGGCAAGACGCCCTATCCTTCGGGCGGGCTCATGATGAAGGCGCAGAAGCTCTACCGGCCTCCGACCGAGGCCGCGCCCACGCTCCGCAAGGACGTGGACGTCGCGATCGCGCGCGCGCTCGAGCCGCGGCCTGAAGACCGCTGGCCGACGGCGAGCTCCTTCGCCGACGCGCTGGCCCGGGCCCTCTCCTAAGGGCTCCGTCGGGCGATTTGGTACAATCGCCCTCATGCACTTCCCCGTCCAGCGCCCCCGGCGCCTCCGCTCGACGCCCGCGCTGCGCGCGCTCGTCCGCGAGACCGAGCTCTCGCCCAAGGATTTCGTCCTCCCGCTGTTCGTGAGGCCCGGCCGCAATCAGAAGCGGCCGATCTCCTCGATGCCCGGCCACTTCCAGTACTCGGTCGACGAGGTCGTGAAGGTCGCGGGTCAGGCCGAGCGCCTCGGCATCCCGGCCGTCATCCTCTTCGGCATCCCCGACAAGAAGGACGCGAAGGCCTCCGGCGCGTACGCCGCGAACGGCATCGTCCAGCAGGCCGCCAAGGCGATCAAGGCCAAGCACCCGAAGCTCATCCTCATCGCCGACCTCTGCTTCTGCGAGTACACCTCGCACGGCCACTGCGGCATCGTCAAGGACGGGGAGGTCTTGAACGACCCCACGATCGAGCTCGCGGCGAAGACCGCGGTCTCGCAGGCGAAGGCCGGCTTCGACATCGTCGCGCCGTCGGGCATGATGGACGGGCAGGTGCGCGCGATGCGCAAGGCCCTCGACGAGAGCGGCCACAAGGACACCCCGATTCTGGCGTACGCGGCGAAGTACGCGTCCGCGTTCTACGGCCCGTTCCGCGAGGCGGCGGAGAGCCCGCCCTCCTTCGGCGACCGCTCGACCTACCAGATGGATCCGGCGAACTTCGCCGAGGCCCTCCGCGAGGTCGCGCTCGACGTCGACGAGGGCGCGGACATGGTGATGGTCAAGCCCGCGATGCCCTATCTCGACGTGCTGCGCGCGGTGAAGACGAAGTTCAATCTGCCGACCGCCGCCTATCAGGTGTCGGGCGAGTTCGCGATGATCAAGGCCGCGGCGAAGAACGGCTGGATCGACGAGAAGAAGGTCGCGCTCGAGAGCCTGACGTCCATCAAGCGCGCCGGCGCCGACTTCATCCTGACCTATTACGCTTTGGAGGCCGCCCAGTGGCTCGCCTGACCCATAAGAAGACCCCGCGCGTGAGCATGAAGAAGATCTTCGAGCGCGCCCGCAAGACGCTCGTCGGCGGCGTGAACTCGCCGGTCCGCGCGTTCAAGTCGGTCGGCGGCGTGCCGCTCTTCGTGCGCTCCGGCTCCGGCGCGTGGATCGAGGGCGCCGACGGCCGCGCCTACGTCGACTTCTGCCTGTCGTGGGGCCCGCTCATGTTCGGCCACGCGCGCCGCGAGATCGTCTCGGCCGCGCAGGCCGCGCTCGCGAAGGGCTCGACGTTCGGCGCCGCCACCGAGAACGAAGTCGGGTTGGCCGAGCGCATCAAGGACGCGCTGCCGTCGATGGAGCTGCTGCGCCTGACGAGCTCCGGCACCGAGGCGTCCATGAGCGCCGCCCGCGCCGCGCGCGCGTTCACGAAGCGCGACCTGATCGTGAAGTTCGCGGGCTGCTACCACGGGCACGTGGACTCGCTGCTCGTCGCCGCCGGCTCGGGCGCCACCACGCTCGGCATCCCGGACTCCGCGGGCGTGCCCAAGGCGATGGCCGCAACGACCGTCGTCGTCCCGTTCAACGACATCGAAGCGCTCAAGAAGGCCTTCAAGAAGCACAAGAACAAGATCGCGGCCGTGTTCGTCGAGCCGATCCCCGCGAACATGGGCGTCGTGCCGCCGGCCGAGGGCTACCTCGAGAGCCTGCGCGCGCTCACCAAGAAGGAGAAGGCGCTGCTCGTCTTCGACGAGGTCATCACCGGCTTCCGCGTCTGCTACGGCGGCGTCCAGACGCTCGCGGGCATCAAGCCCGACCTCACCATCCTCGGCAAGATCGTCGGCGGCGGCATGCCGCTCGCGGCGTACGGCGGCCGCAAGGACGTGATGTCGATGATCGCCCCCGAGGGCCCCGCCTATCAGGCGGGCACGCTCTCCGGCAACCCCGTCGCCGTCGCGGCGGGCTCGGCGATGCTCGACCTGCTCCGGCAGGTGAACCCCTACAAGCGCATGGAGCAGCTCGCGGGCTACTACTGCGAGGGCCTGCGCCTGGCGGCGATCGAGGCGGGCGTGCCGCTGCGCATCCAGTCCTTCGGCTCGATGTTCACGCCGTTCTTCATGGACGGCATGGCCGCGATCGACTACACGACCGCGCTCAAGGCCGACAAGAAGGCGTACGGCCGCTTCTTCCACGGCATGCTGAAGGAGGGCGTGTATCTCCCGCCGGCGCAGTGGGAGGCGGCGTTCGTCTCCTACGCGCACACCGACCGCGAGCTCGACTTCGCGATCGCCGCCGCCCGCAAGGCGCTGAAGAGCGTCTAGTCCCGGCGCCGGCCCGTGACTCGCAGCAAGGCGAGGAACAGGTTGATGAAGTCGAGGTAGAGCGTCAGCGCGCCCGCGATCGCGAGCTTGCCGTCGGCGCCGCCCTCGCGGTTGATCGCCTTGAGCTTCTGGGTGTCCCAGGCGGTCAGGCCGGTGAAGATGATCACGCTCATGATGGACGTCGCCCACTCGACGGCGGGGCTGCGCGTCCAGATGTTCACGACCGAGGCGAGGATCACGCCGAGCAGGCCCATGAGCATGAAGTTGCCCATCGAGGTGAGGTCGGTCTTCGTGGCCCAGCCGTAGACGCTCATGATGCCGAAGAGGCCGGCGCTCATGAAGAAGGCGTTGGCGATCGAGCCGCTCGTGTAGATGAGGAAGATCGAGGACATCGTGATCCCCGACAGCGCGGAGTAGAACAGGAACGCGAAGCGCGCGGTGCCGACCTCCATCGTCCTGACCCAGCCGGAGAGGTACACGACGAGGCCGAGCTCTGCGATCAGGAGCCCGTAGAAGAGGAAGCGGTTCTGGACGAGCGCCATGATCATGCGCGGGTCCGACGCCATGAAGAGGGCGCAGGCGCCCGTGACGGCGAGGCCGAGCCCCATCCACAGATACACGCGCTGGATGAACGCGCGCGTCGCGAGCTCGGCGGAGGACATGATTCCCGGAGGATTGTAGGCCATGGCGCGATCCTAGCTTATTCGCGGACGAACAAGCCGCCTTTGCGGCCCAGCAGCAGCCGGGTGCCGGTTTCGGTCGCGAGGCAGGTCAGCACGACGCGCTGGATGGTCTCGTCGTCGGCCTCGAAGGTCACGTCCTCGAGCGTCCCGCCCGCGCGCGCGGCCATCTCGACGGCGCGCCGGCGGAGGCGCTCGCACCGGTCCCAGGTGCGGCGCCACTCGGGCCAAGGCAGATGGCGCTCGAGCTTGCGCCACGCCTCCAGGGGCAGCGAGCCGTCGGAAAGGGCGCGGTGCACGACCGGGAAGTTCGCCTGCAGGATCGGCAGGGCTTCCTTGCGGTCGAGCGTGAACGCGAGGCACAGATACGACGCGGCCGTCTCGGGCGTCATGTGACTATTGTACGGTCGGCCCATGACGACGCCTGGTACCAGTATTGTGACTGGGTCTTGCCGATTTTGAGACGGCCGCGCATACTGATCGCCATGACCAAGCGCCACGACGATTTCGCCTCCGCCCCCCGGGTTTTAGTCGCCGACGACTCCCGTGATACCGCGGACGTCTACACGTGGCTCCTCGAGTCCGCCGGCTGCCGGGTCTCGACGGCCTACGACGGCCTCACCGCGCTGGCGATGGCGCGCGCGGGCAAGCCGGACCTCATGATCGTGAACTTCATGATGCCGCAGCTGACCGGTCTCGACATAACGCGCGAGCTGCGCGAGAGCCGCTCTCGGATGAAGATCGTCATCGCGAGCGGCGTCGAGGAGTTCTCCGAGCTCGAGCGGCGGGCCCTGGAGGCGGGAGCGGACATGTGCGTCCGCCAGCCCTGGGAGCCCGCGGAGCTGCTGCGGTGCGCGACGGCCCTGCTTACATCTGCTCGGGCGCGCTGACGCCGAGCAAGGACAGGCCCTCGCGGATCACGTCGCGCACGCCCGCGATGAGCAGCAGGCGCGAGCGGCCGACCTCGGGATCGTCGGCCGCGACGACGGGGCACTTCTCGTAGAACGGGTGGAAGAGCCCCGCGAGCTCCATGAGGTAGTTCGCGAGAGGGTGCGGCGAGAGCAGCCGCTCGGAGTCGAGCAGGGCCTCGGGGAACCACGCGAGCTTGTCGAGCAGAGCGCGCTCCTCCGGGGCGCCCAGGTAGCGGGCGTTGGGCATCGGCAGCTCGCCGCCGTTCCACAGCCCGGTCTCCTTCGCCTTGCGGAAGATCGAGCAGACGCGCGCGTGCACGTACTGCACGTAGAAGACGGGGTTCTCGCTCGACTGCTTCTTCGCGAGCTCGAGGTCGAAGTTGAGGTGGCTGTCGGGCGTGCGCAGCGCGAAGAAGAAGCGGCACGCGTCCTTGCCGACCTCGTCGATGATCTCGCGCAGCGAGATGAAGGTTCCCGCGCGCTTGGACATCTTCACGGCCTCGCTGCCGCGGAATAAGTGGATGAGCTGATGGACGATCGCGTGGTAGCTCTCGGGAGCCTTGCCGAGCGCCGCGATCGCGGCCTTCATGCGCGGAACGTAGCCGTGGTGGTCGGCGCCGAAGATGTCGATGACGCGGTCGAAGCCGCGGTCGTACTTGTCCTTGTGGTAGGCGATGTCGGGCAGGAAGTACGTCGGCTTGCCGGTGGACTTCACGAGCACGCGGTCCTTGTCGTCGGTCGAGCCCTCGGCGTTCTGCGTGCCGAGCCAGACGGCGCCGTCCTTCTCGAAGACCATGCCGCGCGACTTGAGGAACTCGAGCGTCTTCGGCACCGCGCCGGAGGCGAAGAGCTCGCTCTCGAGGTACCAGCGGTCGAAGCTCGCGTCGAAGACCTTCATGTCGTCCTTGTGGGACGCCAGAAGCGTGTCCATCGCGTAGCGGCCCCACTGCTCCTCGCTCCACGAGGCTTTCTCCGCGGGAGCGGCGGCGGCGAGCTCGACGAGGTACTCGCCCTGGTAGCCCTTTTCGGGGACGGCCGTGCCCTTGTAGCGCGCCATGATCGACTGGCCGAGCAGGATGACGCGGTCGCCGCCGTCGTTCACGTAGTACTCGGCCTTCGCGTCGCGGCCGAGGCGCTTCATGATCCGGACGAGGCTGTCGCCGAGGGTGGCGCCCCGGCCCGAGGCCATGTGCAGCGGGCCCGTCGGGTTGGCGGAGACGAACTCGATCAAAACTTTGGTCTTGGGGCCGTCCGCGTCGAGGCCGTACGCGGCGGGGGCGAGCGTGATCGCCTTGAGATTGCCGCACAGCGCCGTCTGCCGGAGCGTCACGTTGACGAAGCCGGGCGGCGAGGCGACGGCGGCCTCGACCTCGGGGATCTTGGCGATCGCTTCGGCCATCGCCTTCGCGAGCTCGAGCGGGTTCTTCTTGGCCATCTTCGCGGCCGCGAGCGGCCACGGCAGGGAGAGGTCCGCGTTCTTGACGTGCGGCGGCGGCGGGGAGACGAGCAGCTGCGCGGGCAGCTCGAGGCCCTGGGTCTTCGCCCACTCGCGCGCCGTGTAGGCGAGCTTCTTGCGGATCGCCGCGATGATCACGACGGCGCTCCGGGCGGCGGCGGCGCGGTCATGCCGGCCAGACGCTTGACGGTCTCCGCGTCGTGCGCGGCGGCGACCGCCTCTTCGGCGTCGAGCAGGCCCTGCTTGAGCAGGAAAGCGAGATACTGGTCCATCGTGATCATTCCGTGCTTGGCGCCGGCCTCGACCGCGCCGTAGATCTGGTGCGTCTTGGCCTCGCGGATCAGGTTCGCGATGCCGGTCGTGACCTTCATGTACTCGCGCGCGCAGACCTGGCCGCCGCCGCCCTTGCGCGGCAGCAGCTGCTGACACACGACGCCCTGAAGGACGGTCGAAAGCTGGACGCGCACCTGCTGCTGCTGGTGCGCGTCCAGCTTTCGAC